>NZ_JBEPEH010000044.1:0-113943 GCF_040300725.1 Dactylosporangium sp. NPDC000244
CCGCCGGCCCCCGGCCGCGGCCCCGCCACCGCCGGCCCCCGGCCGCGGCCCCGCCACCGCCGGCCCCCGGCCGCGGCCCCGCCACCGCCGGCCCCTGGCCGCGGCCCCGCCACCGTCGCCCGGGCGGGCACCTCGGGCGGCATCGAACGCCGACGAGCCGTGGCAGACTCGAACACATGGCCGACAAGCAGTTGCGGCCCGCGGTGGAGGTCGTCGACGTCGGCGGGCGGGTGGTGCGCGTCGTCGACGGGCACCTGCTCACGGCCGGCGACGTGGTCGGGCACGACCTGCCGCACCGCGGAGTCGAGATCGTCGTCGACGGCGAGGGCTACCGGGCCCGCTGGGTCCGCGGCGTCTTCAACCTGCCCGCGTTCGCGAAGGTCTTCGCGGGCGGCGCGGCCGGCGGCGCCCTGTTCCGCCTGCTCGGACTGCCCGGCGCCGTGCTCGGCACGATCATCGCGGTCGGCCTCGCGCGCAGTGCCCGCCCCGCCCGCGCCGCCGACGTGCACGATCCGGCAGTCAACGTCGAAGAGGACGGCCCGGATCTCGTACTACGCTCAGCCTCCCTCCCCGCCCTCGTCCTCGCCGTCATGGAGCTCACCGGCTCCCCCGGCCCGGTCACGGTGAGCCCCGCGGCCGCCGCCCCGGCCGGCCCCGAGGGCGTGCGCCTGGACGATGTCGGCGGCCTCGAGGACGTGGTGGCACAGTTCCGCGACGTCGCCGTGTCGTTCCGCCACCCGGACGTGATGGCCCGCTGGGGCGCCACCCGGCCGCAGGGCATCCTCCTCTACGGCCCGCCCGGCACCGGCAAGACCATGCTCGCCCAGGCCCTCGCGAACGAGATCGACGGCGACCTGCGCGAGATCCGCACCCCCGAGATCCTCGACAAGTGGGTCGGCAACTCGGAGAAGAACATCCAGCGCATCTTCACCGAGGCCCGCTCCCTGCGCCGCCCGACGGTCCTGCTCTTCGACGAGTTCGACTCGATCATCACCTACACGGGCGCCGCCTTCGACGCCGCCGGCCAGATGATCAACGCGGTGGCGGGCATCTTCAAGCAGGAGATGAACACGCTCATCGAGGCCAACCCGAACGTCATCGTGGTAGCGACGACGAACTTCCCGGACCGCGTGGACGCCTCACTCGTGCGCTCCGGCCGCTTCGACCTGAAGCTGGCCGTGCCCCCGCCGGGCCCACGCGCCCGAGCGGAGATCCTGGGCAAACTCATCCGGGGTCTGATCGCCCGGCACGAGACGGCCGCCTTCCGCATGTTCGCCGACGACGTGGACCTCGACACCCTCGCGGCCGCGGCGACGGGCCTGACGGGCGCGGACCTCAAGGAGGCCTTGCGGCGGGCGCAGCTGGACAAGGCGATGAGCGAGGCTCGCAGCGGGTCGGCGGCCCCGATCACGCAGGCCGAGCTGCTCGCCGCGATCACGCGCCTGACCTGACACCCGCCACGCGGCGCTCGTTTCTTGCGCCCCCGCCGCGCACGCTCAATTCCTGGTGCCCGCACCGCGCACGCTGAGTTCCTGGTGCCCGCACCGCGCACACTGAGTTCCTGGTGCCCGCACCGCGCACGCTGAGTTCCTGGTGCCCGCACCGCGCACGCCGAGTTCCTGGCGCCCGCACCGCGCACGCTCGATTCTTGCGCCCCCGCCGCACACGTTCATGGCCGCGTCCCTGCCGGGCATGTTCCTGGCCGCTTGGTGAGCGTTCGCCGCCGCATCGTGCACGTTTGTGACCGCACCGCGCATCTCCGTCGCCACACCTCGGCGCGCACGTTTCGCCGCCGTATCGTGCACGTTTGTGGCCGCACCGCGCATCTCCGTCGCCACACCTCGGCGCGCACGTTTCGCCGCCGCGCCGTGCACGTTTGTGGCTGCGTCGTGCGCGTTCGCGGCCGTATTCGTCGTCGCGGCTCCCGTCTCAGGAGGCTTCGAGGTAGTGCAGCACCGCGGCCACCCGGCGGTCGGTGCGGTCGTCGGGAGCCAGCTCCAGCTTGGCGAAAATGCTGCGGATGTGCTTGTGCACGGCACCCTCGGTGACGAAGAGGCGCTCGGCGATCGCGGTGTTGCCGAGGCCCTCGGCCATCAGGGCGAGTACCTCGCGCTCGCGGGCGCTCAGCCGCTCCAGCCGGGCGTCGGGCCGGCTGCGGCTGAGCAGCTGCGCGACGACGTCCGGGTCGATCGCGGTGCCGCCGTCGGCGACTCGATGCAGGGCGGTCAGGAACTCCTCCACGCGGCCGACCCGCTCCTTGAGCAGATAGCCCAGCCGTGAGCCCCCGCTGGTGAGGAGGTCGGTGGCGAAGGCCTGCTCGACGTACGCCGAAAGGACCAGCACCGCAAGCTCCGGCCGGCGGCGACGAGCCTCGACCGCGGCCACGATGCCCTCGTCCGTGTGGGTCGGGGGCATCCGCACGTCGACGATCGCGACGTCGGGCTGATGCTCGTCGACGGCGGCGAGGAACGTGGTCGGGTTGTCAGTGGTGGCGACGACGTCGAGATCCTCGGCCCGCAGGAGCATCGCGAGCCCCTCCCGCAGCAGGGCGTCGTCCTCGGCAATCACGATCCGCACAGCATGCTCACTCTCAGGCTCGCCAGGTACGCCGCCGCTTGCGACGCTTCTCGCCACGATTCTCGCGCCACTTCGCACGCCGCCACGCGCCGCTCCTCGCGCAGGTTCGCTCATCGCCACGCACGTTGTTGCCCGCACCGCCTCGCGCGCGCCGCCACGCACGCCGCTTCCCGCACCCTCGCGCGCACCATCGCGCGCGCCGCCTCGCGCGCCGTCTCGCATGTCGCCATACCCACCGCCTCGTGCGGCGTCACGCGTGTCGTTGCGCGTGTCGCCACCCACGCTGCTCCTCGCGCTCTCCAGCGCGCCGTTGCGCGTGTCGCCGCGCCCGTGCGGCTCGCGCCGTCAGACGCGCCGTTGCGCGTGGCGTTGCATGCACCGTCGTGCGCGGCGTCTGTGGCGTTGCCCGCGGTCATGATCCGCACGGGATGCTCACGCTCAGGACCGTTGGGCCGCCCGGTGGGCTGCTCAGTTCCACGGTCCCGTCGTGGGCCGCGACGCGCTGGCGGATGCCGGTCAAGCCGGAGCCGCCATGCTCGTCCGCGCCGCCGTGCCCGTCGTCGGTGATGGTCAGGTGCAGGCGGTCGCCGGTACGGCGCAGGCGGAGCGTGGCATGCTCCGCGCCGCTGTGCTTCGCGACGTTGGTGAGGGCCTCGGCGGCAACGAAGTACGCGGTCGCCTCCACCGAGGCCGCGCACCGCACCGGCAGGTCCGCGTCGACGTCGACCCGCACGGCGCAGTTCGCGGCCAGGGAGCGCAGCGCGTCGGGCAGGCTGCGGTCGGTCAGCACCGGCGGCAGGATGGTGCGGACCACCGCGCGCAGGTCGGCCAGGGCCGCCTCGGCCGCGCCCTGGGCTCGTTCCAGGATCTCGTCGGCCCGCTCCGGGTGCTTGGCCACGGCCCGCCGCGCGGCGCCGAGCAGCACGTTCACCGCGACGATGCGGTTCTGGGTGCCGTCGTGCAGCGCGCGCTCGATGCGGCGCAGCTCGGTGGCGTGGGCGTCGAGCGCGGCGGCTCGGGTCGCGGTGAGCTCGGCGACGCGCAGCAGCAGATCGGTGCCGGGCGCGGGCGCGAGCAGCCGCCGGCCGGGCGCCTCCTGGAGGCGGGCCATCAGCGGCGTGGCGTAGAAGACCAGGAACAGCCACACGAGCGCGAGGGCCGACACGAAGAGCGCGCCGCGGGTGTCGTGGACCTGCGGGAAGCCGATCGACGAGGTGGCCCCGTCCGGCGGGACGAGCCGCCACCAGAGCGGGAACGAACCATCGCGCAGCACGTTGATCGGCAGCGCGATGGCGAAGATGCCGAGCAGAAGACCGGCGCTGCCGTGTACCGCCGCCCACGCCAGCTCCCGCCGAACCGCGCGATCGGCGACGGCGTCGCGCAGCCGGGTCGGGGCGGGCAGATGGCCGAGCAGCTCCGGCCCGGTCTTGGAGAGCCGGTCCCGCTCCCGGTCGGCGACCACGCGCACCAGCCGTACCGCGAACGGCACCAGCACGATGCCGATGCCGACCACGCACGCGATCGCCGTCGCCGCGGTCGTGAGCAGCGCGATGAGCGCGAGGAACGCGGTGCCGAGCCCGCCGACGAGCCGCTCCAGCGCATCGAGGGCGGCTCGGAGCCTGACCTGAGCCATGCGCCGAACGTACAGCCTCCCGTCCCCGCCCCGCGCGGTGCTCTCGCCGCCCCGAACGCCGCCAGGACCCCGCCGAGAAGCCGCCCCACCTGCGCGAATGCGGCTCGGGCCGCGGCCGGCCGGGATGCCGGAAAGTACAGCCTGCTGTACCCCGAGCGGGCAGCGCACGGCATCGATCGCGACCCGCGGCGGCCGTAGCGTCATCGGCATGACGAAGAACCGAATGCTGTGGATCGCCCTCGCCGTCGCGGCCGTGCTCAACGCCGCACTGTCCACTGTGAACCCGCTCCTGGGCGCCGTCTTCGGCGTGGTCGTCCTCGCCTGCGGAGGCACCCTGGTCCTACGCCACTACCGCGGCCAGTCCTAGTCCCCCGTTGCCGCGTGGGCGACGCGCGTTACCCACGCGGACGCACCGCGACCTGCACGAGTGCGCAACGCGCCATGTCCGAACGTGCCGCAAGCGGCCGAGCCGCGGCAGAAACGCACGCCAGGCGCGCACGAACAGACACGCGCGGGCGAGGCGCTGCGCGAACGCGCATGAACGTGCGCGCGTGCGCGAGGTGCTGCGCAATCGCGCGGGAAAGGAGGTGCGGGAGGCGGGAAAGGACGTGCGGAGGGCGGTCGCCGCGCACGCGCACGCAAAGGGCGCGCGTGCGTGAGGTGCTGCGCAAACGCGCGGGAAGGACGTGCGGGAGGGCGGTGCTGTGGGAGGGCTCGTCAGTCGTGTACGAACGGGATCGTGGTGGCCAGGCGCTCGAAGCCCAGCCGCTGCAGAATCGGCCGGCTGTCATCGCTCGCGTCGACCTGCAGGTAGCGGAACCCGGCCTCCGCGGCCAGGGCGGCCCGCCAGGCGACCACGGCCTTGAAGACTCCGCGACCGCGCCATTCCGGGTCGGTGCCGCCGCCCCAGAGGCTCGCGAACTCGGTGCCGCGGTGCAGTTCGATCCGGCCAGCGCAGATCGGGCGGTCGCCGGCCATGGCGACGACGGCCTTCACGTCGTCGGGGCGCTCCAGCAGCGTGCGGCCGATGGCGGCATGGTCGCCGCCGAAGACATCGTCGTGGATGCGGACCACGAGCTCGGCTCCCTGGGCGTCGGTCACCGGTACCAGGCGCACCCCCTCGGGCAGGCTCGGCTCCCGTGGCAGGGCGTCGACCTCGGCGACGAGCAGCGCCTCGGCCGGGCCGGGCTCGAAGCCGGCGGCCAGGAGACGGTCGGCCAGGTCGCGGGGCTGGTCATGGGAGTACAGCTTCCATTCCCAGGGGACGCCGGCCTCCGCGAATCGCTGGATCTGGGCCGCGATCACCGCGTCCGTGTCGAGGTCGCCGAGGCCGGACCACGCAATGCCGGTCCAGCCGTCGGCGGCGTTGACCACGCGCACCACGCCGGGGTCGTGCTCGACCAGGGCGCTGGGGCCCTCCCGCGGCTGCTGGCGAATCTCCCGGTCGAAGCGGGCGAGGATCTCGTTCACGTCCATGTCGTCACCCGATACCCCACCGGGCCGGGCGCGCAACCGATTTCCGCGATCACGTCGCCCGCCCGGCGCGACCCGGGAGCCGGGTCCGGGAAACACGATCACAGCGTGGCCAGCGCGCCCACCCGGCCCGACCCAGGCGCGGCCGGATCTGGGCAGCATGCTCACAGCGTGGGCAGCGGCAGGCCCGGGACGGACGGGAGGATCCGGGTCGGCAGCGGCAGGCCCCCCGGACCCGTCGGGACGATCTGGGTCGGCAGCCCGGGCAGGATCTCCCCGTTGCCGCCCGGCGTCTTCGTCGCGCCCCCGCCGCCGCCGGGGTTCGCCCCCGGTGTCGTCGCGCCCGGGGCCGGCGTCGGGGTCGCGGGGGCCGCCTCCGTGGTCGGGGCCGGCGGGGTGGTCGGCGACGGGGACGGCGGGGTCAAGGACGGCAGCTGGGAGCGCAGGTCGGCGATCCGGTCCAGGAGGCGCCGGCGGGTGCCGGCGGTGTCGACCTGCTCGGCCTCGCCCGTGGCGGTGTCCAGGAGGCGCCGCGCGTCGTCCCACCTCGCGGCGGCGATCGCGTCCGCGGCCTCGGCGATGGCCTGTTCGGCGGCGCGGGCGTGGGCCTGCTCCGGGTACAACACCTGGGTCAAGGGCCACAGGGGGCTGCTCGGGCTCGACCGCTCGGCGCCCAGGGCCAGGCCGCCGAGGATCACGACGGCGGCCGCGACCGCCGCGAAGGTCCGGCGCAGGCCCGAGCCGGGGCGGCGGCGCGGGCGCGGGGCGACGACCGGCAGTTCCTGGGTGCCGTCGGTCTCCGGGGCGGCGGTGCGCAGCTCGGGGAGGTCGGGCAGCGCGTCGCCGGATGAGGGCTCGGACGACAAATCGAAGGCGGTGCGCAGCTCGGGGAGGTCGGGCAGCGCGTCGCCGGATGAGGGCTCCGACGACAGGTCGAAGTCGGGCAGATCCGCCGAGAGGTCGTCGTGCCAGTCCGCGAGCAGGCCGGCCAGCGCGTCGTCGTCGGAAGACGGGGACGGGGACGCGGGGCGCGAGCCGCGGGCGAGGGCGTCCAGCAGTGCGTCGTCGGCGCGAACCGTCGCCAGATCGACCGGCGCCTCGCCGCTGCTGTCCATGTCACCTCGCAAGTCACCTCGATCCGTCATGCCGTCATCCCCCCACCAGCGTAGACAGGCCGAAGCGGGCGCCCGGACCAACGATCGGACCGCCGAAGGGAAGCGCCGTCACGCCGCCACCTCCCCCAGCGAGTCCCCGGCCATGGTGCGCAGCTTGGCCAGGGCGCGCGACTGGTTCACCCGCACCGCCGCCGCCGACATCCCGACGATCACGCCGACCTCCTCGGCGGAGAGGCCGGCCGCGACCCGCAGCACGACGATCTCGCGCTGGGCCTCGGGCAGGCGGGCGAGCAGGGCCGAGAGGCGCCGGGCCAGGTCGGTGCTCAGGGCCTGCTGCTCGGGCCCGGGCGCGCCGTCGGGGCTGTCGGGGAAGGTCGGGATCGGGCCGGGGTCGCGCACCGCCGCGCGCTGGGCGTCGGCGACCTTGTGCGCGGCGATCGCGTAGACGAACGCGGTGAAGGGACGGCCCTGGTCACGGTACCGCGGCAGAGCCCGCAGCAGCGCGATGCACACCTCCTGGGCCACGTCGTCGGCGGTCGTGTACGCGCCGCCGACGCGCCCGAGCTTGGCGCGGCAGTAGCGCACCACGCCCGGCCGCAGCTGCACCAGCAGCTCCGCCGTGGCCTCCGGCTCGGACCGCACGGCGCGGCCGACGAGCCCCGGGTCGATTGTGGCCGTCATCGTGAACGCACGGTAACCGGACCGGACCGGGAGCACCACTCGGAGAAATTTTTCGCGCCGGTTGTTACGCCCGGCGCGGCAGCCGCGATGCAACCCATGAACCGCGCTACCACCGGAGGAGCGACATGGGCGTCGAGGTGCACGTGGAGGGGCTGACGAAGTCCTTCGGCGCCCAGCCCGTGTGGTCCGACGTCACGCTGACCCTGCCCGCCGGGGAGATCTCGGTGCTGCTGGGACCCTCGGGCACGGGCAAGTCGGTGTTCCTCAAGACGCTCGTCGGGCTGCTCAAGCCCGACCGGGGCGCGATCCTCATCGGCGAGCACGACCTCACGCGCCTGCGGGAGCGGGAGCTGTACGAGGTCCGCAAGCTCTTCGGCGTCCTCTTCCAGGACGGCGCGCTGTTCGGGTCCATGAACATCTACGACAACGTGGCCTTCCCGCTGCGCGAGCACACGCGCAAGCCGGAGCGGGAGGTGCGCGAGATCGTCGCCGAGAAGCTCGACATGGTCGGGCTGACCGGCGCCGAGGGCAAGCTGCCCGGCGAGATCTCCGGCGGGATGCGCAAACGCGCGGGGCTGGCCCGCGCGCTCGTGCTCGATCCGGAGATCGTGCTGTTCGACGAGCCGGACTCGGGCCTCGACCCGGTCCGCACCGCGTACCTCAACCAGCTCATCATCGACCTCAACCAGCAGATCGACGCCACGTTCCTGATCGTCACGCACGACATCAACACCGCGCGCACGGTCCCGGACAACATCGGGCTGATCTACCACGGCCACCTGGCCATGTTCGGCCCGCGCGAGATGCTGCTGTCCAGCACCGAGCCGGTGGTGCGGCAGTTCCTCAACGCCCAGCGGATCGGCCCGATCGGCATGTCCGAGGAGAAGGACGCCGACGAGCTCAAGGCCGAGGCCGAGGCGGGCATCGAGCCGCCGCCCCTGCCGCCGATCCCGCTGCAGCTGCAGCCGACGGACCGCGGCCGCCGCAGGGCCGAGCGCCCGCCCGGCCAGTGGTGCGCGGCCAACGGCGTCACCCCGCCCGAGGGGTCGTTCCGGTCATGAGGGCGACGGGGCTGTTCTTCGTCTTCGCGCTGGACGCGCTGCGCGGCCTGGCCAGGCGACCGTGGCAGGTGCGGGAGTTCATCCAGCAGGCGTGGTTCGTCAGCTCGGTGTCGATCCTGCCGGCCGCGCTCGTCTCGGTGCCGTTCGGGGCGGTGATCGCGCTGCAGCTCGGGTCGCTGGTGCGTCAGCTCGGCGCGCAGTCGTTCACCGGCGCCGCGTCGGTGCTCGCGGTCGTGCGCGAGGCCGGCCCGATCGTGACCGCGCTCATCATCGCGGGCGCCGGCGGCTCGGCGATCTGCGCCGATCTGGGCGCGCGGAAGGTCCGCGAGGAGCTCGACGCGATGGAGGTGCTGGGCATCGACCCGCTGCACCGCCTGGTCGCGCCCCGGGTGGCGGCCACGATGCTGGTCGCGGTGCTGCTCAACGGGCTCGTGAGCGTCGTGGGGGTGTCGGGCGGCTACTTCTTCAACGTGGTGCTGCAGCACGGCACGCCGGGCGCGTACCTCGCCAGCTTCCAGGCCCTCGGGCAGCTGCCGGACCTCGTCGTCGGCGAGATCAAGGCGCTCGTGTTCGGCGCGGTGGCGGCGCTCGTGGCCTCGTACAAGGGGATGACCGCGAAGGGCGGGCCGAAGGGGGTCGGGGACGCCGTGAACCACAGTGTGGTCATCACGTTCATGCTGCTGTTCGCGCTCAACTTCGTCATCACGGCCGTGTACTTCCAGATCGTGCCGCAGAAGGGGAGCTGACATGGCCATCCTGCAACGGCTCGACGACCTCGGCGGGCAGCTCGCGTTCTACCTGCGCGCGTTCGCGTGGGCGCCGCGCACGATCGTGCGGTACAAGCGCGAGATTCTCCGCCTTCTCGCCGAGGTCAGCTTCGGCACCGGCGCGCTCGCCGTGGCGGGCGGCACCGTGGGCGTCATCTGCTGCATGACGTTCTTCACCGGCACTGAGGTGGGCCTGCAGGGCTATCAGGCCCTCGACCAGATCGGCTCCAGCGCCTTCACCGGGTTCGTCTCGGCGTACTTCAACACCCGCGAGATCTCCCCGCTGGTCGCCGCGCTCGCACTGTCGGCGACGGTCGGCTGCGGGTTCACCGCCCGGCTCGGCGCGATGCGGATCTCCGAGGAGGTCGACGCGCTCGAGGTGATGGCGGTGCCGTCGCTGCCGTTCCTGGTCACGACCCGGATGATCGCCGGGCTCATCGCGGTGATGCCGCTCTACGTGATCGGGCTGCTGTCGAGCTACCTGGCCACGCGGACCATGGCCATCGTCTACTTCGGACAGTCGGCGGGCACGTACGACTACTACTTCCACCTGTTCCTGCCGCCGGGCGACGTGCTGTGGTCGTTCGGCAAGGTGCTGGTGTTCAGCGTGATCGTGGTGCTGGTGCACTGCTACTACGGGTACACCGCGAGCGGCGGCCCGGCCGGTGTCGGCGTGGCCGTCGGGCGCGCGGTGCGGCTGGCCATCGTGGCGGTGAACATCGTGGACTTCTTCCTGTCGCTGGCCATCTGGGGCGCGACGACGACGGTACGGATCGCCGGATGAGACGGCTGCTGGGGCTCGCCTTCATCGTGCTGCTGACCGCCGCGCTCGGGCTGGCGGTGCTGCAGTACAACAAGGTCTTCACGCCCGTCACGTGGGTGACCCTGAAGACCGCGCACACCGGGCTGCAGCTGAGCCCGGGCGCCGAGGTGAAGTACTACGGCGTCGTCGTGGGCGAGGTGCGCGACATCGCCAGCGACGGCTCCGGAGCCACGCTGCGGCTCGCGCTCGACCCGTCCCTCACCGGCCAGATCCCCGCCGCGGTCAGCGCCCGGCTGCTGCCCAAGACGCTGTTCGGGGAGCGGTACGTGGCGCTGGTGCCGCCGGGCACCGCCGGCCGGGCCATCCGCGGCGGCGACGTCATCGGCCAGGACCGCTCCGCGAGCGCCGTCGAGCTCGAGCGGGTCCTGGACGACGCCCTGCCGCTGCTGCAGGCGATCCAGCCGGACAAGCTCGCCGCGACCCTGGGCGCGCTCGCGACGGCCCTGGAGGGCAAGGGCGAGCAGATCGGCCGCGACCTGGTGACCCTCGACGACTATCTCAAGGCCCTGAACCAGGACATGCCGATCGTCGCCGAGGACGTGCGGCGGCTCGCGGCGGTGCTGGACGTGTACGACGGCGTCCTGCCGGACCTGCTCGACCTGCTGCGCAACGTCTCCGTCACCGCGGACACCGTGGTCGACCAGCGCGCCCAGCTGGCCACGTTCTACGCGGACACCACGGCGGCGGCCGACACCACGACGTACTTCCTGCAGCGCCACGGCGACCAGCTCATCAAGGTCGGCGACGTCAGCCGCCCGGTGCTGGAACTGCTGGCCGCGTACGCCCCGGAGTACCCGTGCCTGATGCAGGGCCTGGTCGCGCTGCAGCCGCGGGTCGAGCAGGTGTTCTCCGGCGGCCGGATGCACATCACGCTGGAGATCACGCGGGACAACGGCAAGTACGTCAACGGCGACCAGCCGGTCTACGGGGCGAAGAACGGGCCCGAGTGCCGCGGCCTGCCCGACCCGAAGATGCCCGCGCCCGGCGTGCCGATCAACGACGGATACGACTACGGCGCCGCCCGCCCGGGCCCCGCCAAGCTCCCGGTCGGCACGGTCGGGACGGTCGCCCCGCCCTCCGCCGAGGCGGGCACGCAGGAGGAGCGCAAGCTGCTCGAGCCGCTGATCGGCGCGGCCACCGGCGTGCCGCCGGCCGAGGTGCCCGACATCGCGATCCTGCTGTGGGGCCCGCTGCTGCGCGGCGTGGTGGTGAACGCGAAGTGATCAGGGACCTGCTCAAGCTCGCCGCGTTCGCGGCGGTGACGATCCTGCTCACCGCCCTGCTCGCGCAGACCCTCGGCGCCTTCTCGGGCGGCGGCACCCGCTACCGGGCCCGCTTCACCGACGTGACCGGGCTGCTCGCCGGGGACGACGTGCGCATCGCCGGCGTGAAGGTCGGCGAGGTCAGCGACATCCGCGTCGCCGACAACCGGGTCGCCGAGGTCGCCTTCACCGTGGACGACGACATCCCGCTGACCACGAGCGTGCGGGCGACGATTCGGTACCGCAACCTCGTCGGCCAGCGCTATGTCGCCCTCAGCGAGGGCCCCGGCGGCGGGCAGACGCTGCGCACCGGGCAGACGATCCCGGAGTCGCAGACCACCCCGGCGCTGGACCTCACCGTGCTGTTCAACGGGTTCCGGCCGCTGTTCACCGCGCTCACCCCGCAGGCGGTGAACCAGCTCGCGTACGAGATCATCCAGGTGCTGCAGGGCGAGGGCGGGACGGTCGCGAGCCTGCTGCGCAGCACCGCGTCGCTGACCGGCACGCTCGCCGACCGGGACGCGGTCATCGGCCGGGTCGTGACCAACCTCAACAGCGTGCTGTCCACACTGGACGACCACCGCGACGACCTGGACACCACGATCGTCATGCTGCAGCAGTTCGTCTCCGGCCTGGCCGCCGACCGGACCGCGATCGGCGACGCCCTCGCCAACGCGAGCACGCTCACCGGGGCCACCGCCTCGCTGTTGCAGGACGCCCGGCCCTCCCTGCAGGCCGACATCGACCGGCTCGGCACGCTGTCGGGCACGCTCAACGACAACGCCGGCGTCATCGACAAGACCCTCGAAGGACTGCCGCAGCGGTACTCGGACCTGACCCGCGTCGCCTCCTACGGCTCGTGGTTCAACTTCTACCTGTGCGACTTCGACGGCCAGGTGACGCTGGCCGGGCAGAAGGTCAACCCCGCGACCTTCACCTCGACGGCCGCCCGCTGCAGCACGGGAGGCGCCGCGTGAAATCCCTGCGGGAGCGCAACCCGCTCGTCGTCGGCGCGATCGGTCTGGCCGTGCTCGGCGCGCTCGTGCTCGGCGCGTTCAAGGTCGACGCCGTCACCGGGCTGACCGCCACGAGCTACCGGGCCGCGTTCCGCGACGCGAGCGGGCTCACGCCGGGCAACGAGGTCCGGGTCGCCGGCGTGCGCGTCGGCAAGGTCACCGGCGTCGGGCTGGCCCGGGGCGGCGGCGGCCCCTACGTGCGCGTGACGTTCCGGCTGGAGGACGACGGGGTCCGGCTCGGCACCGCCACCCGCGCGACGATCCGCATCAAGACCGTGCTCGGGCAGAAGTACCTCGCGCTGGAGCCCGCCGGCGGTGGCACGCTGGCCGAGGACGCCGAGATCCCGCTCGAGCGCACCGCCGCCCCGTTCGACGTGGTGCAGGCGGTCACCGGGCTCGCCGACACCCTCGACCAGATCGACAGCACCCAGCTCGCGGACGCGTTCACCACCCTGGCCCAAGCCTTCGCCGACACCCCGGGCAGCGTGCAGGCGTCGCTGGACGGGCTGTCGCGGCTGTCGAAGACCGTCTCCGACCGCGACGCCGAGCTGCGCACGCTGCTGACCCGCGCCCACGAGGTGACCGGGGTGCTGGCGCAGCGCGACGAGGAGTTCCGCAAGCTCGTCGCCGACGGGGACGCGCTGCTGACCGAGGTGAGCAAGCGCCGGGACGCGATCCACGACCTGCTCGTCGGGACCAACGCCCTGGCCAACCAGCTGGCCGGGGTGGTGTCGGACAACAAGCAGCGGCTGGAGCCGGCCCTCAAGGAGCTGCGCGGGGTCGTCGGCATCCTGCAGCGCAACCGCGACAACCTGGAGCTCACGCTGCAGCGGATGGGACCGTTCGTGGCCGCGTTCGCCAACGTCACCGGCAACGGGCGCTGGTTCGACTCCTACCTCGCCGGTCTCCTGCCGGGGAGTGGTGGCTGACATGACCCGCAAGCGCATCATCGCCTTCGCCGCCGCCGTGCTCGTGGGCGCGGCCGTGGCCCTCGTCATCGCCGCCACCGGGCACCCGCAGCGGCGCCTCGTCGCCCACTTCACCCGCACGGTCGGCATCCACGAGGGCTCCTCGGTCCGGGTGCTCGGGGTCAGTATCGGCGAGGTGACGGCGGTGATCCCGCAGGGCCGGACGGTCCGCGTGGAGATGACCTACGACGCCGACTGGCCCATCCCGGCCGACGCGCAGGCCCTGATCATCCCGCCGAGCGTGGTCAGCGATCGGTACGTCCAGCTGACCCCCGCCTACACGAGCGGCCCGGCCCTGGCCGACCGCGCGGACCTCCCCGTCGAACGCACCGCCGTGCCGATGGAGATCGACGACATCTACAAGGCCCTCAACGACTTCAACGAGGCCCTCGGCCCCGGCGGCGCCAACGCCGACGGCGCGCTCAAGCAGCTCGTGCGGACCGGCCAGGCCAACCTGCGGGGCAACGGCGACAACCTGCACACCACCATCGAGGGGCTCGACAAGGCGCTGACCACCGTCGCCGACGGCCGCCAGGACCTCTTCGGCACCCTGGTCAACCTGCAGACGTTCACGACCGCCCTGGCCCGCAGCGACGCCGCGGTGCGCGGGTTCAACCAGCGCCTCGCCGAGGTCGCCGGGCAGCTCGCCGGCGAGCGCGACGACCTGGCCGCGGCCCTGCGCGGGCTGGCCACGGCGCTGTCGCAGGTCACCGCGTTCATCCGGGACAACAAGGACGAGCTGGTGTCCAACGTGGACGCGCTCGCGGACGTCACCGGCATCCTCGCCAAGCAGCAGAAGGCGATCATCCAGATCCTCGACCTGGCGCCGCTCGCGCTGTCGAACCTCAACCTCGCGTACAACCCGCGCTCCGGCACCCTCGACACCCGCGACGACGCCCTCGGCCCCTACGACGCGGCCACCTACGTGTGCAGCGTCCTGCGGCAGGCCGTCCCGCAGCTGCCGAAGGAGTGCATCGCGCTCGGCCAGACCCCGGGCCTCCCGGCGGCCGCCCCCGCGCAGTCTCCTTCGACGCCCGCGACCCAGTCCAAGGCTCCCGCGCTGCCGGTGCTGCCCGAGGTCACCCAGGACCTGACCCTGGGCGGGATCCTGCGGGGTGTGCGATGAGACGGGCACTGGTCATCGCGGCCTGCCTGCTCGTGGGGGGCTGCAACCTCCCCGGTGGCGCGCCGGCCGGCGACGGTTTCTCGGTCACCGCCGAGTTCTCCGACGTCCTCGACCTCGTCCCGCAGGCCGCCGTGAAGGTGAACGACGTGACCGTCGGCAGCGTGGAGCAGATCTCGCTGTCCGGCTGGACCGCCCGCGTGCGGCTGCGGGTCGACAAGAAGGTGAGCCTGCCCGGCAACGCCACCGCGGCGGTGCGCCAGACCAGCCTCCTCGGCGAGAAGTACGTGGCCCTGGAGGCCCCGACGACCGAGGCGCCGCAGGGCCGGCTCGGCGACGGCTCGGTCGTGCCCCTGAGCCGCACCCGGCGCTCGGCCGAGGTCGAGGAGGTGCTCGCCGCGCTCGGCATGCTGCTCAACGGCGGCGGGCTGGCCCAGCTCAAGACGATCAACGAGGAGCTGGCCAAGGCGTTCCAGGGCCGCGAGCCGGCCGCGAAGGACGCGCTGCACCAGCTCGACACGTTCGTCGGCGGGCTCGACGCGCAGAAGGCCGACATCGTGCGGGCCCTCGACGCGCTGGACCGGCTCACCACGTCCCTGTCCAAGCAGCGCGACGTCATCGGTACCGCCCTGTCGTCGCTGGCCCCCGGGCTGACCGTGCTCGAGGAGCAGCGCGAGCAGCTCACCGCGACCCTGACCGCGCTCGGGGACCTGGGCAAGGTCGGCACCCGCGTGATCGAGCAGAGCCGGGACGACACCCTGGCCTCGCTCAAGGCGCTCCAGCCGCTCCTCGAGCAGCTGGTGAAGGCGGGGGACGCACTGCCGAAGTCGCTGGACTTCCTGCTGTCGTTCCCGTTCCCGCCCAACGTCAGCGGCGCGATCGTCGGCGACTACGTGAACCTCGGCGCGACCGCGGACCTCGACGCCACCACGATCCTGTCCAACCTGCTCGTGCAGACCGCTCCCCCGGCCCAGACTTCGTCCCCCGCCGGGCAGTCGTCGTCCGGTTCGCAGCCGAAGGGCGGTACGACGGACAAGACGAAGCCGCCGGTCACCACCCCGCCGATCGTCGGCGTGCTCCCGCTGGGCTGCCTGCCGATCGGCGGTCTGCTGCCGCCCGGCTGGGTGCCGCCGAAGGGCTGCGAGCTGCCGAAGGACTGCCAGGTCCTGCCCCCGGGCAGCAAGGCGCCGGCGGGGAGCCTGATCCCGCCCGGCGGGATCGTGCCGCCCGGCACCGTCTTCCCGCCCGGCACGCTGCTGCCGCCGGGCACCGCGCTGTCCCCCGCCTGCCTGCTGGCCCCGGTGACCGGCCAGACCAACGGGCAGCAGGGCGGCCTCACCGACGTTCTGGGCGGAGGGCTGCTGCCGTGATCGGTCGCTCCACCAAGCTGCAGGTGCTCGCCTTCCTCGTGGTCGGGCTCGTCGGGATGGTGTACGTCGGGCTGGAGTACGTCGGCCTGGGCGATCGCCTGCTGGGCCGCGGCACCGTCGTCTACGCCGATCTGGCCCAGGCCGGCGGGCTCTTCGCGAACGCGCCCGTCACCTACCGCGGCGTGCCCGTGGGCCGGGTCGAATCCGTGACGCTGCACGACGCCGGCGCCCGCGCCCGGCTGCACCTCGACGACGGCGTGCTCGTCCCGGCCGGCACCCGGGCCGTGGTCGGGCAGCGCTCGGCGGTCGGCGAGCAGTTCCTGGACCTGCGCCCGGACGGCGACACCGGCCCGTACCTGCGCGACGGCTCGGTCATCCCCCGCGAGCGCACCGGCGTCCCGCTCGCGCCGGAGACGCTGCTGGCCAACCTCGACGCGCTCGTACGGTCGGTGGACCCGAAGGCGCTGAGCGTCGTCATCGACGAGCTCGGCACCGCGTTCGAGGGCAACGAGCAGGCGCTGCGGCACCTGCTCGACGCGAGCGAGGCGATCCTCGACTCGGCCAGCGCGACTCTCCCCCAGACCCGCACGCTGCTCGCCGACGGCCGCACGGTGCTGCGGACCCAGCAGGACTCGGCCGAGGCGATCCGGCAGTGGGCGTCCGGCCTGGCCCGCATCGCCGAGACGCTGCGCTCCTCCGACGCCGACCTGCGCCGCATCATCGCCGACGCACCGCCCGCCGCGCGCGAGCTCGTCTCCCTGCTCGACGGGGTCGAGCCGTCGATCGGCCCGCTGCTGGGCAACCTCATCGCCGTGAACGGGGTCGCGGCCCGGCGCCTGCCCGGCATCGAGCAGATCCTGGTGGTGTACCCGCTCGCCGTATCCGGTGGCTTCACGGTCACGCCCGGCGACGGGACGGCCCACTTCGGGCTCGTGCTCAATGTGGACGATCCGCCGCCGTGCAAGTACGCGGGCTCGACGCGCTGCAGCGGCGCGGATCAGGCGGCCGGCTCGAGCGTGCGGGGCACCAACAACGCGCCGCGCCCCGGCTCGTCGGGCGACCCCGCGTATGACCCCTCGTACGACCCCGGGTCGGGCACCGTGCTCGGCTCGGACGGCAACCCGCTGCTGTTCGGGTCGACCGGCGGGCAGTACGCGCTGGCCGGGGACCAGTCCTGGAAACAACTGCTGCTCGCCGGGCTCGCACCATGATGTTGGTTGGAGGCTTCCGTGTCCGAATCCCCTGAGCGCGGCCTGCGGCTCGTGCCGGGCGGCGCCGACTCCCCCGCCGCCCCCCGAAGCGTCCGGCAGCGGGCCGCCACCCGCCGCCGGATCCCCAAGCGCCGCGACACCCTCACCCACGTCCTGTCCCACCTGGACGAGGAGCCCGAGGTGCTGTCGCCGGTCGTCGCGGAGCCCAAGTCCACTGTGGACGACACAGACGTTGCTCTCGACGAGGATGACGCCGGGAAGCGTCCTCGCCGGCGAACGGCGCCGCACCGGCGGGGGCCCGCCCGCTCGGTGCGGCGCCGGGAGCCGAAGCCCCGCCTCCGGCTCGCGCGCCCGTCGCTCACCACGGCGCTGCTGGCCCTGCTGGTCTGCGCGGCGTTGGCCGCGGCCGCGGTGCTGGGCAACCGCTGGTACGACGCCCGCACCCTGGACCGGGCCCACCAGCAGGCGCTGGCCGCGGCCAAGCAGACGACGGTCGACTTCGTCTCGGTGAGCGCGGCGAGCGTCGACCGCGACCTGCAGCGGATCGTGGCCGGCGCGACGGGCGACTTCCGCGACGAGTTCACCCGCGGCCAGGCGCAGGTCCGCGCCGCCGTGGTGGAGAACAACGTGGACTCGAAGGGCACCGTGCTGCGGGCCGCCCTCGTCTCGGGCGACCGCGACGCGGCGGTGGTGCTCGTGGCCGTCGACGCGACGGTGCGCAACAGCAAGGCCCCGGAGGGCCGCGCCTCGCACTACCGCATCCAGGTGGACATGGCCCGCGACCGCGACTCGGGTCGCTGGCAGGTCGCCAAACTCCAGTTCGTCGGGTGAGAGGGGTAGTGTCATGACTCGTCGCTCTTGGGCGCTGGTGGCGGCAATCGTGGTGGCCCTGGGCCTGGCCGGCGCCGGCTGGTACTCCTCGGACGAGCACCACCGCCGGGACGTGGCCGTGCGCCAGTCCACGGCCGCCGCCAACGCCGCGGCGCAGGCCATCTTCTCCTATGACTACCGCAGCTTCGACGCGAGCGTGGCCAACGGGAAGGGCTTCACGACGGGCGGCTTCGCCGACGAGTACGCGCAGACGACGGCGGCGCTGAAGTCGAACGCGGTGGCGGAGCAGGCGATCGTGCGCGCGTCGGTCTCGGCGACGGGCGTGGTGACCGCCGACCCCTCGCGCGTCGAGCTGCTGCTCTACGTGAACCAGTACCGCCGCAACGCCAACATCACGGGCGAGAAGGTGGACCAGAACCGCGTGGTGCTGACGATGATCCCGGTCGCCGGCGCGTGGAAGGTCTCCCACGCCATCGCCGTCTGACCGCCCCCGTGCCGCACGCAGTGGGCCCGCATGACCGCGCGGCGGCCATCGCACAACCTTGCCGGCGGCGAGGTCGGCAAGCGGGGTGACCACCGCTTACCTCCCAGAAGACGGGCATCAGCCGCTGCAGGCCCTCGCGGAAGGCTAGCCGGACGGATATAGTGAAGCCACTGCACTATGTAGGAGGCACACCATTACCCAGCCGGAAGGCGTGCTCGGGCTGCTGCTCGAGCTCGTCGTGTTCGTCGGCGACGACATGCAGCGGCGGCTCGCCCGTGACGATCTCACCGCCGCGCGCGCCGGAGTGCTGTGGGCGCTGCGCGCCCGCGGGCCGGTGACGCAGCGGGAGCTCGCCACAGCGCTGGCCGTCACCCCGCGCAACGTCACCGGCCTCGTCGACGGCCTCGCCGCCGCCGGCCACGTCACGCGCGAGCCGCACCCCACCGACCGGCGGGCGACGCTCGTCACGCTCACCCCGGCCGGCACGCGCCTGGTGGAGCGGCTCGAGGACGAGCAGCGGGAGTTCGCGGGCCTGCTGTTCGACGACATGCCCGCCGAGCGGCTCGACGCGCTCGGCGGCGGGCTCGCCGAGATCCTGGAAAGGATGCGTGGATGACCAGTCGCGAAAGCCGGATGCGGCGGTACGCGGCGCTCGAACGGCGGATGTGGCAGGCGCTGATCCGGTGGGTGACCCGGCGCGGCCCGCGCGACGGGTTCGGCTACGCCGGGCCGGTCCGGCCGCTGCTGTGGGCGTTCGTGATCGTCTCCGCGGTCGAGACCGTGGCCGTGCACCTCATCCTGCCGTGGCTCGCCGTGCGCGTCGTGGTCGACGTGCTCAGCGTGTACGGGCTGCTGTGGATGCTCGGCATCGTCGCGTCCTACCGGGTGTATCCGCACCGGCTCACCGACGACGGCATCCGCATCCGGCACAGCCTCTTCGCCGATCTCACGGTCCCGCGCGCCGCGATCGCCGAGGTGCGCGCCCGGCGGCGGCTCCTCGCCGGCAGCGAGATGCTGCAGGTCGAGGAGCACGCCGCCGGGCGCGCGCTGTCGATCCCGGTCTCGGGGCAGACCAACGTCGAGGTCGTGCTGCGCGAACCGACCACCGTGGACGATTCGAGCGGGCCGGTCACCGAGGTACGGTGCTACGCCGACGATCCCGAGGGCTTTCTAGCGGCGGCGCAGGACCAGCGGCGTCAGGCTCAGCAGTAGCCCGACCACGGCCACGCCGGTCACCAGGTTGACACCCGGGTGGAACTGGCTGAAGTCCGCGCGCGAGGCCGGGCTCGCCGCCGCGACCAGGGCCGTCACCACGGCCAGGACCAGCGCCGCGCCCACCTGTCCCGAGGTCTGCACGAGCCCGGAGGCCAGGCCCTGCTCGGCGTCCGCGATGCCGTCCGTGGCCTGGGCCATGATCGAGCTGAAGCCGAACGCGAAGCCGCCGCCCAGCAGGAGCATCGTCGGCAGCGTCGTGATCGCGTAGTGCGGGGCGTCGCCGGCGGTGAGCAGGAACCAGCCGTACCCGAGGCTCATCGAGAGCATCGCGCCCGTGATGAGGGGCGCGGTGCCGAAGCGCGTGATCAGCCGCCCCACGAAGGGCGACCCGAACGCGACCAGCAGGCCCGCCGGCAACAGGGCGAGCGCCATGCGCAGCGGCGACCAGTGCAGGACGTCCTGCAGGTACAGCGTCATCATGAACTGGAAGCTGAGGTACGACCCGAACAGCGCCACCATGCCCAGGTTCGCCCGCACGATGGAGCCGACCCGCAGGATGCTCAGCCGGATGAGCGGATGGGGCACGCGGCGCTCGACGACGAGGAACGCGGCCAGCAGCGCCACCGCGGCCGCGGCGAGCCCGAGGGTCGCCGGGTGCAGCCAGCCCCGGGCGGGGGCGGAGACGACGGCGTACACCGACAGCAGCATGCCCCCGACCAGCGTCGCGGCGCCCACCAGGTCGTGACCGCCGTCGGCCGCGGGGCGGTCGCGCGGGATGAGGGCGATGCCGGCGGCCAGGGCCGCGACCGCGAGCGGCACCGGGATCAGGAACGTCCAGCGCCAGCCGACGCTGGTGAGCAGGCCGCCGAGGATGAGGCCGGAGGAGTAGCCGCTCGCGCCGAAGACCGAGAACACCGACAGCGCGCGGTTGCGGGCCGGGCCCTCCGGGAACGTGGTGGTGAGGATGGACAGGGCGGTCGGGGCGGTGAACGCGGCCGCGAGGCCCTTCACGAAGCGGGTCGCGATCAGCGGGCCGCCGTCGTCGACGAGCCCGCCGACGAGGCTGGCCACGGCGAAGACGCCGAGCGCGACGAGGAAGACGCGGCGCCGGCCGAGCAGGTCCGCGGTACGGCCGCCGAGCAGGAGCAGGCCGCCGTACCCGAGCACGTAGCCGTTGACGATCCACTGCAGCGAGGTCGTGGACAGGCCGAGCTCGGCACCGATCGACGGGAGCGCCACGCCGACCATCGAGACGTCGAGGCCGTCGAGGAACAGCACGGCGCACAGCACCGCGAGCACGCCCCAGAGTCGCTGCGGGGTCCGGGTTCGCTCGGCTTGCGTCAGGGTCATGGTCACGAGAGGCGACACTAGATGCATGCGCATTCAATGTCCACGCACTAAATCCTCGTACATTTAATGCGTGTGCAATATCTTGGGCGGAGGAGTAGGATGCCGCCCATGAGGTCCGAGGGAGCCCTGATCGAGCGCTGGCGCTCGCTGCTGACCAGCTACAACGAGGTCGCGGGCCACCTGGAGCGGGCGCTGTCGGACGAGCACGGCCTGACGCTGAGCGAGTTCGAGATCCTCGACCGGCTCGTCGCGCAGGACTGTGAGAAGCGCCGCATGCAGGACCTCGCCGCCGACATGTACCTGAGCCAGAGCGCCCTCTCCCGCGCCGTCGCCCGCCTGGAGAAGCACGGCCTCGTCGCCCGCGCCCTGTGCGAGGCCGACCGCCGCGGCGTGTTCGTGAACCTCACCGAGCAGGGCCTGGCGCGGCACACCGCCGCCCGCCGGACCCACCTGGCGATCCTGGCCGAGCACCTGCAGCCCGCCTGATGCCGTTCATCGCGCCGTCCTGCCGCATGGGCCTCGGCCTGGCCGCCGTCGGGCGGCCCGGCTACATCAACCTGGGCCGCGACCACGACCTGCCCGCGCAGCGCTCGGTCGACGCGCTGCGCCGCCGCAGCCACGAGCTGCTCGACGCCGCGTACGCCGCCGGGGTCCGCTACGTCGACGTCGCGCGGTCCTACGGCCGCGCCGAGGAGTTCCTGGCCGCCTGGCTCCCCGGGCACGACGACGTGGTGGTCGGCTCGAAGTGGGGGTACACCTACACCGCCGGCTGGCGCGTGGACGCCGAGGTGCACGAGGCCAAGGACCACTCCCCCGCGACCTTCGAGCGCCAGCTCGCCGAGTCCCGCGCGGTGCTGGGCGATCGCCTGGACCTGTACCAGATCCACTCGGTCACCCCGGACAGCCCCGCGCTCACCGACCGCACGCTGCACCGGCTCCTCGCGGACCTGGCCGCGACCGGCGTCACCGTCGGGCTCTCGGTGAGCGGCCCGGGCCAGGCCGAGGCGATCCGCGCGGCCCTGCGCGTCGAGGTGGACGGGGCGCCGCTCTTCCGGACGGTACAGGCGACGTGGAACCTGCTCGAGCGCTCCGCGGGACCGGCCCTGCGCGAGGCCCACGCGGACGGCCGCCGCGTGATCATCAAGGAGGGCATGGCCAACGGCCGCCTGGCCACCCGCGACGCCGAGGCCCTGGCGGCGGTGCTCGCCGAGCCGTTCACGGATGTCGTACTGTCCGGAGCCGCCACCATCGCCCAGCTCACGAGCAACCTGCGCGCCCTGGACACGGCCCCCGCCCGCGACCCGGGCCCTGAACCGCCGGACGACTACTGGCGCACCAGATCCTCCCTCGCATGGTCCTGACGACGAGCCGCACCTTCAGCCGATCGTGACCACCTTCGCCCACTCCGGCGGGGAATCGGGCACGTAGTCGGGGTCATCCTCGTCCCACTGGGAGGGGCGCGCGAACAGGCCGATCACCGTGCGGCACCGCGGCGCCCGCTCCGGCCACGGCGTCTGCCCGTCCGTCAGCACCACGACCACGTCCGGCCGCGGGCTCTGCCGCAGCGCGCGCTCGAAGCCGGCCCGCAGGTCGGTCCCGCCCCCGCCGACCAGCGCGATGCCCTCGGCCCGGCACAGCGTGAACGCCAGCGGCGCGGCCGCGTCGCAGGGCAGCACGGTGACGAGGTCGCGGCGGCCGCCGACGGCGCGGCCGATGGCCGCGACCTCCAGGATCGCGCTGCCCAGCTCGGCGTCGCTGACCGAGCCGGAGGTGTCGATGACGACGCAGACGCGGGGCGGGCGGCGGCGCAGGCTCGGCAGCACGACGCCGGGGAGGGCGGCCGAGCGGCGGGCCGGGCGGCCGTACGTGTAGTCGTCCCCCGCCCCCGCGCTCGCCGCCGCCGTGCGCACGGCCGCGCCCAGCAGCCGACGCCACGGCTGCGGCGGGTGGAACGCCTCGTCGGCCCAGCGCTGCCAGCCCGCCGGGGCGCTGCCGGGCGCGCCCCGGATGGCCTGCGCCACCCGGAACCGGACCGCGTCGCGCTCCTGCGGCGTCAGCCCGTGCGCCCCGGCGGGGCCGAGATCCCAGGGGCGCGCGAGCCCGTCCGCGCCGCTGCCGCAGTCCAGCCACGCGTGGTCCTGGGTGTGCGGCCCGAGCCGGAACTGCGGCAGGTACTCCTCCATGAGCTGCCCCGGCGTCAGCGCGAGCCGGTGCGGGTACACCGCGCCCTCGGGCGCCGGCAGCCCGTCGCCGAACGCGTCGTCGTTGATCTCGCAGTCGGCCGCGATGTTCATCCGCAGCCGCTCGCCCGGCCCGTCGAGGCCCTCGGCCGCGGCGACCCGGTCGCCGCGGCCGTGGTGGTCGCGCAGCAGGTGCGAGACCTCGTGCACCCACACCGCGGCGAGCTCCTCCAGCGGGGTGGCGTCGACGAAGGCCGGGTTCACGTAGCAGCGCCAGTACCGGTCGACGCCCATGGTCGGCACGAGCCGCGACTCGATCGGGTGCAGGGCGAAGAGGGCGCTCGCGAGGTACGGCCGGGCGCGGGTGGCGAACAGCCGCGCCGCGTAGAGCTTGTCGGAGTCCATCAGCGGGCCGCCGCGAGGGAGATGGACACGACGCCGGCCAGGCGCTCGATGGAGGCGGGCAGCTCCCAGTCGTCCTCGCGCAGCGCGGCCAGGGTCTGCGCGGGCACGACGACGAGGTCGGGCGCGCCGCTCGACAGGGCCCCGGCGAGCACGGCCCAGGCCGCGTCCCAGCGCTCCCGCGACGGGCGGCGCCGGACCGCGTCGACAACGGCGTCGAGGACGGCCTGGCGCAGGTCGCCGCGGTCGGGCAGTACCGCGGAATCGGGTTCGGCCAGAAGCTCCTCGGGGTCCGGCAGGTCCATCCGGTCCAGGCTCGCCAGCAGCTCCAGGCCCGGCCCGTCGCCGACCGCCCCGCGGACCAGCATCGACAGCGCCTCCCGCGACGCTGCGGCGGCCGTGCCGAACGCGATCAGGCGCAGCGCCATGTCCCAGCTCCGTGGCGACGGCCACGCCCCGCCGCGGCGCGTCTCGCTCGACGGCAGCTGGTGTACGAGCTTGGGCCGGGCCGCCAGCAGCCCGCACACGGCCCTTCGCGCGAAGGCGACCGCCTCGCCCAGCCGCCCCGGGTCGAGCTCGGGCAGCTGCGCCCGGGGCCAGACCCCGCCGAGCCCGCGCACCACGACGTCGTGCTGGAACGCCCACTGCAGGTGCACGAACCGGTTCGCGAGCGGCGCGCTGAGCTCCCATCCGTCGGCCGCGGACCCGCGCGGGTTGGCCGCGGCCACGATCCGCACCCCCTCCGGCAGCGTGAGCGCCCCGACGCGCCGCTCCAGCACCACTCGCAGCAGCGCGGCCTGGACGGCGGGCGGAGCGGTCGACAGCTCGTCGAGGAACAGCAGCCCGCGCCCGGCCCGCACCAGCCGCACGGCCCAGTCGGGAGGGGCCATGGGCACCCCTTGCACGGCGGGGTCGTCGCCGAGCACCGGCAGCCCGGCGAAGTCCGAGGGCTCGTGCACGCTCGCGATGACGGTGGTGAGCGGCAGGTCGAGCGCCTCCGCGAGCTGGTTGAGGGCGGCGGTCTTGCCGATGCCGGGCTCGCCCCACAGCAGCACGGGCAGGTCCGCGGCCACGGCCAGGGTGAGCGCCTCGAGCTGGGTGTCGTCGCGGTGCTCGGTCTCGGTGTCGTACAACAGCTTCAGCAGATCGGCGGCAGTGTCCAAAGTAGGCATGCGGGCATCACCTTGTGGGAGTCAGGCCGTTACGGAAAAGTCCATGCAGGATGCGTTGCCGCGCGGCGGCCTCCAGGGCCTCGCGCAGGGCCCCGGCGCGCAGCAGCGCGTTCGGGCCGAGCAGGCTCTCGACGGCGGCCAGCGCACCGGCCGCGTCGCCGTGGTCGAGCCGCGCCCGGATGTCGTCCAGGCGCTCGGGCGTGCGGTGCACGACGTCGATGGCGCGCAGGCAGGGCAGCGGCGGCCCGCCCAGAGCGACCAGCAGCTCCTCGCGGCGCAGCTGGGCCGGGTCGTGGTCGAGCGCGGTGAGCACGCCGTCGACGAGCGCGATGCGATGCTCCGCGCCCCGGCACTCGACGAACCTCGTGGCGGCGCCCGGTTCCGGCCCGGGAAGCAGTACCGAACCCGGAGCCAGCGCCTCGGCGACCAGCGGGTGCAGGGCGCCCGGGTCGATCGCGTCCGCCTCCAGCAGCTCCAGGTCGGGCGCCGGATAGGTGGAGGCGTACGGGAGCACGGGCACGCGGCCGTCCCGGGTGCGGGCCGGCCGGGTCGTGCCGGTTCGGGAGTCGAGGAGCAGCCGTCGCCCCGCCGCCCTCACGAGCACCGGGCCGCCGGTCCGCAGCAGCGCCGCCTCGGCCGCCCAGTCGGGCCGGGCCCGGGCGCGCAGCTCACCGGAGCGCCGGGCGTCCCAGAGGTGGCGGTGCAGGTCGAGGCGGAAGTACCGGTCCGGATGCGGGCCGCCGCCGGTGCCGTCCCACAGGGCCAGGCTGAAGCGCTGCCCGCCCGCGGCCCACGCCGGCGGGGTGCGGGCGACCAGGTGCAGCTCCGCGTCGTAGCGGGCCAGCGCGATGGTGAGCCCGGGCCGCAGCAGGCCGCCGGGGCCGATCCGCGGCAGGTGCCAGCGCAGCAGGTCGGGGGCGAGGTGGCGCAGGTCGGCGCGGACGCGCGCGGCTATGTCGGGGCCGCGCAGGCGGGCGAGCGACCGCAGGTTGAGGTCCACGTCGACGCGGGCGGCCGCGCAGGCTCCGGCCCAGTCTCCGGCGAGGCGCCGGGCGGTGGACGTTTCGATCATCGGCGGCGGGACGGCGAACTCACGCACCCGCAGCCACAGGTCGAGCCGGGTCTCTCCGTTCGCAAGGGATGGGTGCATCAGCACTCACCTTTTGCGGACGGGACCCCCAATCTCACATTGGTAGCCATCGCGCACCAGCGTAGCGGCAAGTCCCGCGCCGGGCCAGGCGCGCCCGGCGCGGGACACCTCAATTCCTAGTGGTAGGTCCCGTCGAGGAGGCCGTTGACGTACTTCTCCACGTTCGTGTAGCCGGTGTGGTCGAAGTCGCCGGTGGCGTCGCTCGCGCTGGTCGGATTGAGGCCGTGGGCGCTCTCCCACGCGTCGGGCATGCCGTCTCGATCGGTGTCGGCGGGCGCGGTGCCGCCGGCGATGGTGCCGTAGCCGTTGTTCGCCAGCCCCGTGCTCGTCTGGTGCGCCCACAGGTCGCCGGACTTGCCCAGCGACTGCACGTCCCGCACCACGAGGGTGTCGACCTGGTCGCGGGGCAGGGCGCCGGCCTTGGCCACGACGTTGGCGTAGGCCGTCGCCGCGCTCGTGGCCGGGATGCCGTTCGTCGTCGCCGACCACGGGCTCGACAGCGCGGTCGCGCCGCCGCCGAGGCCGAGGGCGGAGCCGTTGAGGGCGCCGTCCTTGTTCGAGTCGATGACGTTGCCCGAGTTGTAGACCGCCTGGTTGCCCATCTGGTAGTACGCGTTGCTCGCGTTCGTCGTGCGCGGCCCGGTGATGAAGTAGTTGCCGATGACGTCGTGGGTGAAGTGGCCGCTGGAGTTCCCGGCGGTGTAGCCGGCCTGGTAGTCGTAGACGACGTTGTTGATGTACTGCGTGTTCGCCTTGGCCAGCGGGCAGCGGTTGTGCGCGTTGGCGAAGAGGTTGTTGTACCAGGTGTAGGGCCCGGTCTCGGTGTGCGCGGCGAACTGCTGGCCGATCGGGTCGGCGTCGATCGACCACTGCACGGTGATGTTCGTGGCGCCGACCGAGTCGATGTTGTTCCACTGCGCGAACTCGATCGACACGTGGTCGAAGATGAGCGTGCTGCCGTTGTAGAAGTTCAGCCCGCTCTTCTTTTCGTCCGGGTCGAGGTCGCCCTGGCGGAAGCGGACGTTGCGCACGATCACGTTGGCCGAGTTCGCGAACGAGACCTCGCGCCCCATGATGCCGATGCCGCCGCCGGGGGCGGTCTGCCCGGCGATCGTCAGGTTGCTCTTGACGGAGACGGCGGAGGACAGGGTGATGTACCCGCCGACGTCGAACACCACGATGCGGTTCGACGCGCTCACCGCGTCGCGGAACGAGCCCGAGCCGCTGTCGTTGAGGTTCGTCACGTGGTAGACGCTGCCGCCCCGGCCGCCGGTGGCCGCCGCCCCGAAGCCGACCGCCCCGGGGAACGCCACGACCGGCCCGCTCGGCGGCGGTGCGCTCACGAGGTTGAAGGCCCACTGCATCCGCGCGATGTCGGAGCAGCTCTCCTGCACGATCGGGTTGTTGCTGGCGGTGGAGCCGTCCTTGTCGCTGATGCACAGGCCGCTCTGCGCGCTCTTGACGAGGTACTTCCCGGCCGCCGCGGTCGAGGCGGTCAGCTGCCAGGTCTGGTTCGCGCCGGCCCCGCACGTCCACTGCCACAGCTGGGTGCCGGCGGTGGTGGACGAGTTCGGCACGTCGACGCACTTGCCGCTCGCGACGCTGGTCAGGCCGTAGGCGCCGTTCTGGGCGACGACCTTGAACTGCTGGTTGGCGCACGCGACCTGGACCAGCGGGTCGCCGTTGGCCGTCCCGGTGCCGCTGACGGTGAGGCACTTGCCGGACGCGCCGGAGGCGAGGGTGTACGTGCCGCCGGCGACCGGGGTGGTCGCGGCCTCGGCGGGCCAGACCGCGACCGCGGTGGCGAGCAGTCCCGCGGCGGCGGCGACCACGAGCACGACGCTCTTTCGCATCGAACGGTCCTTTCTCTCGTGAGGCGGGGAGTCGCTACGAGAGATGCCGGCCGGACGGATCGATAACGGTTTTCGCGCCGCCGGCGGCCGCGGCCGTGCAAGGAGCGTGAAAGGTACTCAGTCGTCGCCGAGGATCGTCAGCCCCGGCTCGCCGCCGGCGCACGTCACCTGGGCCCGCACCGAGCCGCCGCCCGAGCGCGCCTTGAACCGCAGCGACGCCGCGGCCGCCGGACCCCGCTGCACGTGGTCGGCCTCGAACCCCGCGCTCGGGATCCAGGAGTCGAGGTAGGCCTGCCCGCCCGGGCACGAGGCCACGAGGCTGCCCCCGGCGGTGCTCAGCGCGCGGCTCGTCCCGGTGGGCGTCGCCGACGGGGCGGGTGTGGGGCTGCCCGCGGGCGTCGGGCTGCCCGCGGGCGTCGGGGTCAGGTAGGCCTGGACGTCGGCCTCGCTCATGGCCGCGTCCGAGGGGCCGAAGAGGCCACGGCTCAGCGAGCCCACCGCCCCGATCGAGGCGGCCGTCGCCAGCGCCGCGGCCGCCAGCCACGCCGCGATCGCCAAGGGCCAGCGCATTCGCATGCCTCCAGTGTCCGCCGCACGACGATAACGCGCGGTTAAGCTCGCCCTATGGCGAAGGTGCTGATCGTGGAGGACGACGCGACGATTCGCACCGGGGTCCTGAAGGCGCTCGCGGGGCGGGGGCACGTGGTCGTGGCGGCGGCGACCGCCCTCGACGGGCTCAAGCTCGCCGTCGCCGAGGCGCCCGACGTGGTCCTGCTCGACCTCGGGCTGCCCGACCTCGACGGGCGCGAGGCGCTGCGCATGCTCCGGGCGGTCAGCCAGGTGCCGGTGATCGTGGTCACCGCCCGGCGCACCGAGGGCGAGATGGTGCGGGCCCTGGACGCCGGGGCCGACGACTACGTGGTGAAGCCCTATGGGGCCGAGCAGATCGACGCCCGGATCCGGGCCGTGCTGCGCCGGACGGCCCGGCCGGAGCCGGTCTCGCTCGTCGTGGAGGCCGACGGGGTGCGGATCGACCCGCGGGCCCGCACGGCGACGCTCGACGGGGCCGCGCTGGAGCTCACGCCGCGGGAGTACGACCTGCTGCACTATCTGGTCGCCCGGGCCGGCGAGGTGGTCACGAAGCGGGAGCTGCTGACCGAGGTGTGGCAGGTGGCCTACACGGCGGCCGACAAGACCGTCGACGTGCACCTGTCGTGGCTGCGGCGCAAGCTCGGGGAGACGGCCCAGGAGCCGCGGCGCATCCACACCGTGCGGCGCGTCGGCGTGCGGTTCGGCCTGACATGAGACGCCGGCTGGCCCTGCTCGTCGCGGCCGCGATGGCCCTGATGCTCGTGGCCTTCCTCGTGCCGCTCGCGCTGCTGCTGCGCTCGGCCGCCGAGGACCGCGCGGTCGCCGCGGCCACCACGCAGGCGCGGTCCCTGGCCGCGCTCGTGGCCACCGCGGACGCGACCGCGCTGCGGCTCACCGTCGAGCAGGCCAATGTGGACGGTGCGCACCCGGTGACGGTGTTCCTCGGCGACGGCAGCGTCGTCGGCGCCCAGGTCGCGGCGACGCCCGCGGTGCGCCTGGCCGCCCAGCGGGGCAGCCTCAGCGTCGCCCACGCCGACGGCCGCGAGGTCCTCGTCGCCGTTCAGGGCCTGCCGGGCGGCACCGCGGTCGTGCGCTCGTTCGTGCCCGAACAGGACCTGCGCCGCGGCGTCACCCGCTCCTGGCTGATCCTCGCCGCCGTAGGGCTCGGCCTGCTGCTGCTCGGCCTGGCCGTGGCCGACCGGCTCGCGGTCGCCGTCGTGCGCCCGATCCGCACCCTCGCCGCCGTGTCCGAGGGGCTCTCCGCCGGCGACCTCGACCGCCGCGCCCCGGCCGGCGACGGGCCGGGCGAGGTGCGCGCGGTCGCCGCGGCCCTCAACCGCCTCGCCGGGCGCATCCGCGACCTGCTGCGCCAGGAGCGCGAGGCCGCGGCCGACCTGTCGCACCGGATGCGCACCCCGATGACCGCCCTGCGCCTCGACGCCGAGGGGCTCGCCGACCCGGCCGAGGCCGCGCGGATGCTCGAGCACGTCGGCGCGCTGGACCGGGCGCTCACCGCGGTCATCGAGGACGCCCGGCGGGAGCGGTCCGCGCCCGAGTGCGACGCGGCCGCGGTCGTCGCCGAGCGGGTCGCGTTCTGGTCGGTGCTCGCCGAGGACCAGGGCCGCGCGGTGCGCACCGCGCTCGACCCCGGCCCGCTGCCCGTCGCGGTGGCCGCCGCCGATCTGGCCGCGGCCCTGGACGCCCTGCTGGGCAACGTCTTCGCGCACACCGACGAGGGCGTCGGCTTCGCGGTCTCGCTGCGCGCCGGCCCCGGCCGGATCGAGCTGGCCGTCGAGGACGACGGGCCGGGCTTCGACCCGGCGGCGGGCGAGCGGGGCGTCAGCGGCGGCGGCTCGACCGGGCTGGGCCTGGACATCGCGCGGCGCACCGCGGAGGCGACCGGGGGCCGGCTCGCCATCGCCGGGTCCCGCGTCGCCCTCGAGCTCTTAACCGATCTTTAGGGTCAAGCCAGGACCCCGTTGACGAAGGCGCCGGGAGATTTGGTCGCACAGGCAACAAGCGATCAGGAAGGTGTACCTCCTATGCGCAGACTCATCATCTTCGGCGCGACGACCGCGGCGGTCCTGGCGGTCGGCGGCACGGCGCTGGCGTCCTCGGGCTCCGGCCGCCACGACGACCGCCCGTCCCACGTAGTGGTCAGCACCAGTGCCGGCGCCGAGGACAACCCGTCCCGGGGCGTGGACGACAACCCGACCTCGCACGGCACCGCCTCGACGGACCCGACGGCGAGCCCGACGGCCACCCCGTCGACCGCCCCCAGCGTCGATGACCACGGCGGACTCCGCACGACGCGCACCGCGGAGCCGGGCGACGACCACGGCGGCCGGCGCACCGCCGAGCCCGGCGACGACCACGGCGGGCACGGCCGCGGCGGCGACGACCGCCCCGGTGACGATCATGGGGGTTCCCGCCACCGCCGATAACTGGGATCATGTCGCCGTGCCTCTGCTCGACGACGACGCCCTCGCCGGATCGGCAGTGGTGGCGAACTCCGCGATGAACCGCGAACGCGGCCTCGACGGTGTCAACAGCTACGAGCGCGAGCTCGGCTTCAACCCGGTCGAGGTGATCACGGCGCTGGCCCGCGTCACCGGCGCGCCGGACACGGTCGCGTGGCTCGACCTGTGCTGCGGCTCCGGCCGCGCACTGGTCGAGGCCGCGGCCCGCCTCGACGAGCAGGGCGTGGCGGCCCGGGTGCTGGTCGAGGGCGTCGATCTCGTCGACGCCTTCGATCCCGCGCCCGAGGTGCCCTGGCTACGGCTGACCGCGGCGCCCGTGCTCGCCTGGGCGCCGCGCCGCCGGTACGACCTCATCACCAGCATCCACGGCCTGCACTACGTGGGCGACAAGCTGGGCCTGCTGACCCGGGCGGCGGGCTGGCTCACGGACGGCGGAAGGCTGGTCGCCGACCTGGACCTGGCGGCCGTACGGCTGCAGGACGGCGCCCCCGCCGGTCGCCGCCTGGCCGCGGACCTGCGCGAGGCCGGCTTCAGCTACGACGGCCGGCGGCGCCGGATCGGCCGGGACGACCGCGGCGACGTCGAGCTGCCCTACACCTACCTGGGCGCGGACGACCGGGCGGGCCCGAACTACACCGGCCAGGACGCCGTGCACTCGTACTATCGCCGCACGAACGGCAGGCCCGCGTAGCCCGGCCGCTCCCGTTACAACAGTCCCCGGCAGGCGGCGACCTGCTCCGCCGAGGGCCGGGTGAGGTCGACGGTGTACCGCGCCGGCGCGTGCACGGCCGGCAGCAGGACCAGCAGGTTCACGAAGCCGACGGGGCCGCGCGTGTTGACGCACGAGACGTTGAAGGCGGTGCGCACGGCCTGGGTCTGCCCGTTGCGGACGATCCGGTAGCCGTGGCTGGGAAACATCGTGGCGTCGGTCAGGTTCAGCGTCATGGTGTTGCCGGACAGCGTCCCGCCGAGGATCGCGGTGAGCGGCGGTGCCGGCACGACCAGGTTGGTCGCGTGCTGGTGGCGGATGGTGAACCCGTTGCCGCTCACGGACGCGGTCGTCGGCTGCGCGGCGACCTCGCGGCCCGGCTCCTCGCACGGGAAGACCTGGCCGGTGTCGAGGTTGGTCAGCCGCCAGTCGCGGATGCTGCGGCTCGGCTTGCTGCCCGTCCGCGGGCTGGACGTGGCGCGGCCGTCCCAGTCGAACTCCACCCACGACAGGATGCGGGCGTCGTCGGCCGTGGCGCCCTGGAACTGGGTGTGCCCGTCACCGCGGAAGCTGGACTCGACCCGGACCCGGCGCCAGCCCTGCGGCTTGCAGTACGCCGGCACGTCGGTGGTCCACACGGGGCGCCCGTCGCGGCCGACCGGGAGGTTGTACGCGACCGGGTGGTAGGGATCGACGACGGTCTGCTGCGGGATCCACGACTTCAGCTCGATCCGGTAGTGGTCGAGGAAGGTGACGGTGACCTGGTCGGACGCGGTGCCGCCGGTGCCGGTGGCGGTCAGCCGGAAGGTGTAGGTGCCGGGCGCGGACACCGTCACCGTCGCGTCGGGCGCGCCGCCGGAGAACGTGGCGGTGCCCGGCCCCGACACCGTCGTCCAGGCGGTCGCCGTGGCCGCGGTGACGGTTCCGGCCAGGGTGGCCGAGCGGCTGCCGGGCACGGTGCGGTCCGGGCCGGCGTCGACGGTCGGCGGCGTGGTCGTGGTCGTGCCGCCGATGGTCAGGTAGCCCTGCCCGTACACCGCGATCGCCGGCCACCACCGCCCGGTCGAGTTCCCGGCGCCGACCTGGACCTCGTAGCGGCCCGGGCCGGGGAACGTGACCGTGTGCGTGGGCCCGCTCGTCCACACCGGCTCCGCGGCCCAGTAGTCGGTGCCCCAGCGGGTGAACTCGAACAGGTACTCGTCGTAGTAGTAGTCGGCCGCGTCGGGGAAGCAGTACGGCTGCCGGTTCTGATCGAAGGTGAACGTGAACGTCAACGGCGCCGACTGGCTCACGATCAGGCAGTCCGTCACCCCCGACGGATGCAGCTCGTAGGTCCAGTCGTCCGCGGCGCTCGCCGCCGAACCGCTCGCGATGAGCGTGGACAGCACCGCCACCGCCACGACGATCGCGCGCAACGGCGCGGCGGCCCGGCCACGGATGGACAAGAGGAATCCGCGCATCGCGACGACGACCTTTCCGGGACCGGACGACGGCGCCGGGAACCCCGGCACCGACAGTGTGGGCGGCGGCGACGGCTTCCGTTGCGGCCCGGCGGCAGAACTGCCCGAGCGGCGCGCGGGAGCGCCGCCCGAGCGGCGCAACGCGGCCGGTTCGGCACCGCAGATCGGCCGGACGTGCGCCCCATTCCGGGTGCCGCACGAGCCCGGCGGCACCGGCTCAGGACATGAGCGCGTCGCGCACGGCCGCGGCGGGTTCGGTCAGGGAGCCGTGGACGAGGTCGGTGCGGTGCACCAGGCGGGGCTCGGCGACCGGGACGCCGCGCACGCCCGGGGTCAGCGCCGACTCCGGGAGCAGCGCCAGTCCCGCGCCCGCGGCGATCAAGGACGAGAAGACGGCGGCATCGGTACCGGGATAGGCCAGCCCGCCCCGGAAGCCCTCCGCCCGGGCCAGGGCCCGCAACCGCTCCAGCGGCGTGGCGATCTCGGGCGCGTCGAGCCACACCGCGTCGGCGAGGTCCGCCAGGCGCAGCCCGCGCCGGCCCGCGAGCGGGTGCCCGGCCGGCAGCGCGACGACGGCCGGGCGCTCGGCGACGGGCGCGGTCGTCAGCCGGCCGGTGTCGGGCAGCGGCAGCGGGTCGCTGGGCGCGGTGACGCCGTCGACGAGCCCGAGGTCCAGCTCCCCCACGGCGACCCCGGTCGCGACCGCGGCCGCGCCCGCGACGTGCAGCGTGAAGGTGACCCGCGGCATGGCCCGCTGCACCCGCACCAGGGCGGCGGCGTCGACGCCGGACAGCGGGGTCGCGCCCAGGACGACCGCGGCGGGCGGCGGGCCGGACAGCCGCGCGACGTCGGCCCGCGCCGCGGCGAGCCGCAGCAGGATCGGCCCGGTGTGCTCGAGCAGCCGCGCGCCGGCGTCGGTGAGCGCGACCGGCCGGCGGCGCAGCAGCGGGGCGCCGACGTCCTGCTCGAGCGCGGCGATCTGCTGGGAGACCGCGGATTGGGTGTAGCCGAGCTCGTCCGCGGCCGCGGAGAACGAGCCCAGCCGCGCGACGGCGGCGAAGGTGCGCAGCAGATGGGGGTCCACGACATCATGATTGCTTATCTCGGTACCGCAAACAGTCGTTGGACTAATCTCGCGGCCGGACGCAGGCTGAGGACATGACGACGACTCGCACCGCCCGCATCGCGCTCGTCGGCGACCACTCGCCGCACGTGCGCTCCCACACCCGCATCCCGGCCCTCATCGAGGTTCTCCGCGAGCAGCACGGGCTCGCGCTGGACGCGTACTGGATCCCGTCCGAGGAGGCCGACGGGGCGAGCCTCGCCGGGTTCGACGGCATCTGGCTGGTCCCGGGCTCGCCGTACCGCTCGGAGGACGGCGCCCTCGCCGCCGTCCGCGCGGCCCGGGAGCACGGCATCGCCTTCCTCGGCACCTGCGGCGGCTTCCAGCACCTCATGCTCTCCGTGGCGCGCGACCTGGCCGGCCTGCCGGACGTCGTGCACGCCGAGACCGACCCGGACGGCGAGCGGCCGCTCATCGTCCCGCTCGCGTGCTCGCTGGTCGGCCGCTCCGGCGCGGTGACCCTGCGGCGGGGCAGCCTGGCCGAGCGCGTCTTCGGGGTGGAGCACTCGGTCGAGCAGTACCACTGCTCGTACGGGCTCGACCGGGCCTACCTGCCCGCGCTGGAGGCCCACGGGCTGCGCTTCACCGGGCACGACGACGACGGGGAGGTGCGGGTGGCCGAGCTCGACGGGCACCCGTTCATGCTGGGCACGCTGTTCCAGCCGGAGCTGGCCGGCGACGGCACGCGGGTGCACGCGGTGATCCGGGCCTTCGCCGAGGCCGCCGTGTCCGTGGGCGCCGCCCGCTCCGCCGCGGCCGTCTAGCTACTTCGTCGGGACGTTGCCCAGGGCCGTACGGCCGATGCGGGCCATGATGTCGTCGAGCTCCAGGGCGTTGAAGCGCTGCCGGTTGTAGCCGTGGAAGGTCAGCATGACAAAAACGTCGCTGTCCACGCACCACAGCTTGGCGTCGGCGTTCTCGCCCGCGCCGTCGACCTTGTGGCCCGCGACCGCCTGCTTGCCGCACTCGACCGGCAGGCGGGACAGGCCGGCGCCGCCCTGCTGGGACTCGTACCTGGCCACGGCCGACGTGCTCACCTCGACGTACAGCCGCAGCTTGCTCCCGGTCGCCTCCGGGCTGTGCGAGTCGTGCTGGAAGGTGTAGTCGCAGGTGCCGGCCTCGCCCTTGGCGGACTTCTCCAGGGTGCCGCCGAGGTCGGTGCCGAAGGCGTCCTTGTTCAGCAGGGCGCACGGGTCCGTGGGCTGGCGGTGGGCGACGTTGGCGTTCCCGCCGCCGATGCCGCCCAGGCCGTTCTCGATGACGTACGCGGCCGTCGAGCCGCCGATCACGCACAGCGCGAGCAGGCCGCCGACGACCGCCAGGAGCACGCCCGTCTTCGGCTGGAACGGCGTGGGCGCGGGCGGCGGCTGATAGCCGACCGGCTGCTGGTAGCCGACGGGCTGCTGGTAACCGGCAGGTTGCTGGTAACCGGCGGGCTGCTGGTAACCGGCCTGCGGCGGGAACGGCGCCGCCGAGTACGGCCCGGGCACCGGCGGCTGTGGCTGTGGCTGCGGCGCGGGGTACTGCGGCTGGTACGGGTCGAACTGCGGCGACGTCACGAACGGCAGTATGGCAGGCGGGGACCTGGCTTACCGGGCCAGTCGCGGTCCCCCGGCCGGCTCGGCGGCGGCCAGGGCCAGCAGGGCGCGGTCGTGGCCGGGCGGCGCGACGAGCGCGATCCCGGCCGGCGGGGAGGCGCCCGTGGGCAGGGACACGCTCGGCAGCCCGAAGGCGCTGGCCGGCACCGAGCAGCGCAGGATGTCCCGCCGCCAGGCGTCGCGGCCCGCGAGGCCCAGGTCGCGCGCGTGGCCCGGGCCGCCCGCGGGCAGCACCAGCCAGGCCTCGTCGCCGAGGAGGTCCAGCAGCTCGGCCCGCCACGCGGCGAGCCGCGCCCGGGCGTCCGCCTCCTCCGCCGCGGTCACCGCCGCACCGAACCGGAAGCGGCCCTCGACGTCGGGGGCCAGCACGCGCGGGTGCGCCTCGACCCATGCCCCGTGCACGCGCCACGCCTCGGCCGACTGCACCCGGCGGAACGCCAGCACCAGCGGGTCGGGATCGTCCCAGGTGGACAGGGACGTCTCGAGCACGGGAAGCCCGAGGCGCGCGGCGTCCGCGGCCGTGCCGCCGATCGCCAGCAACCGCCGCGGCGCCGCCACGGGCCCGGGCGGCAGCAGCACCTCCCCCACCGCCGCGAGCGTCGCCGCGTCGCGGGTGATCCAGCCGACGGTGTCGAACGACGGCGCGAGCGGCTGGACGCCCTCGGTCGGGACCGCCCCGTGCGTGGGCCGCAGGCCGAACAGCCCGCAGCAGGACGCCGGCACGCGGACCGAACCGCTCGTGTCGGTGCCGAGGCCGATGTCGGCGTGCCCGGTCGCGACGGCCGAGGCCGGGCCGCTCGACGAGCCGCCGGTCACGAGGTCGGGCGCGGCCGGGTTCGGCGGGGCGCCGTAGTGCGCGTTGGCGCCGGAGAGCGAGTACGCGAACTCGTCGGTGTGCGCGATGCCCTGCACGACCGCGCCCGCGGCCCGCAGCCGGGCCACCGCCGGCGCGTCCTCGGCGGCGGGCAGCGCCTCGGCCAGCCAGGCCGGGTTGCCGCCCCCGACGGCGAACCCGGTCACGGCGAAGAGATCCTTGACCGCGAGCCGCATGCCGTCCAGCACACCGTGCCCGGTGGCCGGTGCCAGAGGCATGCCCTTGACCCGCCACACGCTGGGGTCAGCTGTCACGCCGAGCACACTACGCGCATTCACCACGTTGGCGAACCGGCCCAGGCGGCCGATGCCAGCGCCGTCTGGCCCGCGGCGTTCGGGTGGAAGAAGTCCTGCGCGACGACCATGTCGAGGGTGAACCGGACCCGGTGCACGGCCCCGCCGTCGGTGCGGCAGCGCGGCCCGTAGGCCCGGCAGGCCGCGGCGAGCTGCTCGTTGTAGGCGTCGACGCGCTCGGCGAAGGCGTTGCGCCGGGCGACCACGTCCGGCGCGTTGGACGTGGGCTCGGCCAGCAGCGCCGGGCAGAGCCCGAAGTTCCACGCCTGCACCGCGAGCTTGCTGGTGTGCCCGATCTCCCAGAGCCGGTTGATGTCGGGGATGCTCGCGACCAGCACGCGCGCGTCGGGCGCCCGCTGCTTGAGCACCGCCAGGGCCGCGTCGACGCCGCGCCGGAACTCGTCGGCGGGCGTCATGTCGGCCAGACGGCCGCGGCAGGCGTCGTCGGCGCCGATGAGGATGGTGACGTACCGCGGCGAAACCCGCACGGCCTCGGTGGCCTGCCCGGCGAGCGCGTCGGCCCGCGCGTTGGCCGTGGCGTAGTTGTGGTTGCCACCCTTGAGCCCCGGATCGTCCTTGAGCAGGCGCTTGTAGTGGCTGTTCACCTTGGTGCCGTCGCCGGTGGCCCAGGAGTTGCGCGGGCACGGGCTCGGCGCCAGGCAGGAGGCGAACCCGTTGGAGATGGAGTCCCCGAGCGCGGCCATGGCGGTGAGACCGCCGGTCGGGCGCGCGGACGCCCCCGGTTGCGCCCCGGCCTCGGCGTCGCACGCGATCGCGAGCAGCGCCAGCCCGGCCAGCAGCAGGCTCCACCCGCGCTTGCCCACGCTCCGTGCCCAGATATTGACGATGGGCAACAGTGTACCGGCAATGGGAATACTGTCGCGGGAGTCGGTGTTGACCTTGATCTGTGAGGGAACTTCCGCTTTCCGTGCTCGATGTCGCCCCCGTCGCCGTCAACGGCTCGACCGGGGAGGCGCTGCGGCACACGACCGAGCTCGCCCGGCGCGTCGAGGCCCTCGGCTACCGCCGGTTCTGGGTCGCCGAACACCACAACATGCCCGCGATCGCGAGCTCCTCGCCGGCCGTGCTGCTGGCCCACCTGGCCGCGGCGACGTCGACGATCCGGGTCGGCTCCGGCGGGGTGATGCTGCCCAACCACGCGCCACTGGTCGTGGCCGAGCAGTTCGGCACCCTGGAGGCGCTGCACCCCGGCCGCATCGACCTCGGCATCGGGCGGGCGCCCGGCACCGATCAGCACACGGCGCTCGCCCTGCGCCGCACCATGGAGGGGCTCTCGGCGGAGCACTTCCCCGAGGAGCTGCAGGACCTCATCGCCTACTTCGAGGGCGACACCCGCATCCTCGCCTCGCCCGGCAAGGGCTCCAAGCCCGACGTGTGGCTGCTCGGCTCGAGCGGCTTCAGCGCACAGCTCGCGGGCCTGCTCGGGCTGCCGTTCGCGTTCGCACACCACTTCAGCGCGCAGAACACACTGCCGGCGCTGGGGCTCTATCGCCAGAACTTCCGCCCGTCGCAGTGGCTCGAGGAGCCCTACGCGATGGTCGCGGTGAGCGCGATCGCCGCCGAGACCGACGAGGAGGCCGAGTTCCTCTCCGGCCCCAGCGCACTGTCCTTCCTGCGCCTGCGCTCCGGCCGCCCCGAGCCGCTCGCCACACCGGAGGAGGCGGCGGCGTATGCGTACAGCGACCGTGAACGCGAGTTCGTCCTCTCCCGCCGCGAGGGCCAGGCACTCGGCTCACCCGCGACGGTCCGCCAGCAGCTCACGGACCTGCTCGCGGCCACCCAGGCCGACGAGTTCATGCTGACCTGCATGGTGTACGACCTCGAGGCCCGGGCCCGGTCGTTCGAGCTGATCCGCAAGGAGGTCGCTCCCGCCCTCACGAAGTAGCGCCCCCGCCCGGCCCAGGCCGCGCGACCGCGCGCGCCTGAGGTGGGTGCCCGGATCGGTCCGCTCAGTGCGTCCCGAGCCTGGCCGCGGGGCAGCCTCGCGCGCCCGGGGTGACCAAGTGGCGCCCCCGCGCGGTAGCGTCACCCGCGAACTTCGGCGAAGATGGCGGGCGATCTTGCTGGTCGAGTGAGGTGGGGGCGTGTGAACAAGACCTGGGTGCGGCTGCGGCCGGTGGTCGAGGGGGACCTGGCCATGTTCCGCCGGTTCGCGACCGAGCCGGGCCTCGCCGGTCCCGCCTGGACCGGGTACCACGAGCCGAACGGGCCCGCCCGGCGCTTCGCGCTCGACGGCTACCTCGGCGCCGACGACGGGCGGCTCATGGTCGAGGCGGACGAGACCGCCGCCGGGTTCGTGCAGTGGTTCGCGATCGGGTCGGGGCCGGCGCAGTACTGGGGCGTCGGCATCGTGCTGCTGCCCGAGTGGCGCGGCCGGGGGGTCGGCTGGCGGGCGCAGACGCTGCTGTGCGACTACCTGTTCGCGAGCACGCCGACGCAGCGGATCGAGGCGCGCGTGCAGCCCGAGAACATCGCCGAGCAGAAGGCCCTCGAGAAGGTCGGCTTCCTCAGCGAGGGCATTCTGCGCTCGGCCGAGTTCCGCGACGGGGCCTGGCGCGACGTGCTCGTCTACGGCCGGCTGCGCGGCGACCGGTGATCTACAAGATCCTGCTGCCGGCCGAGTGGGCCGAGTTCGAGGCGGCCGGGGCGTTCGCGGGCTCGCCGCTCGACCTCGGGGACGGGTACGTCCACCTCTCCACCGCGGAACAGGTCCACCGCACGGCGACGCGGTTCTTCGCCGGCGCGCCCGAGCTCGTGGTGCTCTCGGTCGACCCCGGGCCGCTGGGTGAGGCGCTGCGGTGGGAGGCCAACGAGCACGGGACGTTCCCGCATCTGTACGCTCGCCTCCCGCTGGCCGCCGTCACCAAGGTGCGCCACATCACCGACGTCGCCGACCTACAGAATCTGGCCGACTGATGCGCGGGCTGACACTCGTGCTCGCGGCGGTTCTGCTGACGGGCGCGTGCGGGGGCAAGGCCGCGGCCCCGCCCGCCACTGCCGCGGGTTCGCCGCCGCCGTCCGCGGCCATGCTCGCCGAGCCGAAGGCCGGGGACTGCTTCGACAAGCCCATGCGCACCACCCTCTCGCCGCCCGCGAAGGTCGACTGCGCGCAGGAGCACCAGTCCGAGATCGCCGCCGTCGGCACCCTGACCGGGGTGTCGTCCGCGACGCCGCCGCAGCCGAACGACCCGTCGCTCGCGGCCGCCGACGCGGACTGCCGGACGAAGACCGCCGCGTTCCTCGGCACCCCGCTCGGCCGCCACGGCGCCACGCTCGAGATCGGGCTGCCGGCCGACCAGGACTGGCAGACCGGCAGCCGCTGGTACGCGTGCGAGGCGGTCGTCGTCGACGCCGCCCCCGGCCGGGCCGCCTTCGCCACGACCAAGGGCACGCTCGCGGGCGGCCGGACGCCGCTCCCGGGGCACTGCTTCAACCTCGCCAAGGCCGGCACGACCGCGGGCATGACCGAGACCCCGTGCACCGGCAAGCACGCCGCGGAGTACATGGGCGCGGTCCGGGCCGGGTTCGCCGCGCCCGTGCCGGCGGACGACGAGACCTGGAAGCCGTACGCCGCCGCCTGCCGCGACGAGGTCGCCGACCAGATGGGCGTGACGGCCAAGGCGGTCGACGACAAGTGGGGCTACGACGGGTACCGGTCGCAGGAGCTCCACGGCTACGGCGTCACCGTCACGCAGTGCTACTTCGTGCTGTGGCAGGGCCGGACGATGACCGGCTCGGTGGCGGGCACCAAGGGCAACGGGGTGCCGCTGTCCAACGCGCGTTAGCGCTGACGGCCGTGAGGACAACGCCCGTCAGCGCCGGCGGCCGTGAGGGTAACGCGCGTTAGCGCCGGCGGCCGTGAGGGTACGGTGTGGCCATGGCTGACGCGCCGCCGGTATTCGTCGTCATGGGTGTCGCCGGCACCGGGAAGACCACCGTGGGCGCGATGCTGGCCGGGCGGCTGGGCTGGACCTACGCCGAGGCCGACGACTTCCACCCGCCCGCGAACGTCGAGAAGATGGCCGCGGGCGTCCCGCTCACCGACGCCGACCGGGAGCCCTGGCTGGCGGCGATCGGACGCTGGCTCGACGAGCGCGCCGCGGCCGGCGAGCCCGGCGTCGTCACGTGCTCCGGGCTCAAGCGCGCGTACCGCGACCGGCTCCGCCAGGGCCGCCCGCAGGTGCGCATGGTGTTCCTCGAGGGCTCCCGCGAGCTGATCGCGCGCCGGCTCGCGGCCCGTCACGGCCACTTCATGCGCGCGGAGATGCTCGGCAGCCAGTTCGCCGCCCTGGAGCCGCCGGGGCCGGGCGAGGGCGTGACGGAGGTGTCGGTCGAGCCGCCGCCCACCGAGATCGTGGACGCCATCCTCCGGGCGCACCCCGAAGCGCTCCGCGAGGCCGCCACCGACGCGTGAGCCCGGCCGGGGCTACTCGAAGCGAGAGCCGGTCGCCACCGACGCGTGAGCGGACCGGGCTACTCGAAGAGGGAGCCGCGGCCGCCGCCCTCGCGGAAGCGGGCCCGCCGCCGCAGCTCGACGACGACCGAGTCGACCAGGGCGGTCGCCGCGAGCACCAGCAGGAGCACGCCGAGCCAGACGAAGCCGGCGGCCAGGGCCAGGGCGCCCAGCACCGCGCTGGTGAAGAAGCCGAACGTGGCCAGGACGAGGCGGAGGTTCAGGGCGGAGTACGGGTGCCCGAAGGTGCCGCGGGCCCCGCGGGGCTGGGCGCGCATCACGAGATCATCCCTTCAGCTGAGTGATCTTGTCCTTGAGGATCGTGGTCGCGATGGCGGCGCGGTGGGGCTGGCCGCGCAGGAAGGACTCGGCGAAGCGGACCGCCTGCTGGTACGTCACCTTCGCCGGCATCGGCGGCTCGTTCGCGTCCACGGCGACGTCGACCACGGCCGGGCCGGCGAAGGCGAGCGCGTCGCGCAGGGTCTCCTCCAGCGCGCCGGGCGAGGTCACGCGGGCGCCGAAGCCGCCGCAGCCGCGGGCCCAGGCCGCGTAGTCGGGCGCGGGGTCGCCGAAGCGCACGCCGTACTCCGGCAGCCCGAGCACCATCTGCTCCCACACGATCATGCCGAGCGCGTTGTTGTTGTTGATGACCACCTTGACCGGCAGGCCGTAGCGCGCGGCGGTGTGGAACTCGGCCATCAGCATCGCGAAACCGCCGTCGCCGACGAAGGCGATGCACTGGCGGCCGGGGTACTCGTGCTGCAGCGCGATCGCGTAGGGCAGCCCCGGGGCCATGCTGGCGAGCGTGCCGGACAGGTAGAACTCGCGGCCCCCGACGATCTGCCAGTGCCGGGCGGCCCAGGTGGCCACGGTGCCCGAGTCGCAGCACAGGATCGCGTCGTCGGCGGCCACCCGGTCCAGGGCCGCGGCCAGGTACTGCGGCGCGATCGGGTCCCGCTCCGCGCTCTCCAGGGCGGCCAAGCCCTCCCGCCAGTCGTGCATCTTCTCCTGGTACCGCTGCAGATGCCGCCGATCGGTGCGCCGCTTCAGCCGGGGCAGCAGCGACTCCAGGGTGGCCGCGGCGTCGCCGACGAGCGGCACGTCGGTCGGGACGCGGGTCCCGGCGCGGACCGCCTCGGCCTCGATCTGGATCACGTGGGCCTGGCCGGGCTCGGGCAGGAACTTCGTGTAGGGGAAGTTGGTGCCGACCATGAGCAGCGCGTCGCACTCGGCCATGAGGTCCTCGCTCGGCGCGGTGCCGAGCAGCCCGAGGCCGCCGAGCGCGTACTGGGAGTCGTCGGGCACCACCATCTTGCCCAGCAGCGACTTCACGATCGGCGCGCCGAGCACGTCCGCGGTCAGCTCGACCAGCGCCCCGGCGCCCCGCGCGCCGATGCCGGCCAGGATCGCCGGGCGCTCGGCCACGTTGAGCAGGTCCGCGGCGGCCTGCAGGTCGTCGTCGGCGGGGCGGACCGGGGGCGGGACCCACACCGGGGAGGTGGCCGGCGTGCGGACCGGGCCGACGTCCTCGAACGGGTTGTCGCCCGCGGCCGCCACCTGCACGTCGTTGGGCACGGTCAGGTGGGCCACCCCGCGGCGGGCCAGGGCGGTGCGCACGGCGATGTCGACGAGCGCGGGCGCCTGGGCCGGATTGACGATCGGCTCGTTGTACTCGGCCACGTCCTCGAAGAGCCGATCAAGGTGTACTTCCTGCTGATAGCCGGTGCCGAGCACCGCGGACTCCTGCATGCCGGTGATCGCCAGCACGGGGGCGTGGTCGAGCTTGGCGTCGTACAGCCCGTTGGCGAGATGGATCCCGCCCGGGCCCGACGTCGCCAGGCACACGCCCAGCCGCCCGGTCGCCTTGGCGTGCGCGACGGCCATGAAGGCGGCCGCCTCCTCGTGGTGCACGAGCACGAACCGCACCCGGTCCGCATTGCGCCGCAGGCCCTCCATGAGCCCGTTGATGCCGTCGCCGGGCAGGCCGAACACGGTGTCGACGCCCCAGGCGGCCAGCCGCGCGATGATCGCCTCGCCGACGGTCGGTTGCTTCGCCATACCGTATGGCTTGCCGGATCCGCCGGGTCCAAACCCCTCGCGGTGATCCGGTACCGTACGGCCACATGGGGATGCTCGACCGGCTTCGCGGCACGCCACAGGAGCGATTCGCCCGCCGCGTGCTCACCGCGATGCGCGATGCCGGGGTGGCCTCGGCGCGGTATCTGCCCGACCAGTTCGCCATCGAGGTCCGCCGCGACTCGGCCCAGGCCCAGCCGGCCGTCGCCTACCTCGGCAACATCTACCGCGAGTGCGAGCGCGCCGGCCGGGCCGAGCGCCGGGAGCGCATCGCGTCGTTCCTCAGCGCCGTCGTGTTCAACCCGGGCGCGCCGAACAGCTGGGAGGAGGTCGCCCCGCTGCTGCGGCCGCTGCTGCGCACGGTCACGTTCGGCACCGGGATGCCCGCCGCCGCGCCGCGGCCGCTGCGCCGCCCGGCGTGGGCGTACCTGGCCGAGTTCGTGGTCGTGGACCAGCCGACGTCGGTGATGTACGTGACCGACCGGCAGCTGCAGGACTGGGGCGTCACCGAGGGCACGGTGTTCGACCGGGCACGGCGCAACATGGCCGCCATCGCGCGGGCCGGCAGCGGGACGGACGAGGCCCCCGGGCCGCGCCCGCTGGTCCGGATGGTCGAGGACGGCGACGCGTACTGGGCCTCGCACCTCTTCGTCGACGGCTGGCTGGCCGCCCAGCGCTCGCGGCTCGGCGGGGTGCCGCTCGCCTTCGTCGCGGACACGACGGGGATGCTGCTCGTCGGCCGCGGCGCCGAGGACACCCCGGAGACGCTGGGCAAGGTGTTCGAGCTCGCCGAGCAGGAGTACCGCGACGCGGCCCGCCCGATCTCCCCGATGGCGCTCACGGTCGACGACACCGGCGCCGTGGTGCCCTTCCTGGTGCCGGCGGGGCACCCGATGCACGGCGTCACGCACCGTACCGAGGTGATCACCGCGGCCTCGGAGTACGCCGCCCAGGCCGCCCACCTGGAGTCCGACGCGTTCGTGGCCTCGTGCACGAGCGCGCAGCGCCCGGACGGGACGGTCTTCACGGTGGCGAGCTGGGCCGAGGGCGTGGACACGCTGCTGCCCCGGGCCGACTACGTCGCGTTCCCGTCCGACGGCGCCGAGCCGTTCTTCGTGGCCTGGGACTCGGTCGCGCGCGAGGTCGACCTGGAGCCGGAGCCGGGCCTGGACCCGGAGCGCTACCGCCTGCGCGAGTGGCCCCACCCCGGCGTGGTGGAGCGCCTGCGCCGGGTGGCGACCCGCCCCTGAGCCACCACAGGGCGGCCTCGAGACCGAGGCCGCCCTGTGCGCGCGTGGAGCCGGGGGCTAGTTGCCCGGGATCTGCAATCCGCCGCTGGCGTCGGCGGCCTGGATGTCCAGGATGTCGACGTAGAAGCGCAGGTCGCCCTGGGGATACCCGTCGGCGTTGTTGTAGGCCTCCTTGACCGGGATGTCCAGGATGACCCGGCTGCCGACCTTCAGGCCCACCAGGCCGCGGTCCCAGCCCTCGATGACCTGGGCCTGCTGGCCCTGCTCGAGCATGCCGACCTGCACCGGGAAGGTCTGCTTGTGCTGCCAGGACGAGTCGAAGACCTTGCCGTCCTTGTAGGTCAGGCCCACGTAGTTGACCACGACGGTGTCGCCGGCCTTGACGGTCTTGCACTTGCCCTGGATCAGGGTCTTGACCGTGCGCACACCGACGCTCTGCTCGGTGCCCGCCTCGGTCTTGGGCTCGTCGGCCAGGCGCTTGTCGAAGCCGCCGAGCAACGGCGGGTAGGCGCTCTGGTCCGGCTTCTTGCACTCCGTCTTCTGCTGCTCGGCGCGGTCGCCGAAATACCACACGCCGGCGAACGCGCCGCCGATGGCGAGCAGGACGATCACGGTGCCGGCGATGGCCTGGCCGACGCGGCGGCGGCGGGCGGACTTCGCGGCGGCGACCCGCGCGGCGGCGCGCTTCTCCGCCCTCGTCAGCGGGGCCGGGCCCTTGCTCTTGGCCGGCTTCTTCTCCGCCTCCTCGGCCTCCTCGGCCTCGTCGCCGTCCTCGCCGGACTCCGCGGCCTCCGAATCGTCCACAGTGTCCGGTTCGTCCGCGGAGTCAATGATGTCCACGGAGTCCGATTCGACCGAAGCCGCGTCGTCCGCTGTGGTCGTCTCCTCCGCCTCGGCCGCATCCGCCTTCGGCGGGGTGGCCTTGGTCGACCTTGCCGGGCGGCGGTTCCTGCCCCGATCGCTCACGATTCGTCGACTCCCCTGGTGGACGGCCCCGCACACAGACGGACCTGAGTTTCGTTCGGCGAAGCTTCCCATACCACACGCCTCGCGGCACGCACCGGGGTAGGCCGCGATATGGCCTAAGGTCGGTCGTATGGGCAACGCTACGGGCGTCGAGATTACCGGACCGCTCGGCGATCGCTTCGCTGAGATCCTGACCGAAGAGGCTCTGAGTTTCCTGGCAGATCTGCACCGCCGCTTCGACGCGCGCCGGCTGGAGCTGCTCGCGCTGCGCGACGAGCGCGAGGCGGCGCTGCAGGCCGGGGGCACACTGGGCTTCCTGCCCGAGACCCTCGGCGTGCGCGAGGCCGAATGGCGGGTGGCCGAACCGGCGCCCGGCCTGACCGACCGGCGGGTCGAGATCACCGGGCCGACCGACGCGAAGATGACCATCAACGCCCTGAACTCGGGCGCGAAGGTGTGGCTGGCCGACCACGAGGACGCCAACACGCCGCTGTGGCACAACGTGGTCCAGGGCCAGCTCAACCTGCGCGACGCGGTGGCCGGCACGCTGGCGTTCACGTCGCCGGAGGGCAAGGACTACCGGCTGACGGACGGCCCCCGGCCGACGATCGTGGTGCGCCCTCGCGGCTGGCACCTGCCGGAGAAGCACATCCTGGTCGACGGGCAGCCCACGTCGGGCTCGCTGACCGACTTCGGGCTCTACTTCTTCCACAACCACCTCGCCACCAGGCCGTATTACTACCTGCCCAAGATGGAGTCGCACCTCGAGGCCCGGCTGTGGAACGAGGTGTTCGCCCACACCGAGGAGCGCTTCGGCCGCCCGACCGGCACGATCCGGGCCACGGTGCTGATCGAGACCTTCCCGGCCGCCTTCGAGATGGAGGAGATCCTCTACGAGCTGCGCGAGCACTCCGCCGGGCTGAACGCGGGCCGCTGGGACTACATGTTCAGCGTCATCAAGAAGTTCCGCACGCGCGGCCGCGACTTCCTGCTGCCCGATCGCAACTCGGTGACGATGACGGTGCCGTTCATGCGGGCGTACACCGAACTGCTCGTGCGCACCTGCCACAAGCGCGGCGCGCACGCGATCGGCGGGATGGCGGCCTTCATCCCGAGCCGCCGCGACGCCGCCGTGAACCGGGCCGCGTTCGAGAAAGTTTCCGCGGACAAGACCCGTGAGGCCGGCGACGGCTTCGACGGTTCCTGGGTCGCGCACCCCGATCTCGTCCCGGTCTGCCGGGAGATCTTCGACGGCGTGCTGCGGGATCGGCCCAACCAGCTCGACCGGCTCCGCGAGGACGTGAGCGTCACCGAGGCCGACCTGCTCAACGTCGCGGCCACGCCCGGGCGGCGCACCGAGGCCGGGCTGCGCAGCGCGGTGAGCGTCGGCGTGCAGTACCTCGACGCGTGGCTGCGGGGCAGCGGCGCCGTCGCGATCGACAACCTGATGGAGGACGCGGCGACGGCGGAGATCTCCCGCTCGCAGGTGTGGCAGTGGCTGCACAACGGCGTCAAGCTCGACGACACCGGGGAGCTGGTGACCCGCGAGCTGGTCGAGCGGATCGCGGACGAGGAGCTGGCCGGGCTCGGCGGCGACCTGAGCGCGGCGCGCGATTTGTTCATGGAGGTGGCCGTGGCCGACGAATTCGTGGACTTCCTGACGATTCCGGCGTACGAACGGATGCCATGAGCATCGGCGCGCTCGCTACGGCGATGCACAGCCGGCTGGCCGAAGATCAGATCATCACGGACCGGGCCCGGTTGCGGACGTACGAATGTGACGGGCTGGCCCACTACCGGGTCGTGCCGGGGATCGTGCTGCTGCCGCGCACGGCCGAGGAGTGCGCGGCCGTGGTCCGGGCCTGCGTCGCGCACGGGGTGCCGTTCGTGGCCCGCGGCTCCGGCACCGGCCTGTCCGGCGGCGCGCTGCCGCACGCCGACGGCGCGCTCATCGTCACCTCCCAGCTGCGCGCCATCCGCGAGGTCGCGCCCCAGGACGAGCGGGCCGTGCTGGAGCCCGGCGTGATCAACCTGCAGGTCTCGAAGGCCGCCGCGCCGCACGGGTACTACTACGCCCCCGACCCGTCCAGCCAGCAGATCTGCTCGATCGGCGGCAACGTGGCGGAGAACTCGGGCGGGGCGCACTGCCTGAAGTACGGCTTCACGGCGAACCACGTCACCGGCGTGCAGATCGTGACGCCCGACGGGGAGCTGGTGCGGCTGGGCGGGCGGGCTCCCGACGCGCCCGGCTACGACCTGCTCGGCGCGTTCGTCGGCTCCGAGGGGACGCTCGGGATCGCGACCGAGGTGACGGTACGGCTGGTGCGCCTGCCCGAAACCGTGCGCACCCTGCTGGCCGCGTTCACCGGCACGGACGCGGCCGGCGCGGCGACCTCGGCGATCATCGCGGCCGGCGTGGTGCCCGCGGCCGTGGAGATGATGGACGCCCTGGCGATCGAGGCGGCGGAGGCCGCGGTGCACTGCGGCTACCCGGCCGGGGCGGGCGCGGTGCTCATCGTCGAGCTCGACGGCCCCGCGGCCGAGGTCGAGGCCCAGTTCGCCGCGGTCGAGGAGTTCTGCCGCGCACACGGCGCGTTCGAGATCCGCATCGCCGCCGACGACGCCGAGCGGGCGCTGTTCTGGAAGGGCCGCAAGTCCGCGTTCGCCGCGGTCGGGCGCATCTCCCCCGACTACATCGTGCAGGACGGGGTCATCCCCCGCACCGCGCTGCCGCAGGTGCTCACGCGCATCGGCGAGCTGGCCCGGGAGCACGGCGTGCGGGTCGCGAACGTCTTCCACGCCGGCGACGGCAACCTGCACCCGCTCGTGCTCTTCGACGAGGCGGTGGCCGGGCAGGCCGAGCGGGCCGAGACGGTGTCCGGGGCGATCCTGGACATCTGCGTCGAGCACGGCGGGTCGATCACCGGCGAGCACGGGGTGGGCGTGGACAAGGCCAAGCACATGCCGAGGATGTACACCGAGGCCGACCTCGACACCATGCAGCTGCTGCGGTGCGCGTTCGACCCGCGGGGCCTGGCGAACCCGGGCAAGGTGTTCCCGACCCCGCGGCTGTGCGGCGAGGTGCCCGGCCGGCGCAAAGGACCGAACCCCTGGCACGACGCGGGCGTGGAGGTGTTCTGAGGTGACGGTCGTCGATGAGATCGCCGGAGTCCCCGCGGCCGCGGTGGCCGAGCCGGCCTCGACCGCGGAGGTGGCCGACGTCGTGCGCGGCGCGGCCGCCGACGAGCTCGCGCTCGTGGTGCGCGGGGCCGGCACGCGGCAGGACTGGGCGCTGCCGCCGCAGCGGCTCGACCTGATCGTGGACCTGGGCGGGGTGTGCGGCCTGGTCGAGCACGCCGCCGGGGACCTGGTGGCGATCGTGCGCGCCGGGACGCCGCTGCGCGAGGTGCAGGAGGCCCTGCGCCCGGCCGGGCAGCAGCTGGCCCTCGACGAGCCGCTGCCGGGCGCGACCGTGGGCGGCACCGTCGCGGTCAACGCGTCCGGCCCGCGCCGCATGCTCTACGGCACCGTCCGCGACCTGCTCATCGGCGTCACCGTGGTGCGCGCCGACGGGGTCGTGGCCAAGGCCGGCGGCAAGGTCGTCAAGAACGTCGCCGGCTACGACCTCGGCAAGCTCGTCGCCGGCTCGTACGGCACCCTCGGCGTCATCACCGAGTGCGCCTTCCGCCTGCACCCGCTGCCCGCCGCGGCCCGCTACGTCTCGGCCCCCGCGGCCGGGCCCGACGAGGCCGGCCGGGCGGTGGCGTCCGTGCTCGCCGCACAGGTGGTGCCGAGCGCGCTGGAGGTCGACATGGCCGCCGGGGAGGGCCCGCTCACGGTGACCGCGCTCGTCGAGGGGGTGCCGGCGGGCGTCGACCGGCGCGCCGCCGACCTGCGCAAACTGCTCGGCGAGGAGACCGAGCAGGCCGAGTCGCCGCCGCCGTGCTGGGGCACCTACCCGTGGGCGCCGGGCGACGTCGGGATCAAGCTCACCTGCGCGTTGTCGCGGGTGCCGTACCTGCTCACCGCGGCCGGCGTCACCGCGCGCCTGCACGACGTGCCGGTGCGCGTGCGCGGCTCGGCCGGCACCGGGGTGCTCTACGCGGGCCTGCCCGGCGACACCGACCCCGGCGTCGTGGCCGGGGTGATCAGCGACCTGCGCGCCGCGACCCGGGCCGGGGCCGGGCACTGCGTGGTGCTGACCGCCCCGCCGCCGGTCCGCACGCGGGTCGACGTCTGGGGCCACGTCGACGGGCTCGACCTCATGCGGCGGGTCAAGGAGCAGTTCGACCCGGCCGGCACCCTCGCGCCGGGCCGGTTCGTCGGGGGGATCTGATGAGCGACGAGCGGCGGGACCTCATCGGCGACTGCGTGCACTGCGGGTTCTGCCTGCCGACCTGCCCGACCTATGTGCTGTGGGGCGAGGAGATGGACTCGCCGCGCGGGCGCATCCAGCTCATGCTCCAGCAGACCGAGGGCGAGCCGCTGACGCCCGCCATGACCGGGCACTTCGACGCGTGCCTGGGCTGCATGGCGTGCGTGACCGCGTGCCCGTCGGGGGTGCAGTACGACAAGCTGATCACCGAGACCCGCGCGATGGTCGAGCAGGTGCGCCCGCCCGCGGGCCGGGCACTGCGGGCGGCCGTGTTCGCCCTCTTCCCGTACCGGCGCCGGCTCGAGGCGGCGAAGGCGCCCCTGGTGGGGTACCGATGGATGGGCAGCCCCTTCCGCCGCAACCTCCCCGCGACCGTGCGCACGCTGCTGGACCTGGCCCCCGCGCCGCGCCGGTCGGTCCGGCTCCCCGCGGTCGTCCCGGCGCTGGGCCGCCGCCGCGCGCGGGTCGGCATGCTCACCGGCTGCGTGCAGCAGGCGTTCTTCCCCGGCGTGAACGCCGCGACCGCCCGGGTGCTGGCCGCCGAGGGCTGCGAAGTGGTGATCCCGCCGGAGCAGGGCTGCTGCGGCGCGCTGAGCCGGCACAGCGGCCGCACCGCCGAGGCCGACAAGTTCTCGGCGGACCTCGATCGCGTGTTCGCGGACGTCGACGCGCTGGTGGTGAACGCGGCCGGGTGCGGCTCGTCGCTCAAGGAGCACGGGGAGCTGGCCTCGCGGACCCGGGACCTGTCGGAGTTTCTGGTGGAGCTCGGCCCGGTCGCGCCCCGGCATCCGGTGCCGGTGACCGCCGCGTACCACGACGCCTGCCACCTGGGCCACGCCCAGGGCGTGCGCGCCCAGCCCCGCGCGCTGCTGCGCGCCGTCCCGGGACTGGACCTGCGCGAGATCCCGGACGCGGAGATCTGCTGCGGGTCGGCCGGCATCTGGAACGTCCTGAACCCCGGCCCGGCCGCGGAGCTGGGCGACCGCAAGGCGCGGGACGTCCTGTCGACGGGCGCGTCGCTGCTCGTCACCGCCAACCCGGGCTGCCTGATGCAGATCGCGGCCGCGGTACGGCGAGCCGGCGCCTCGATCCGCCTGGCCCACACCGCCGAGGTCCTGGACGCCTCGATCCGCGGCGTGCGCCCCTGACCCGCCGCCGGAGGCCGGACACGACGACGCCGGGGTCGCGAACGGGCGCGGCCCCGGCATCACGTCGTGCGGCGGTGCTCAGTTCGGGCGCAGCGGGCGGCCCTGGCCGTCGACCGGGCGCCCGGCCAGCATCATGATGCCGTCGATGACGAACCACAGCCACAGGCCGATGGCCGCCAGCCACGGAACGAAGAACAGCATCCAGCCGCAGACGATCGACGTCCAGCCGACCACGACGCTCAGCACGAGCTGGGTCACGCCGAGCGCGATGTTGCCCGCGTAGAGCCGCCCGATGCCGCCGAGGCAGAAGAACAGGCCCGGCAGCAGCTGCAGCAGGCCGCCGACGAGCTTGCTCTTGTCAGAGTAGGGCTGGCCGGTCAGCGGGTCGTAGGCCGCCACGGTGACCGGGTAGGCCGCGGGCTGGCCGTAGGCGGCCTGCGGGTATCCGGCCTGGCCGTAGGGAGCGTACGCGCCGCCCGAGGCCGGGGCGCCCGAGACCGGCGGCAGCTGGTAGGAGGTGCCGTAGGGCTGGCCCGACGCCGGCACGCCCGACGCGGGGGGCGCGGACATCGGCGGCGGCAGGGCGGGCAGCGCGGGCTGACCGTAGGGGTCGGACTGCCCGTACGGCACCGGCTGCTGACCGTACGGCGGCTGCTGACCGTACGGATCCGGCTGCCCATACGGATTGGGAGTTCCATACGGTGGCTGCGTCATGACGTGCAGGCTACAACGCCGGTACGCCGTTTTTCGCCCCGCGTTCGGGTATGACGCGGTCGACGTCCGGGACGACTTCCGGACGTCGCGGAGCACCGAAAAGAATGACCCCCATGGACTTCGACGGGCGCCGTCCGGTGCGCACGACCATGCGCCTGCTCGCGCCCGGCAAGTGGCGACTGCTCCTGGCCACGCTCGCGTTCGCCGTGAAGGACAGCCCCATCTGGCTGCTGCCCCTGCTCACCGCCAACATCATCGACGTCGTGGTGCAGCACCGGCCGATCGCGCAGCTGTGGCTCAACGCCGCCGTGCTCGCCGTGATCCTGCTGCAGAACATCCCGATGCACATGCTGTGGGTGCGCCAGATGAGCCTGATCGTGCGCCACCTCGGCACCGACCTGCGCTCCGAGCTCGCCGGGCGGCTGCAGCAGCTGTCGATCGCCTTCCACGCCCGGGCGGGCGCGAGCCTGCTGCAGACCAAGCTGGTGCGCGACGTGGAGAACGTCGAGCTGATGCTGCAGCAGGTGGCGGCCTCCGGCACCTCCGCGGTGCTCACCCTGCTCGGCGCGCTCACGCTCACCGCCATGCGGGTGCCGCAGTTCGTGCCGCTGTTCCTGCTGGTCGTGCCGTGCACCGCGGCGCTGGTGGCGATGGTGCGCCGCCGGTCCGGGGCGCGCAACGCCGAGTTCCGGCGGCGGGTCGAGGAGCTCTCCGCGCGCGTGGACGAGATGGCCCACCTGATGCCGATCACCCGCGCCCACGCGCTGGAGCAGGAGGCCGTGCACCGGCTGCGCGGCACCGTCGAGAACGTCCGCACCGCGGGCCTGCGCCTGGACATGGTCAACGGGCGGTTCGGCGCGATGTCCTGGGTGACCTACCAGCTGCTCGGCGCGGCCTGCCTGGTCGGCGCGGGCTGGGCCGCGTGGACGGGCGTCGCGCCGGTGAGCGCGGGCGACGTGGTGCTGCTCAGCACGTACTTCGCGGTGCTCACCAGCTCCGTCATCGGCCTGTTCGGCCTCGCCCCCATCGTGACCAAGGGCCTCGAGTCGATCCGCTCGATCGGCGAGGTGCTCTCCGCGCCCGACCTGGAGCTCAACGAGGGCAAGGAGCGCGTCGGCGCGGTGCGCGGCGAGATCGTGCTGGAGGGCGTCGGCTACCGCTACCCGGAGTCGGGCGGACCGGCGGTGACCGGCATCGACCTGGCCGTGGCCGCGGGCGAGACGATCGCGTTCGTGGGGCCGTCCGGCTCCGGCAAGTCGACCATGCTGAACCTGCTCATCGGGTTCATCCGGCCGAGCGAGGGCCGGGTCCGGCTCGACGGGCGGGACATGGAGGAGATCGACCTGCGGACCTATCGCAAGTTCGTCTCCGTCGTACCGCAGGAGCCCGTCCTGTTCGACGGGACGATCTGGGAGAACGTGACGTACGGCCGCCGCGACCTCGACGAGCAGACCGTCACGCGGGCCCTGCGCGACGCCAACGCGCTGGGCTTCGTGGAGGACCTCCCGCACGGCTGGGACACGATGGTCGGCGAGCGCGGCGCGCTGCTGTCCGGCGGGCAGCGCCAGCGGCTCGCGATCGCCCGGGCGCTCGTGCGCGACCCGCGGGTGCTGCTGCTGGACGAGGCGACCTCGGCGCTGGACAGCGAGTCCGAGGCCCTGGTGCAGGAGGCCCTGGCGCGGCTCATGCGCGGGCGCACCACGTTCGTCGTCGCGCACCGCCTCGCCACGATCCGCAACGCCGACCGGATCGCCGTGCTGGCCGGTGGGCGGCTGGCGGAGCTCGGTACCCATGCCGAACTGATCGCCCGGGGCGGGCTCTTCGCACGCCTGCACGGCCTCCAGTCGGTATAGACCGGTCTGCCACACTGTGCCGATGAGGGACACCGAGGAGCTGGCCAGCGCGAGCCTGGTCGAGCTCGCGGTGTCCCGGCTGACCCGGGAGATCCTCGGCGGCGGCACCGAGCCCGGCGAGCGCCTGGTCGAGGAGCAGCTGACCAAGCGTTTCGGCATCAGCCGGGCCCCGCTGCGGGAGGCGCTGCGGCTGCTGGCCCAGCAGGGGCTCGTCGAGCACATGCCGCGCAAGGGCGTGCGGGTGGCGATCCTGTCCGACGCCGACATCCGGGAGCTCTACGCGGTCCGCGACGTGCTCGAGCGGCATGCGGTCGCGGCCACCCCGCCGGACGCGGACCTGGCCGGGATCGCCACGGCGATGAAGGCGATGCGGGCGGCCGACGCGCGCGGCGACCAGTTCGACATGGCGACCGCGCACCGCGACTTCCACGTGGCCGTGGTGGCGCTGGCCGGCAACCGCCAGCTGACGCTCGTCTACGAGTCGGTGCTGGTGAAGATCCAGCTGTACATGGCGCTCAACCTGCGCCGCGAGGCCGAGGTGGCCCGGCCGCACGACGGCGTGCACCGCCACGAGCGCCTCTTCGACGCCGTCTCGGCCCGCGACGTCCGGGCGATGGCGGACGCGCTGAATGAGCACGGCGCACGGTCGTACATCGAATAAGAGCACTCGGACATCGACGCGTTACACGCCATGCCGGTCGATGTAACAGAATTGTCGACAATCGACAGACATGACCAGTAGTGCAAGCATCGGCCCGGTCGTCGGCGCGCAGCCGTACGCCTGGCCCTACGACGGCAGCGTCCCGGTCGAGCGCACGGCCCTGCTGTGCATCGACTGGCAGACGGACTTCTGCGGACCGGGCGGATACGTCGACAGCATGGGGTACGACATCGGCCTGACCCGAGCCGGCCTCCCGGCCACGGCGAAGCTCCTCGACCACGTCCGCGGCCTCGGAATGCTCGTCGTGCACACCCGCGAGGGTCACGACCCCGACCTGTCCGACCTCCCGCCGAACAAGCGCTGGCGCTCGGCCCGGATCGGCGCGGAGATCGGCTCGACCGGCCCGTGCGGGCGGATCCTCGTCAAGGGCGAGCCCGGCTGGCAGATCGTGCCCGAGGTCGCGCCGGCCCCGGGCGAGGTGGTCGTCGACAAGCCCGGCAAGGGCGCCTTCTACGCCACCAACCTCGACCTCGTCCTGCGCACGCACGGCATCACGCACCTGATCCTGACCGGCATCACCACCGACGTCTGCGTGCACACGACCATGCGTGAGGCGAACGACCGCGGCTACGAGTGCCTGATCCTGTCCGACTGCACCGGCGCCACCGACCCCGGCAACCACGCCGCCGCGCTGCACATGGTGACCATGCAGGGCGGCGTCTTCGGCTGCGTCGCGACGTCCGCGGACGTCATCGCGGCGACGGCCGGCTAGGGGCGTCCACTGTGGCCACCCTCGCCGCGGCCCCGGCCGAATTCACCTTCGACCCGGACTCCACCGCGATCCTCGTCATCGACATGCAGCGGGACTTCCTGGAGCCGGGCGGCTTCGGCGAGACCCTCGGCAACGACGTCGGGCAGCTGCGCCGGACCATCGCCCCGACCACCGCCCTGCTCACGGCCGCCCGCGCGGCCGGTCTCACCGTCGTGCACACCCGCGAAGGGCACCTGCCCGACCTGTCCGACTGCCCGCCGGCCAAGCTCAACCGCGGCGACCCGAGCCTGCGCATCGGCGCGCCCGGGCCGATGGGCCGCATCCTCATCCGCGGCGAGCGCGGCCACGGCATCATCGACGAGCTCGCCCCGGCCCCGGGCGAGCCGGTCATCGACAAGCCGGGCAAGGGCGCGTTCTACGCGACCGGGCTCGGCGACCTGCTGACCGCGAAGGGCATCCGCAGCCTCGTCGTCACCGGCGTCACCACCGAGGTCTGCGTGCATACCACCGTCCGGGAGGCCAACGACCGCGGCTACGAGTGTCTCGTGCTCGCGGACTGCGTCGGCTCCTACTTCCCGGAGTTCCAGCGGGCGGGCCTGGCGATGATCGCCGCGCAGGGCGGCATCTTCGGCTGGGTCGCCGAGTCCCCGGCGTTCATCGCCGCCCTGCAAGCCTCGCAGCGGAGGACGTGACAGATGGCCACCGAAACGACCGCATTGAAAGTGCCCTGGTGGGTGCGCGGCGACACGAACGCCTTCTTCGGCTTCGGCGTCAACGTGCTCGTGAACGTGCTGACCCTGACCGCGCTGTGCCTGGGCGTGGTGAAGCTCAGCGAGCGCGACGTGTTCCACGCGATCCTGCCGGCGCTGGGCATCGCACTCGTCGCCGGCAACGTCTACTACACCTTCCTGGCCCGCCGGCTCGCCCGGCGCGAGCACCGCACCGACGTCACGGCCCTGCCCTACGGGCCCAGCGTTCCGCACATGTTCATCGTCATCTTCGTGATCATGCTGCCGGTGTATCTGAAGACGCAGGACGCCACCAAGGCGTGGAAGGCCGGCCTCGCCTGGGCGTTCATCATCGGCGTCATCGTGCTGATCGGCGCCTTCGTCGGGCCGTACATCCGCCGCTACGCGCCGCGCGCCGCCCTGCTCGGCACGCTCGCCGGGATCTCGATCACGTTCATCTCCATGCTGCCCGCGGCCCGGATGTGGAACCTGGCCTGGGTCGCCCTGCCGGTCTTCGCGCTGCTGCTCATCGGCCTGCTCACGGACACGAGGCTGCCCGGGAACTTCCCGATCGGCCTGGCCGCGCTGCTGCTGGGCACCGCGATCGGCTGGATCGGCGGCGCGATGGACGGCAACGCGGTGAGCGCCGCCGCCCACGAGGTGGGGTTCGCGCTGCCCGGGCCGCACCTCGGGCTGCTCCTGTCCGGCCTGTCCGATGTCGCGCCGCTGCTGGCGACCGCGATCCCGCTCGGGGTCTACAACTTCACCGAGGGCATGTCCAACGTGGAGAGCGCCGCGGCCGCGGGCGACGACTACAACCTGCGCAGCGTCCTGCTCGCCGACGGGGCCGGGGCCATCATCGGCTCCGCGCTCGGCTCGCCGTTCCCGCCCGCCGTCTACGTCGGCCACCCCGGCTGGAAGAAGGCGGGCGGGCGCACCGGCTACTCGATGGCGACCGGCATCGTCATCGCGGTGCTGTGCTTCCTGAGCATGTTCGGCCTGCTCGGGGCGGTCTTGCCGATGCCGGCGATCGTGCCGATCCTGCTCTACATCGGCCTGCTCATCGGCGCCCAGGCGTTCCAGTTCAGCCCGCGGGCGCACGCGGCGGCGGTGATCGCGGCCCTGGTGCCGAACATCGCCCAGTGGGCCACCGGCCAGATCGACAACTCCCTGGCGGCCGCGGGCACGACGGCGGCGAAGGTCGGCGAGGGGGCGCTGGAGGGCAACGGGGTGGTGTACTCCGGCCTGCTCACCCTGGGCCAGGGCGCCATTCTGGCCGGGCTCGTGTTCGGCTCCGTCGTCGCGTTCGTCATCGACAAACGCTTCGTGCACGCCGGGGTCTTCGCCGCGGCCGGGGCGCTGCTGAGCTTCACCGGGCTCATCCACGCCGAGCGGGTGGCCTGGAACGCCAACGGCCCGGTGGCGCTGGGCTACCTGTTCATCGCCGTCGTCTGCGGCCTGTGCGCCCTGGCCCGCCCGCAGCCGCGGGTGCCCGAGCCCGACGAGCTCGAACTGGAATCCGCACCCGTCTAGGAGTATCCGCTGTGGACATCGATCGCCCCGACGTCGTGGCCGAGGTGCTGGCCGCGTTCACCGACTACGAGAAGGCGCTCGTGGCCAACGACGCCGGGGCGCTCGGCGCCTGGTTCTGGGACTCCCCCGCCGTCACGCGCTTCGGCCTCGCCGACCGCCAGAGCGGGGCCGCGGGCCTGCACGCCTGGCGCGCGGCCCAGCCGCCCCTGCCCGCGGGCCGGCGCCTCTTCGAGACCCGGGTCACCACGTTCGGCCCGGACCTCGCCACGGTGACGACCCTGTTCGACTACCCGGGCGAGGAGGACCGGCCGGGCCGGCAGTCCCAGACCTGGGTCCGCCTGCCCCCGGGCTGGCGCATCGTCCACGCGCACGTCTCACGGCCCGAAGGCCCCGCCGGGTGACGCCGCGCGCCGGCGGTCAGTGCGCGGCCGCCATCCGGCCCCGGCCCGAGCCCTGGTGCAGCAGCTGGTACGCGGCCACGATCAGCAGCACGCCGCTCACGATCGCGTAGATGCCGATGGCCCAGGCGATGGCCAGCGCCCCCGCGGTCGGGCGGACCATGATGAACAGGCCGGCCACGATCGCCAGGGCGCCGATGAGGGCCATCGACCAGCCGCCGTGCTGGCGGGTCGCGAGCCACAGGTCCGCCAGGCCCGTGACGACCGCCCAGATGCCGACCAGGATGGCGAGCGCCACCGCGGTGACCCCGGGCCAGGCGACCGCGAGCACGCCCAGGATCAGCCCGACGAACCCGGCCACGCCGCGGGCCACCCGCGGGCCGGTGCCGTCCGCGAACCCGGTGACCGGGTTCGACGGCCCCGGCGCCGGGCGGATCGCGTGCACGATCTGCTCGATGCCGGTAACGATGGCGAAGATGCCGAACAGCAGGGCCAGCGCGATCACCGTCACGCCGGGCCAGATCACGGCGAGGATGCCGAACACGACGGCGAGTACGCCGCGGATGCCCAGCAGCCACGCTTCCCTTTTGAGCATGGGATCCCCTCTCTCAGCCTGATTCGTCTCGGGGGTCGAACGGCGACTCGCGGGCCAGCGAGCCGAACAGGGCGCGCTCGCCCGGGGTGAGCCGCTCCGGCACGACGATGCGCAGCTCCGCGAACAGGTCACCGGGTGCGCCGCGGGGGTTGGGCAGCCCGTGCCCGCGCAGCCGCACGCGCCGCCCCGACGACGAGCCGGCCGGCACCTCCAGCCGCACGTCGCCGCCGGGCAGCCCGACGGGGACCACGGCGCCGAGGGCCGCCTCCCACGGGCTGATGGGCACCGCGACCCGGACGTCCCGCCCGGCGACCCGCAAGCGAGGATGGGGCGCCAGGTGTACCTCGAGCAGCAGATCCCCCGCTACCCCGCCGCGCACGCCGGGCTCGCCGCGCCCGGGCAGCCGCAGCCGCTCCCCGTCGGCCACGCCCGGCGGGACGTGCACGTCGTACTGCCGCGGCCGCCCCGCCGGCCCGGCCACGGTCACCCGCCGCCGGCCGCCGGTGTAGGCGACCTCGACGCCGACGGTGACCTCGGCCCGCAGGTCGGCCCCGCGTGCGCCGCGGAACAGCCAACTCGAGAGGTCGACGTCGCCCCGCCCGCGGGTCCGGGCCCGGGCGACGAGCCACCGGTACGCCGCGCTGATCTCCTTGAACCGCTCCTCCGCGCCCGGCTCGGCGCTGACGTCCGGGTGGTGGCGGCGGGCCAGGCGCCGGTACGCGCGCTGGATCTCCTCCCGCCCCGCCCCCCGGGGCACGCCGAGCACCTCGTACGGGTCTCGGGTCGCGGCGGCCACGACGGCCGTCCCCGCGCCGCGGCCGCGCCTCAGGCCGTCGCGCTCCGGCCGACCTGCCCGGTGCTGCCCACGCCCGTGGAGCCGGCCTGCTGGCTCGCCGGGCCGGGCCGCCCCTGGCCCTCCTTCATCTGCTTCGCCTGCGCGGCCGGGGTGTCGGGCGCGCCGGGCCGCACCTCCGACCGCGCCTCGCGGCCCTGGATCGCGATCCGGCGGGCCTGCCGCCCGGCGATCTTGGGCGCGATGATCGTGAGCACCCCGCCCTCCAGGTCGGCCGCGACCGCGTCGGCGTCGATGTCACCCGGCAGGGCGACCAGGTACTCGAACTCGCCCGTCCGCCGCGCGTGGTGGCGCAGCGTGCCGGTGCGCTCGGGCTCCCGGAACGAGCCGTAGACCCGCAGCTCGCTGTCGCGCAGCTCGATCTCCACGTCACCGGGGGCCACGCCGGGCAGGTCCAGGTCGATGCGGAACGCCTCGCTCGTCTCCTCGATGTCGACGGGCGCGCCGCTCGTCACGGGCAGGCCCAGCGCCGGATACATGGCCAGCGACCGGCGGGGACGGGTGACCAGCAGTGTCATGGTGAGCCTCCCAGGGAAGCGGGCTGCCTGTACCCCGCCATGCTGGGCGAGCGCCGGGTGACCCGGTCCCACCCGGTCGGGATGACCACATTCACGTCCCGCCCGTCCCGCCCGAGTGATGGCCGCTCACCTCAAGGCCGGGCAGCGTTCGCGGCATGTACGAAGACGTGTTCATCGCGGAGGTACGCGACAAGACCGGCATCACCGATCCCGAGCGCGCGCGCCGGGCCCTGCGCGGCGTGCTGCACGCCCTGGCCACCCGGCTGCCGGACGGCTGGGTGCACCACCTGGCCGCCGAGCTGCCGCCGACTCTGGCCGAGCCGCTGTGGTCCTTCCAGCACCTGTACGACCAGGAGGTCCACCTGGACTTCCTCGCCGACGTGGCCGCGCGCGCCGCGGTGCCGCTCCCGGAGGCCGAGCGCCTGGCCCGGGCGGTCTTCGCCACCGTGGCGAGCGTGTGCGACCCGGCCCTGCTCCGGCGGGTGTACCAGCCGCTGACCAGCGACGTGCTCGCGCTCACCGAGTCCGACGCGTCGCTGCTGCCCGCCTAGCTCGCGCGCAGCTCCTCGACCAGCGAAGGGCCGCTCGGGGTCCAGCCGAGACCGCGGGCCTTCGCGCCGGAGGCCTGCTGGTCGAGCAGCAGCGCGTCCGCGAACCGCTCACCGAGCCGCGCGCGGGACTCGCCGGCCGTCTCCGGCGCGACGCCGGCCCCGCCCGCGGCCGCCTCGGCCAGCTCGCGCACGGTCGGGTTCACGCCGGAAGCCACAACCAGGCGGCCGAGGCCGGAGCCGTGCTCGAGGACCAGGCGGTACACGACCGCGACGTCGTCCACGTGCACGCTCGTCCAGTGCTGGGAGCCGTCGCCGACGAGCCGGACCCGGCCCCGCTCGTCCCGGGCGGGCGCGAGCACGCCGGCCGGGATGCCGCCGCCGTGGCCGTAGACGATGCCGGGCGCCACGATGCTCGTGGGCTGGTCGGCGTCGAGGACCGACCGCTCGACCGGCACCCGCCACTCGGTCAGGGCCGGCGGGGCGAGCGGCGAGTCCTCGGTGATGTCGGGGTTGTCGCCCCAGAGCCAGATGCCGCTCGTGTGGACGTACGGCGTCCCCGCCTCGATCGCCGCGGCGACGATCGCCTTGTCGAACTCGACGGTGTCGGGCCCGCCCGTGGCCGCGATGTGCGCGGCGGCGTCGCCCTCGGCGAAGCGGGCCGCGGTCCAGCCGGCGTCGAACAGGTCCCCGACGGCCGGCTCGGCCCCGTTCTTGCGCGCCTTGTCCGCGGCCTCGTCACTGCGCACCAGCGCGGTGACGGTGTGCCCGGCGGCGACGAGCTCCCGCACCACGGCCGACCCGATGTACCCGGTTCCCCCGGTCAACACGATCCTCATGGAAGCTCACGCTAGGCCGCGGGGCGCCGTCGCGCGCCGTGTCGTACGACTCGGAATAACGCGTGCGGGGACGGGGTTTCAGGCGCGCAGCGCGGCGGTGGCGAACTCGCGCAGGCCCTCCGCGAGCCCGATCGCGGCCGTGAAGCCCAGCTCGCGCCGGGCCCGGGCCGCGGAGGCCACGACGTGGCGCACGTCGCCGGCCCGGAACTCGCCGGTCACGACCGGCTCGGGGCCGCCGGTCGCGGTGGCCAGGGCCGCGGCCAGGCCGCCGACCGTCGTGGGCCGCCCCGAGGCGATGTTGTACGCCCGGAAGCCCGCCCGCCCGGTCGCGTCCACGGCCGCCAGGTTGGCCGCGGCGACGTCGGTGACGTGCACGAAGTCGCGGCGCTGCCCACCGTCCTCGAACACGCGCGGCGCCCGCCCGGCCTCCAGCGCGGAGCGGAAGATCGCCGCCACGCCGCTGTAGGGCGTGTCGCGGGGCATGCCGGGGCCGTAGACGTTGTGGTAGCGCAGGGCGGCCACGGCCCCGCCCGCGCCGGCCGCCCACGCCGCGGCGAGGTGCTCCTGGGCCGTCTTCGTCGCCGCGTACACGCTGCGCGGCCGCAGCGGCGCGTCCTCGCCGACCTCGCCCGGCTCGAGCGCCGCGCCGCAGGCCGGGCAGCGCGCCTCGAACCGCCCGGCGGCCAGGTCGGCGGGCGTGCGCTCGGCGGGCTCCGTCGCGCCGTGGCGCGGGCAGGCGTACGCGCCCTCGCCGTAGACCACCATCGAGCTGGCCAGCACCAGCCGGAGCACGCCGGCCCGGGCCATCCCGGCCAGCAGCACCGCGGTGCCGAGGTCGTTGCAGCCGGCGTACTCCGGCAGGTCCGCCAGGTCCACGCCCATGCCCACCAGCGCGGCCTGGTGCACCACGGCGTCGACGCCGGCCAGCGCCCCGGCGACCGCGGCCGCGTCGCGCACGTCCGCGCGCAGCAACGGCCCGACCGCCGGCTCCGTGCGATGGGCCTTGGGGTGCAGCAGGTCCAGGACGGTGACGTCGTGGCCGGCCGCCCGCAGCGCGGCGACGACGTGGGTGCCGATGAACCCGGCGCCGCCGGTGACGAGGATGCGCATGCCCCGACGCTAGGCGGGCCCGGGCGCGGCGGCGGCCCGCGTTCGTGGTTCGTAATGGTCCGTCAGCTTCTCGTAAGACCTTGCATCCAAGATCATCGGTAGCGTCCGGACCATGCCCGTGATCGATGTCGTCCTGCCCTGCCTCGACGAGGCGGCCGCGCTGCCGTGGGTGCTGTCCCGGCTCCCGGCCGGCTTCCGCGCGATCGTGGCCGACAACGGCTCCACCGACGGCTCCCCGCAGATCGCCGCGGCCCACGGCGCGACGGTCGTGCCCGCCACCCCGCGCGGCTTCGGCGCGGCCGCCCACGCCGGGCTCTGCGCCGCGACCGCGGACGTCGTGTGCTTCATGGACGCCGACGGCTCGTTCGACCCCCGCCAGCTGCCCCGGGTCGCCGGCCCGGTCGCCGCCGGCGCGCACGACCTGCTGCTCGGCCGCCGCCGGCCCACCACCCGCGGCGCCTGGCCGCTGCACGGCCGCGCCGGCAACGCGGTGGTCGCGTGGCGGCTGCGGCGCACCGCCGGCATCCCCGTGCACGACCTCGGCCCGATGCGGGCCGCCCGCCGCGAGGCGCTGCTCGCGCTCGGCCTGACCGACCGCCGCTTCGGCTACCCGCTGGAGATGATGGTCCGGGCCGCGGCCGCGGGCTGGCGGATCGCCGAGGTCGACGTGGACTACGCGCCCCGCGCCGCCGGTGGCCGCTCGAAGGTGACCGGCACCGTCCGCGGCACCCTGCGCGCCGTGCGCGACATGTCCCGGGTGCTCGCGTCGTGAACGTCCAGGTGCTGCTGCTGGCGAAGACGCCGGTGCCGGGGCGGGTGAAGACGCGCCTGTGTCCACCGTGGACGCCCGAGCAGGCCGCGTCCCTCGCCGCCGCGGCGATCGCCGACACCGAGGACGTGCTGAGCGCCGCCCCGGCGACGGCCCGCACCCTGGTCGTCGACGGCGACCTGGCCGCGCCGCACGGCTGGGGCCGGGTGCCGCAGCGCGGTGCCGGGCTCGGGCCGCGGCTCGCGGCCGCGTTCGCCGACACCGCCCGCCCCGGCGTCGCCACCATCCTCGTCGGCATGGACACGCCGCAGCTGCGGGTCGGCCACCTCGTCGCCGCCGCCGCGCGGCTGGCGACCGCGGACGCCGTGCTCGGCCCGGCCGAGGACGGCGGCTGGTGGCTGCTCGGCCTGCGCGACCCCGCCGCGGCGGAGGTGCTCACGGACGTGCCGATGTCCGCGGCGGACACCGGCGAGCGGACGCTCCAGGCGCTGCGGGCCCGGGGCCTCGCCGTGTCCACCACCGCGACGCTGCGGGACGTGGACACCGCGCCCGACGCGTTCGCGGCGGCGCGGGCGGCACCCGGTGGCCGGTTCGCCCGCGCGCTGCTGATCGCCGAGGGGGCACGATGACCGCGCCCGTGGCGGTGTTCGGGGCGGCGCTGCGGCGGGCCGAGCGCGGCGAGCCGGCCGCGCTGCGGCTCGTCGGGCCCGACGGCACGGCCGTGCGGGCGCTGGACCCGCACGCGTGGCACGGCGAGGTGCGGCCGGGCGACGGCGCGCTCGTGGCCCGGTGCCCGGACGGCACCGTCGACCTCGGCTGCGGGCCGGGCCGGCTCACCGGGGCCCTCGCCGCGAGCGGGCGGCGGGTGCTGGGCGTCGACGTGAGCCCGCAGGCGGTGCGGTACGCCCGCCGCCACGGCGCCCCCGTCCTGCGCCAGGACCTGTTCCGCCCGCTGCCGGGCGAGGGCGGCTGGCCCGGCGCCCTGCTCGCCGACGGCAACATCGGCATCGGCGGCGACCCCGTCCGCCTGCTGCGCCGCTGCCGCCGGCTGGTGGGCGCGGGCGGGACGGTGCTCGTGGAGGTCGACCCGCCGGGCGCGGGCAGCTGGAGCGGCCCGGTGGCGCTGGCCGACGAGCGCCGCGGCGGCCGCACGAGTGCCCCGTTCGCGTGGGCGTTCGTGGCCGCCGACGACCTCGCCGCGCCGGCCGGAGCCGCCGCGCTGGACCTGGTCGAGACGTGGACGGAGGCCGGCCGATGGTTCGCCCGCCTGCGTTCCTGACCCGGCCGGGCGGCGTGCGCGGCCCCCGGCTGACCGTGCACCTCGGGGCCTGGCTGGGCATCGCGTTCACGATCTGCCTCGTCACCGGGGTGCTGAGCCACTACGTCCAGCACCCGCCGGGCTGGTGGCACTGGCCGGCGCGGCCCGTGCAGCTGTACCGCATCACCCAGGGCCTGCACGTGGCCAGCGGTCTGGCGGCGGTACCCCTGCTGACCGCCAAGATCTGGTCGGTCTTCCCGAAGCTCTTCGCCTGGCCACCGGTGCGCGGCCTCGGGCACGCCCTGGAGCGCGGGGCGGTCGGCCTGCTCTCCGCCGCGGCCGTCTTCGAGCTCGTGACCGGGGTGCTCAACATCGCGTACTGGTACTCGCTCATGCCCTTCGGCTTCATCGGCGCCCACTACTGGACCGCGTGGATCCTCGCCGGAGCGCTGCTGCTGCACCTGGCCGCGAAGCTCCCGGTGATCCGCGACGCCCGGCGGGCCGAGCCGGCCGGCGACGGCGGCTGGACGCGGCGCGGCGTGCTCGCGCTCACCGGCACCGCGGCCGGGGCGATCACGCTCGCGACCGCGGGGCAGACCGTGGCCCCGCTGCGCCGCGTCTCGCTGCTCGCCCCGCGGCTGCCCGGCGTCGGGCCGCAGGGCGTGCCGGTGAACAAGACCGCCGCCGCGGCCGGGATCGTGCGGGTCGACGAGTCCTACCGCCTGCTCGTCACCGGGCCAGCCGGGCGCCACGCGCTGAGCCTCGCCGACCTGCTCGCCCTGCCCCAGGCCGAGGCCGAGCTGCCGATCGCGTGCGTCGAGGGCTGGAGCGCGGGCGCCGTCTGGTCCGGGGTGCGCGTGGCCGATCTGCTGCGGCTCGTCGGCGCGGCCGGGACGGGCCGGCCGGTCACCGTCGAGTCGCTGCAGGCGGACGGGCCCTACCGCGCGTCGGTCCTCGAGCCCGGCCCGGCCCGCGACCCGCTGACCCTGCTCGCCCTGCGCCTCGGCGGGGAGCCGCTGCACCTCGACCACGGCTACCCGTGCCGGCTCATCGCCCCGAACCGGCCCGGCGTGCTGCAGACCAAGTGGGTCGCGCGGGTGATCGCATGAGGGTGCTCCTCGCCCTGGCCGGCCTGGCCCTGCTCGGCTACGGGGTCGCCGGCTGGCTCGACGCGCCCGGCCACGAGCTGTGGGGCCGGCTCGTCTTCGCCGCGGCGGCGCTCGTGGCGCACGACTTCGTGGTCGTACCGCTGGTGCTCGCCACCGCCGCCCTGACCACCCGTTTCGTGCCCGAGCCGGCCCGGCGCCCGGTGCAGGCCGCCCTCGCGGTCGGGGCGGCCCTGACCGCGGTCGCGCTCCCGTTCGTCATCGGCGCGGGCCGCATCGCCGACAACCCCTCCGCGTTCCCCCAGCACTACGGCCGCGGCCTGCTGATCCTGCTCGCGCTCGCCGGGCTGGGCGCGGCCGCCTGGACCGCCGCGCGCCTGCCGCGCGGGCGGCGCCGGAAGCCGTGAAGCGGACCGCCGCCGCCGCGGCCGCCCTGGCCCTGCTGCTCGGCGCGCTGCTGCTGCCCGGGCGCTGGTACTTGCTCGCCTGGCTCCCCTTCGCGGCCGGCGCCTGGCTCGTCGCGCGCACCGGCCGCCGGGCCGCGCTCGTCCTCGTGCTGCTCGGCGGCGCCCTGCTGCCCCTGGCCGCGGCCGCCCACCCGCCGAACAGCAGCGACGACGTGTACCGCTACCTCTGGGACGGCCGCGTGCAGCGCGCGGGCATCGACCCGTACCGCTATCCACCTGCCGCCCCGCACCTGCGTCCCCTGCGCGACGACACCCTGTGGCACCCGGGCGCGCCCTGGTGCGTGCCCGACGGCTGCACCCTGATCAACCGCCCGGCCGTGCCGACCATCTACCCGCCGGTGGCGGAGGCCCTCTTCGCCGCGCTCCCGGCCCGGGTCGGCGCCTTCCAGCTGGCGATGGCCGCCTTCGCCGCCGCGACGGGCGCGCTGCTGTGGTTCGCGCTGGCGTCCCTCGGCCGCGACCCGCGCCGCGCGGTGCTGTGGGCCTGGTGCCCGCTCGTGGCCCTGGAGGCCGGCAACAACGCGCACGCCGACGCGGCCGCGGTGTTCCTGGCCGCCCTCGCGCTCCTGCTCGCCGCCCGCGGCTCGAACGCCCGCGCGGGCGCGGTGCTCGGGCTCGCGGTCGCCACCAAGCTCACCCCGGCCCTGCTGGTCCCGGCCCTGTCGCGCCGCCGCCCGCTCGTCGTGCTCGCGTGCGCGGCCGGCGCGGTCGCGGCCGTCTACCTCCCCCACGTGCTCGCCGTCGGGCCCGCGGTGCTCGGGTACCTGCCCGGCTACCTGCACGAGGAGGGCTACGCCGACGGCGCGCGCTTCGCCCTGCTCGGCCTGGTCCTGCCCCGCGCGCTCACCGCACCGGCGGCCGCCCTGATCCTCGCCGCGGCCGCGGTGCTGGTGCGGCGGCGCGCCGACCCGGACCGGCCGTGGCGGGCCGCGGCCGCGATGGTCGCGGTGACGCTGCTCGTGGCCGCCCCCGCCTACCCGTGGTACGCGCTGCTGCTGGTCATGCTCGTGGCGTACGGCGCCCCGGCCGAGTGGCTCACCGTCGCCGCGGCCGCGTACCTCCCCCAGTTCGCCGGCGATCTCGGCCTGTCCACCGCGACCGCACAGCGGATCGGCTACGGCGCGGCCCTGCTGGTGCTCGCGACCGGCCTGGCGCTGCGCTCACGCAGGTCACAGCGGCCGGCCCGGGCTGGGTAGACTCCCGGCATGTTCGTCATCACGCTGCGGTACACCGCCGGGCTCGACCGGATCGACGAGGCCCGCCAGGCCCACACCGACTGGGTCGACGGGCAGTACGACGCGGGCGTGTTCGTCGCCTCCGGGGCCATGGTGCCCCGCGAGGGCGGCGTGATCCTGGCCACCGGGCTGGAGCGCGCCGAGCTGGAGGCCCGCCTCGCGCTGGACCCGTTCCGGCAGCAGGGGCTGGCGGAGTACACCGTCGTGGAGTTCACCCCGCGCCGGGTCGCCGCCGGGCTGGAGCGTCTGCAGGCGTGACCGCGCCGGAGTACTGGGGGTCCCGGACCGTCCGCGTCGAAGGCGGCATCCGGGCCCGCAGCACGCGCGGGGCCATCGGCGAGAGCTGGTGGTCCAAGCGCTTCCTGGCCGTGCTGGAGTCCTTCGCGCTCGGCACCCGGCTGACCCGCGGCCGCAACTACGCCCGCGCCGGGCAGGTGCTGCGCCTCGAGGTGGCGCCCGGCACGGTGACCGCGAGCGTGCAGGGCTCGAGGCCCCGGCCCTACGACGTGAGCATCGGCCTCGCGGTCTTCGGCGACACGGTGTGGGCCGGCGTCGAGCGGGCCCTGGCCGCCGAGGCGCTCGGCGCGGCCAAGCTGCTGGCCGGCGAGCTGCCGCCGCACGTCGAGGACGTGTTCCTGGCCGCGGGCGCGCCGCTGTTCCCGGCCCGGTTCGCCGACCTGACCATGCGCTGCAGCTGCCCGGACCAGGCGGTGCCGTGCAAGCACCTGGCGGCCGCGTGCTACCTGCTCGCCGAGCGCTTCGACGCCGACCCGTTCGACATCCTGCTCTGGCGCGGCCGTTCCCGGGCCGACCTGCTGGCCGCGCTGCGCACGCTGCGCGGCGGCGGTCCCGCGGAGGGGGACGAGCCCGAGCCGGTCCTCGCCGAGGTTCCATCGCCCATCGGTACGGCCGGTGCGCTGGCCGCCCTCGCCGAGCCGGACGTGGAGATCGAGCGCTTCTGGCTGTCCCCGGTCCCGCTGACCGGCCCGGCCCCGTCGCACGTCACCGAGCGCGATCTTCTCCTGCGTCAGCTCCCGCCCCCGCCCGCGGAGCTCGGCGGCCCGGAGACGCTGCGCCGCCTGCGCCGCTGGTACCGCTGACCCGCGCCACGACGCCGGCGGCGAGCCCGAGCACCCAGGCGGCCGCGTTGATGACGGTCACAGCGGTGAACCCGTGCTCGTCCGGCAGCGCCGTCGCCCACGTCGCCACCACGACGGCCAGGCCCCCGGCGGGCACCAGGTACGCGCCCCGGGCGACGGCCCGGGCGCCGAGGAACGCGAGGGCCAGCGCCGCGGCCGGGCCCGGCTCCTGCGGCTGATCGGCCACCCCCGCGGCGACGGCGGCGGCCAGGGCGACCGCGAGCGCGGCCCAGCCCCGGCGCAGCAGGACGAGCGCGAGGACGGCCGCGCCGCAGACGGCGTCGAGCAGCCAGTACGTGCCGCCCCAGCTGTTGGCGAGCATGCCGGCGGTGACGGCCAGGGCCGCGGTGACCGCCACGGCGAGGGCCAGGTCGATGCGCTTCATGTCCGTCGACGCTAGGAGGGGCGCGGCCGCCGCGAACCGGCCGAAAGCACGATCGCGCCCCTGCTTCGGCACGATGTCCGGGCCCGCGCCGCCGCCGAGGATTCGGCGCATGGCGAAATCTCATGCGGTACTGCGGGCGTCCGCGCTGGACAAGCGCTATGGACGCCGGAGCGCGCTGAGCGGCGTCGACCTCGACGTCCCGGCGCGGCGGATCATCGGGCTGGTCGGGCCCAACGGCGCCGGGAAGTCGACGCTGCTGCAGCTGGCGTGCGGGCTCATCGAGCCGAGCGCGGGAACGCTGACGGTGCTCGGCGCCCGGCCCGCGGCCGGCGCGGCGCACCTGGCCCGGGTCGGGTTCGTGGCGCAGGACGCGCCCGTGTACGGCGGCCTGACCGTCGCCGACCACCTGCGCATGGGCGCGCGGATGAACCCCGGCTGGGACGATGCCCTGGCGCGCCACCGGATCGGGCAGGCCGGGCTGCCGCTGACCCAGAGGGCGGGCCGGCTCTCCGGCGGCCAGCGGGCCCAGCTCGCCCTGACCCTGGCCGCGGCCAAGCGCCCCGAGCTGCTCATCCTCGACGAGCCGGCGGCGGCCCTGGACCCGCTGGCCCGCGACGGCTTCCTGCGCGGGCTGCTCGAGTCCGTCGCCGAGCTCGGCGCCGCCGCGATCCTCAGCTCCCACCTGCTCGCCGACGTCGAGCGCGTCTGCGACTACCTCATCGTGCTGGCCGGCGGCCGGGTGCGGCTGGCCGGGGACGTGCGCGAGCTGTGTGCGAACCACGGCGCGCCGCTGGAGGACCTGGTGCTCACGTCCCTGCGGGAGGCATCGTCATGAGCGGTACGGAGCGAAGCGGAGTGGCCGCTCATCAGCAAGCACAGCCTCGGTCATGGCGCGGCCGGAGCGAAGCGGAGGCCGCGTCATGATCTGGATGAGCTGGCGGCAGTTTCGCGCGCAGGCGATCGCCGGAGTGCTCGTGCTGGGGGCCCTGGCGGCGTACCTCGTGATCACCGGCCTCGACATCCGCGCCGCGCGCGAGGGGTACACGGCGCAGTGCCAGGCCACCGGGGACTGCGCCGCCGCGATGCTCCGCCTCGTCGGCGACTACCGCACCCGGCTGCTCCTGCTCGCCGGCGTGCTCGGCCTCGTCCCGGTGCTGATCGGCATGTTCTGGGGCGCCCCGCTCATCGCCCGCGAGCTGGAGGAGGGCACCCACCGGCTGGCCTGGAACCAGAGCGTGACCCGGCGCCGCTGGCTGGCCGTGCGCCTCGGCACGGTGATCCTCGCCGCGATGCTCCTCGCCGCGGCCGCGGGCACCCTGCTGAGCTGGGCCGCGTCGCCGGTGGACGCGATCGCCGGCGACCGCTTCGGCACCGTCAACTTCGGCGCCCGGGCCCTGTCCCCGATCGGCCAGGCCGCGTTCGCGACGGTCCTCGGCGCCGTGACGGGCCTGTTCCTGCGCCGCACCCTGCCCGCGATGGCGGGCACCGGCCTGCTGGTGCTGGTCGTGCTCTTCGTGATGCCCAACGCGATCCGCCCGCACCTGATGCCGGCCCGCCACGAGACCCGCCCGATGACGGTGGAGGCGATCGACGCCGCCCACGGCCTCGGCACGCTCGGCAGCGCCCCGGTCCTGAAGGGCATCGAGATCCCCGGCGTGTGGGTGACGTCGGTGAGCGAGCTGCTGACCGCCGACGGCCGCCCCCTGGACCCGAAGATCTTCGACGACTGCCTGATGCGGGCCCCGAAGACGGGCGCGACGGGGACGTTCGGCGACTCGTCGGTGTGCCTGGCCGCCCGCGACCTGCACCTGGACATCGCCTACCAGCCCAACGAGCGCTTCTGGACCTTCCAGTGCCTGGAGACGGCCCTGTACCTGCTCCTGACCGCGCTCGTCGGCGCCCTGGCCCTGTGGAGGATCCGGCACACCTCGCGCTGATCCGTCGCCGGGAAGGCCGAGCGCTGCGGGGGTGGATGGGGCGCGATATCGTCGGCCGCATGGCGGCAGAGTGTGCGATCGATGGATGCGCCGTGCTCGCGATCGGGCGGTGCCGGGAGTGCGGCCGCGCGTTCTGCATGTCGCACCAGGCGCACAACGAGGTCACCGGCGAGGGGTACGCGGCGCTGTGCATCCAGTGCCTCGAGCGCCGCGCCCGGGTGGCCGGCGGCTCCGACGCGCGCGCCGACGCGCGCGCCGCGACCGAGCGTACCTGGGTCACGTCCGGGCAGGCGGCGATGGACCTCTACGCGGCCGGGATCGCGCCGATCCCCGTGGTCGAGCGGCACTCGCGGTTCGTGAAGCAGCGCTTCGGCCGGGCGCGGGAGGAGATCGACGAGATCGAGGTCGGGGCGCTGTGGGTGATCGGGCGCTTCGAGTGGACCGAGATGCAGGAGATCCCGGAGACCCGCGAGTGGACGACCGGGCTGCTCGCGCGGCCCGCCGGCGGGTATCCGGTCGCGATGGTGGCCAGGGCCCTCGCGCGCTGCAAGGTGGTCGACGGGCTGGCCACGCTGGTGCGCGACGCGCCCTACGGGGACAGCTGGACGCAGCTGGAGCGGCGCGAGATCCCGCGGATCATCGCGGCGATCCGGGCCACGATCAGCGCGGAGAGCCCAGCGCGGTGAGCGCCTCGAGGTAGCGCGGCGGCACCACGTTCGGGGCGTCGCCCTTGAAGGCCGCCTCGACCTCGGCGTCGGAGGGCGGCACCGGCACCTCCGCGGCGAGGGCGGCCACGATCGGCGCGTCGTGCCAGTCGGGGTGCTCGGTCAGCAGCCGCAGGGCGACCAGCGACTCCTCGATCTCGCCGACGCACTCGAACGGCTTGTGCGCGGTGAGGCCCATCAGCTCGCGGTACCCCTCCAGCTGCGACAGGTCCGTGAACACGTCGGTGCCGAAGATGTGCACCAGCCGCTCGCGCCCGGTGAACGGGGCGAGGGCCAGGAAGACGAACCGGCACTTCGGGCAGTGGCCGCACCAGCGCTCGCTCGCGTCGCGCAGCTTGAAGGCCGCGTTGCAGCTCGTCACCACCTCGTCGTAGGTGGTGAACTTGGCGAACAGCCCGGCGATGTGCAGCTCCGACAGGCCGCGCAGGAGCGAGAAGTACGCATCCCGCAGGCCGGCGTGGGCGAGCAGCGCGTCGCGCAGGTGCCGCTCGGCGGGCAGGCCCTTGGACCACTGGTGGTTGATGTCCCGCCCGAGCCAGCTGAGGTTCGGCACCGAGGCCGAGCTCTCGTTGGACATCACGACCGGCCCGAGCCCGTGCATGACCGAGGTGGCGACGGCGATCAGCGAGTTGATCGCGGTCACGGGGATGTGGCCGTTGTACGCCCCCGCCTCGTTCAGCTCCCGCATGCGCGGATCGAGCCGGCGCCGCACCGTGCGCACCGGCTGCGGCGAGACCGCCATGACGCTGGTGATGATCGCGTTCGGGTTGACGGAGAAGAGCACCGGGTCGAGCCCGGCCAACTGCAGCGCCTCCATCGACACGATCGAGTCCTTGCCCCCGCCGACGGCGGCGAGCGGCGGGCCGGCCGGGGTGTGCTCCCAGCCGGGGCCGGCCGCGGTGCGCGCCGCGTCGATGGGCAGGTCGAGGACGTATTCGAGCTTGTTGCGGTAGGCGAACTCGCCCAGGCCCTCGTGGTACAGGGCGCGCACCCACGGCAGCGCCCCCTCGGCGAGCGCGAGGTCCCCGAGCTCGACCCGGCGCGGCGCGGCGATCTTGTAGTAGGAGGTGGACGCGGCCACGTAGAGCAGGTCGAGCACCCGGTCGAGGGCCGGGGACTCGACGGAGGGCGGCCCGAAGTCGACGGTCTCGGTCAGGACGAGGTCACCGAGCGCATAGTGGAAGCGAGCCACGCCGGTCGCGGGGTCGAACTCCCGCCCGGGGAACCGCAGCGCCTCGACCTGCTCCCACGCGTTCACGCCGTCACTCCCCATCCGTGCCGCCAGCCGACGCGCAATGGTAGCCCGCGGCCCGCACTCGCACCCGGCACTCGGTCGCCGTCCCGATGGAGATACACGCTAATGTCCGACAAGTCGGACATATCGCGTCGGCCACGTTCCGACCCTCGGGCCTATCCGGGCAATCCGGCAATCTCGGCCCGGTAATCTCGGCGCCATGACGGGCCCCTATCCCGAGCCGCCCCCGCAGCCCCCGGCGAGCGCCTACCCGCCGTCCCACGCCGCCGGGCCCCCGCCTTACGCCGCCGCGCCGCCGCCCTACGCCGCCGCGCCGCCGCCCTACGCCGCCGCGCCGCCGCCCTACGCCGCCGCGCCGCCGCCGCCGAAGAGCAACCGCGGGGTCGTCATCGCCGTCGTGAGCGTCGTCGGGGTGCTCGCGCTGCTGTGCGCGGCCGGGGCCATCGGGGCGTTCTGGCTCGTCAACCGCTCAAACGGCGGCAAGGGCGACAGCGGCGACATCGCCGGGCTCATCGACTACCGGCTCACCCACCCCGACTGGCTCGAGCGCGACCACCTGCCGGCCGACGCAACGCCGTCGTACCAGATGGTGCCGGCCGCAGGCGGGAAGCACTTCGGGATCTGGCAGCGGTGCGCCGGGGACGTGTACGACAAGCCGGTCATCGAGGGCCGCGCGGTGCACAGCCTCGAGCACGGGGCGGTCTGGATCACCTACCGGCCGAGCCTGGCCAAGGGCGACGTCGACCGGCTCGCCGGCAAGGTGCGCACCAACGACTTCATGCTCATGAGCCCGTACGAGGGGCAGCCCAGCCCGATCTCGCTGCAGGCCTGGGGTTATCAGCTGCGGGTCGACAAGGCCGACGACCCGCGGGTGGACGCGTTCATCAAGCGGTTCCGCGAGACGGCCAGCCTCGAGCCGGGGACTCCCTGCAGCAATGGCCTCGCGGAGTAGGCGGCTGCCGTTCCTGCTGGCCGTCGTCCTCGCGACGGCGGCCTGTGGCGCGCCCGCGGGCACCGACGGCGACCTGGTGAACGGGTGGGTGGCGCTGCCCGCGGCCCGGTACGTCGCGCCCACGGCCGGGCAGTGCCTGGCCGGCGGGCCGTTCAGCGCGTTCGAGCAGCCGAGCGCCGCGGTGCTCGCCGGGACCGGCTGCGCCGAGGAGCACAGCGTCGAGGTGGTCGCGACCGGCACGGTGACGGCGGACGCGCTGCCGGCGTGGGACTCCGATCCGGTCCGGGCCGCGTACGCCGCGTGCGACCGGGCCGCCAGCGAGTACGCCGGCGGCGACTGGCACACCGGCCGGCTCTTCCCGTTCCTGTCCCTGCCGAGCGGGCCGGCGTGGGCGGGCGGGGTCCGCACCTGGGTGTGCGGGCTCGCCGAGGCCGGCGACGACCTGTTCGCGCCGAAGCCGCGCACGGGCTCGCTGCGGGGCGGCCTCGCGGACCCGGGGCCGCTCGCGCTGTCGTGCGCGGCCCTCGACGGCGGGGACCTCACGCCGGACGGGTTCTACCGCAGCGTCGACGCGGTCACGCCGGTGAGCTGCGGCGACCCGCACGACACCGAGTTCGTCGGGGTGTGGGCGGCGCCGGCGGGGGCGTTCCCGGCCGACGCGCAGGCGCTCAACGCGACCGTGAGCAAGGCCTGCTTCGCCGAGGTGGCGGCGTTCATGGGCCTGACCGACCTGCAGCTGTACCAGCGCAAGGACGTCTACACCTTCTGGGACGGCCTCACGAGGTCCCAGTGGCAGCTGGGCGACCGCACCGCGCACTGCTTCCTGAACGTCTCCACCGCGAAGATCCTGCACTCGTCGCTCAAGGGCCTAGGCACCAATCCCCTCCCGGCCTAGCACGACGTCCAGGACGGCGCCGGGGTGGGCCGAGGGCGACTCGGCCAGCCGGGCCACCTCGATCGTCGCGGCCTCGGGCAGGCCCACGGCGGCAGCCAGCCGGATGCGCACCGGCACCTGGCCCTCGGCGGGCAGTCCGCCGCGGAACACCTTGACCAGGGCGGCGAACGCCCGCGGCTCGTTGACGCCGGCCGGGAACACGACGAGCGCCCCGTCGCCGAGCATCTGCAGGTGTACCGCCAGAAAGTCGATCCCCGCCCGGGCCGCCGCCTGCTCGATCGCCCCGTGCAGGCGCCAGTGCAGCTCGGTGCGCGGCGGCGCCGGGGCGTCCGCGACGAGCGCGACGAACGCGCACAGGCGCCTGGCCTCGGCTAAGCCGTCGCTCACGCCGACACCGCCGCGGCGGGGTCGAGGGTGAGCAGGTCGCGCAGGTCGGCGGTGGACAGCTCGGTCAGCCAGCCCTCGCCGGTGCCGACGATCTGCCGGGCCAGGCCGCGCTTGCCCGCGATGAGCTCGGCGATCTTCTCCTCGACCGTGCCCGCGGTGACGAACTTGCGCACCTGCACCGCGCGGCGCTGGCCGATGCGGAAGGCGCGGTCGGTCGCCTGGTCCTCCACCGCCGGGTTCCACCAGCGGTCGACGTGGATCACGTGGTTGGCCGCGGTGAGGGTCAGGCCGGTGCCGCCCGCCTTGAGGGAGAGCACGAACAGCGGCGGCGAGGACGGCGACGCCTCCTGGAAGCGGGCCACGAGCGCGTCGCGGGCCGCCTTGGGCACGCCGCCGTGCAGGAACGCGACCTCGCGGCCGAAGCGGGCGGAGAGCTCGGCGCGCAGCATGCCGCCGAACTCCGCGTACTGGGTGAAGATCAGCGCTCGCTCCCCCGCGGCGAGGATCTCCTCGGCCAGCTCCTCGAGCCGGGCGAGCTTGCCGCTGCGGCCGGGCAGGCGGCTGCCGTCGCGCAGGGCCAGGGCCGGGTGGTCGCAGATCTGCTTGAGCCGGGTCATGGTCGCCAGCACCAGCCCGCGGCGCTCGATGCCCTGGCTGCTCTCGATGCGGGCCATCATGTCGTCGACCACGGCCTGGTAGAGGCTGGCCTGCTCGGGGGTGAGGCTGCAGACCACGTCCATCTCCAGCTTCTCGGGCAGGTCCGAGATGATCGTGCGGTCGGTCTTCACCCGGCGCAACACGAACGGCTGGGTGATCCGCCGCAGCCGGGCGGCGGCCTCGGCGTCGCCGTCGCGCTCGATGGGCTCGGCGAAGCGCTCCTTGAACTTCGTCGCGCTGCCCAGCAGGCCCGGGTTGGCGAACTCCATGATCGACCACAGGTCGGCGAGGCGGTTCTCGACCGGGGTGCCGGTGACGGCGATGCGGTGCCGGGCGGGCAGCCGGCGCACCGCCGCCGCCTGCTTGGTGGCGGCGTTCTTGACGGCCTGGGCCTCGTCGAGCACGACCCGGTGCCAGGGCACGGTGGCGAGCGCGTCGGCGTCGCGGGTCGCCACCGAGTAGGTGGTCACGACGACGTCGAAGTCCGCCGGGTCCAGCGCCCGCGCCCGGTCGGCGCCGTGGTGGACGTGCACCCGCAGGTCCGGCGCGAACTTGGCCGCCTCCCGCTGCCAGTTGCCGACCAGCGACATCGGGCAGACCAGCAGCGTCGGGCCGGGCGCGGCCCCCGCCAGCAGGGCGAGCAGCTGGACGGTCTTGCCCAGGCCCATGTCGTCGGCCAGGATGCCGCCGAGCCCGGCGGTCTCGAGGAAGCGCAGCCAGTTCAGCCCGCGCCGCTGGTACGGCCGCAGCTCCCCCCGGAACCCGCCGGGCACGTCGCCGTCGCCGATGCGCAGGTCGGCCTCGCCGCTGAGCAGGTCGCCGAGCCAGCCGTCGGCGGCGACCTCGACAACGGGCAGCCCGCCGGGCCCCTCCGCGGCGCCGCCGGCGAGGTTGAGCAGGTCGGCGACGGTCATCGCCTCCTGCTCGCGGTGGCGCTCGATGAAGGAGAGGCCCTCGGCGAGCCGGCGGGGATCGAGCTCGACCCACTGGCCGCGGAGCCGGATCAGCGGGGCCTTGAGCTCGCTGAGCCGGCGCAGCTCGTCCTCGCTGAGCGGCTCGTCGCCGATCGCGAGCTCCCAGCGGTAGTCCACGACCGCGCCGAGGCCGAGCCCGCTGTCGATGGCGACCGTGCCCGGTGCGGTACCGCCGCCGCCGTCCTTGATCTTCAAGCGGGCGCCCAGGCGGGCCGAGGCCTTGCGCCACCAGCCCGGGAGCACGACGCCGAAGCCGGCCGCGGCCAGCAGCGGGGCGTTCTCGCTGAGCAGGCGATGGGCGCCGTCGGTGTCGAGGCGCAGCGCCACCGGGCGGGCCTCGCGCAGCGCGTCCTCGAGCGCCGGGTACAGCCGGCTGGCCCGCCCGAGCTCGGCCAGCAGCGTCTCCTGGGGCGCCGGGATGTGCCGTTGCAGCGCCTTGAGCGCGCCGCGGGAGCGCCACACCCGCTCGGCCGCGACGACGAGGGTGGGCTCGTCGGCGGCCTGCAGCGCGAACTCGAGGGTCCAGTGCGGGTCGGGCGCGGGCTCCTCCCCGACCTCGGGCTCGGGCGGCTCGACCAGCCGGAAGCAGGCCCGCACCGAGCCGCCGACCGCGTCGGCCTCCCAGGCGGCGAGGCGCTGGGCGAGGGATTGCGGCACGTCCACCGGCACCCGGCGATCCCGGCCGGTCAGGGCCGTGAGCCAGCCGATGCCCTCCTCGCGCTCGGGCCGGGCGGCCGCGTCGACGAAGGCGTCCAGCGCCTCGGTGACGGCGGCGGCCCGGGTCACGCCGGGCGTGGCGGCGAGGGCGGCCGAGGGCAGGGCGAGGGCCAGCGCGCGGGCGTGCGCGGCGTCGCGGCCGGTGAGCACCGGCGCCCAGCGGGCCTGCTCCCCCACGATCGCGGGCAGCATCCGGCCGCGGGCGACCAGGGCGGCGGCGAACTCGGCCAGGCTCACGAACCACTCGGTGGACTGGGCCAGCGCGATGTCGTCACCCGCCAGCCCGGGCAGCCCGCGCAGCAGGCCGAGCGCGTCGTCCGGCTCGTACTCGACGGTCGCCACCGGCCAGGGCCGCAGCTGCGCCTTGGCGGTGACGGCCGGCCAGGGCTCGGGCCGCCGGTTGCGGGTCGGCAGCGCCAGGGTGCGCTCGGCCGCGATGCCGGCGTCGCCGTCGAGGTTGAGGCCCGCGAGCGCCCGACCGGCCTCCTCGGCCCACAGGCCGACCCGGCCTTCCACCCAGAGCGCATGGACCACGAGCACCGGTGCAGCGTAGTGGAGTCCCAGCGTATCGACGGGATGAGACCTCTATTCAGTGACCGGTGTCGTTGTTACCATCCGGTAATCCGAGTCGTTTTCACGTTGACTCTTTCCGGAAGGGATCCGCCATGTCCCTGCCTGTCCTCAAACGCACCCTGGCGGCGTTACTGCTCGCCTCCTCGGTGCTCGTCGCCCCCGCCCTCGCCGCCGCCCCGGCCGAGGCCGCCGTCCTCGCCCCCAACGACTACTGCCTCGGCCAGTGCAACGACATCCTGCCGCCGGGCCAGAACGGCAACGCCACGCTCGCCGACATCCTGGCCCACAAGGCCCTGGGCTTCCGCCCCGCGCACTCGGCCGACCAGCTCGGCCCGTACGCGAACCTCGTCTCGGCCTACACGGGCCTCACCGACGAGCAGATCTCGAACTTCTACAACGACGCCTCGTTCGGGGTGCCGGCCGGGCAGGTCGACCGCAGCTACAGCCCCCGCTCCGACGTGACGATCGTGCGCGACAAGGCGCTCGGCGTGCCGCACGTGACCGGCACGACCCGGGCCGGGACCATGTTCGGCGCCGGGTACGCCGGGGCCGAGGACCGGCTCTTCGTGATGGACCTGCTGCGCCGGGTCGGCCGCGGCAAGCTGACCCCGTTCGCGGGCGGCGCGCCGGGGAACCGGGAGCTGGAGCAGAGCATCTGGCGCCAGGCCCCGTACACCGAGGCCGACCTACAGGCCCAGGTCGCGGCGCTGCGCACCAAGGGCACCCGCGGGGCCCAGCTCTACGACGACGTGCAGAGCTACGTCGCGGGGATCAACGCCTACATCGCCGCGTGCATGTCGGGGCGCAACTGCCCCGGGGAGTACGTGCTCACCGGCCACCTCGACGCGATCACCAACGCGGGCGGGCCGGAGCCGTTCCAGATGACCGACCTGATCGCCATCGCCGGCGTGGTCGGCGGGCTCTTCGGCGGCGGCGGGGGCGGCGAGGTGGAGTCGGCGCTCGTGCGCGTCACCGCCCGCGCCCGCTACGGCGTTACCGAGGGCGACCGGCTCTGGGCCGCGTTCCGCGAGCAGAACGACGACGAGACCGTGCTCACGCTGCACAACGGGCAGTCGTTCCCGTACGGCGCGGCCGACCCGAACGCCGCGAGCGTCGCACTGCCGGACGCGGGCAGCGTGACGGCCCAGCCGGTGGTGTTCAACCCGACCGGCTCGGCCACCTCGACCGCCGGCCTCGCATCGGGCCTCCCGCCGAGCTCGGCGACCAAGCGGGGCATGTCCAACGCGGTCGTCGTGGACGCGGCCCACTCGGCCGGCGGGCACCCGATCGCGGTGTTCGGGCCGCAGACCGGGTACTTCTCCCCGCAGCTGCTCATGCTGCAGGAGCTGCAGGGCCCCGGGATCAGCGCGCACGGGGTCGCCTTCGCCGGGCTCAACCTCTACGTGCTGCTCGGCCGCGGCCAGGACTACGCGTGGAGCGCCACCTCGGCGGAGCAGGACATCACCGACACCTACGCGGTGCCGCTGTGCAACACCAACGGCTCCCCCGCCACCACCGCGTCGACGGCGTACCTCTTCCACGGCACGTGCACGCCGATGGAGGCGCTGACCCAGACCAACGCCTGGACGCCCACCGTCGCCGACGGCACGGCCGCCGGGTCCTACCAGCTCATCACGTACCGCACGAAGTACGGCCTGGTCGCGTGGCGCGGGACGGTCGGCGGGCAGCCCGTCGCCTTCGCCCAGCTGCGCTCGACGTACCGGCACGAGGCCGACTCGGCCATCGGCTTCCAGGCGTTCAACGACCCGGCCGCCATGGGCTCGCCGGCGCAGTTCATCGCCTCGGCCTCCGACGTCGGCTACGCGTTCAACTGGTTCTACGTGAACTCGACGGACACCGCGTACTTCAACTCCGGCGCGAACCCGGTGCGCAAGACGGGCGCCAACCCGAACCTGCCGGCGAAGGCGGACCCGGCTTATGAATGGTCCGGGTGGAATGCGGATACGAATACGGCCGACTACATTCCGGTGAACCAGCATCCGCAGTCGACGGGACAGGATTATTTCGTCTCTTGGAATAACAAGCAAAGTAAGGACTTCTCGGCGGCCGACGGAAACTTCAGTTTCGGTGCCGTGCAGCGCGCGGATCTGCTCGACCAGCGGGTCAAATCGGCGCTGAGCGGCGGCAAGAAGGTCGATCGGGCCGGCGTGGTGCGCATCGTCGAGGACGCCGCCGTCACCGACCTGCGCGCGGAGAACCTGCTGCCCGAGCTGCTGCGCATCCTCGACCCGGCCGGGACCGGCACCGACCCGAACGTGACGGCACTGCGCGCCTGGCTGGCGGCCGGGGCCAAGCGGGTCGAGACGTCGCCGGGGTCGCACGTGTACCAGCACGCGGCCGCCATCCGCACGTTCGACGCCTGGTGGCCCAAGCTCGTCGACGGCGCCTTCCGGCCGGGGCTCGGCGACGACGTGTACGGGGCGCTCACCAGGGCGCTGCAGATCGACGAGTCGCCGTCCGGGGCCACCGGGCCGACGAACGCGGGCTCGCTGAACCAGACCCAGGGGCACAAGGGGTCCTCGTTCCAGTACGGGTGGTGGGGGTACCTCGACAAGGACCTCCGGTCGGTCCTCGGCGACCCGGTGAGCAGCGGCCTGGGCAAGACCTACTGCGGCGGCGGGAACCTGGCCGCGTGCAAGCAGGTGCTGGTCACGACCCTCGCCACGGCGGCGGCCGAGCCCGCGGCGACCACCTACCCGGGCGACACCAACTGCTCGGCCGGCGACCAGTGGTGCGCGGACACGATCATCCAGTCGCCGCTCGGCGGGATCACGCACGACAAGATCTCGTGGCAGAACCGGCCGACGTACCAGCAGGTGGTCTCGTTCCCGGCCAAGCGGGGCGACGATCTCACCAACCTGGCGCTGGGCCGGGGCGTGAGCGCGAGCAGCACGCAGCTCGGCTACTCGACCGGCGCCGCGGTGGACGGCAACCCGACCAGCCGGTGGGCCAGCGGGTGGAGCGACAACCAGTCGATCACCGTGGATCTCGGCTCGGCCCAGCAGGTCCGGCGGGTGATCCTGCGCTGGGAGTCGGCGTACGGGTCGCGGTACCGGATCGAGGTGTCCACGAACAACAGCACGTGGACGACCGCGGCCACGGTCGACGCGGGCAACGGCGGGATCGACAACGTGACGTTCTCGCCGGTCAGCGCCCGGTACGTGCGCATGACCGGGGTCGCCCGCAGCACGACCTACGGGTACTCGCTGTGGGAGTTCGAGGTCTACGAGAGCTAGACGGCCGCGCGGTGGCGGCCGCCGGGGAGCTCGTGCGCGGGCACCTCGGCGGCCGCCCAGGTCACGTACTGCCCGGCCCGGCTCAGCACGCACGTGCTCACGAGCAGCTCGACGAGCACGTGCTGGCTGAAGCCGGGCGGCGGCGTGGCCAGGGCCCGCTCGGCGACGAACGCGGCCGCCACCGAGCGGCGCAGGGCAGGCTCGCGCGGGAACACGGCCCGCCCGGTGAGGTAGAACGCCTCCTCGCCGGGGTCCATGGGGAAGGTGTGCAGCGCGAAGCGGCTGTCACGCAGCAGGTCCTCGAGCTTCGGCGAGACCATGAGCAGGGTGAACAGGCCGTCCTCGACGAGCAGGGGGCTGATCGGGTGCACCCGCGGGCCGCCGTCGGCGCGCACCGTGCCCAGGTAGGCCAGGCCGACGCCGCTGCGGTAGAGCAGCGCGCGACCGGCCGCGGCGAGGTCCGGCGCCGATCGCCGGAAGCGCCCCCACGAGAGCATGGCGCTCAGACTCGCGCACCGGCGCCCACCGGGTCAATTCATGTTCGGGTGCCGGAAATTCCGGATGAGCTCCTGGACCTCGTCGGCGACCTCGCCGGCGAGCAGGTCGTCCGTGTCCACGACCTCGCCGAGGGAGTACAGGTCGCGGCGGGCGGTCAGATACCTGCCCAGGTCCTCCAGCCGCCACCCGCCCGCGTCCGCGCTGTCGTCGGCCTCGACCCGCTCGACGAGGGCCGGCGCCGAGACGTCCAGCAGCACGTGGCGCACCTCGTGGCCCCGGTCGCGCAGCGCGCCCAGGATCTCCTCGAGGTGCCCGCGGCGCAGCATCGTCAGGGGCACGAGCAGCGGGTCGGCGCCGCGGGCCTGGCGGGCCGCGGCGACGACGGTGGCCGCGCGCCAGGCCGGCAGGTCACGGTAGTCGCCGTGGCGCACCGCCGGCCGGACCAGGCCGGCCGTGCGCTGCAGCACCCAGCCGACGCGCTCGGCGTCGAAGGCCCGGGCCCGCGGCTCGCGGCGGCACAGCTCGGCGGTCACGGTGGCCTTGCCGACGCCCGACGGGCCGTTGAGCCAGACGATCACGGGTCCTCCCCACGGCCGGTACGGCTTCCAGGATTCTCGCAGGCGGAACCGAGGGGGATGCCAGCCCGGCACGCGATAAATGAGACATGACGATCCTGACCCTTCCCCCGCGTTCCTCCGCCGTGCTCGACCAGGAGCGCATCGACGTGCTGCTCATCGCCCCGGCCCATCGCCTCCCGGAGCTGGACCGGCATCTCCCCCAGGGCTGGGTGGTGACCCGGCGGGCCGAGATGCCGGCCGGGTGCCGGGAGCCCGACATCGTGGTGCTCGACGACCCCGGCCCCCGCTCCGTCACCGCCGCCTGCCTGCGCCACCCGTCCGCCTCGATCGTGGCCGTGCTGAGCCCCTACAGCGACCACCAGGCCGTGGTCGACGTGCTGGAGGCCGGCGCCGACGCCTGCGTGCGCTCGTCCACGGCCGCGGTGATCGCCGCCCACCTCGAGGCCTGCCGGCGGCGCCAGGCGGCATAAGGGGATTTGGCGTTTCCCACAACATATTGCAGAGAGCGCTCTCAACCGATTCTGTGATTGACATTGGGCTAGTCATGGGCCAGTCTGATTCCAGTCTTGAGAGCGCTCTCCGGCCGATACGGCGGCTTGGGTGACCGGCGTATCGCGTCCCGGCGAATCGTGATCAGGGTGTAACCGGTGTGAGGGTGCGACGGGCGATGGAGCGACATGCTCCATCGCCCGTCATTGTTTGTGCGCTACACATTGCTGAGCTTCAGTCATGATGGTCCGGCAGAACAGATATGGGGGTCGCCACAATGGTGATGTCGGGGCGGGACCGGCCCACGCTCGAAAACGTCGCGCAACGCGCCGGGGTGTCACGCGCCACCGCCTCGCGCGTGGTCAACGGGTCGACGTCCGTCGCGCCGCACATCCGCGACAAGGTGCTCAGCGCGGTCGAGGCGCTGGGCTACGTGCCCAACCAGGCCGCCCGCAGCCTCGTCACCCAGCGGACCGACTCCATCGCCCTGGTCGCCTCCGAGACCGCGAGCCGGGTCTTCTCCGACGACCCCTTCTTCTCGAGCATCATCCGCGGGGTCAGCCTCGAGCTCGAGGCCGTGGACAAGCAGCTCGTGCTCATGATGGTCGGGCCCAGCGGGCCGAGCCACGACCGCGTGGAGCGCTACTGCACCGGCGGGCACGTCGACGGGGCCATCATCTTCTCGATGCACGGCGCCGACCCGCTGCCGGAGCGGCTGAGCCGGGCCGGGGTGCCGGTGGTGTGCAACGGGCGCCTGCTGATCCAGTCGTCGGTGCCCTACGTCGACGTGGACAACGAGGACGCGGCCCGGGCCGCGGTGCGCCACCTGCTCGACACCGGGCGCCGGCGGGTCGCCACGATCGCCGGGCCGCAGGACATGAGCGCGGGGATCGACCGGCTCAAGGGCTACCGCGCGGCGATGCAGGACAGCGGCCGGCGCTCGCTGGTGGCCGTCGGCGACTTCACCCGGCAGTCCGGCGCGCTGGCCATGAGCCAGCTGCTCGGCGACGACCCGCAGCTCGACGCCGTCTTCGCCGCCTCCGACGCGATGGCCGAGGGGGCGCTGCGCGCGCTGCGGCAGGCCGGGCGCCGGGTCCCCGACGACGTGGCCGTGGTCGGCTTCGACGACATGGACTTCGCCCGCGACACTGAGCCGCCGCTGACCACCGTGCGCCAGCCGATCACCGACCTCGGCCGGATGGCGGCCCGCCAGGTGCTGCGGATGGCCGGTGGCGAGACGATCGAGCCCGTTCTGCTACTCCCTACGGAATTGGTGAAGCGCGAATCAGCCTGAAAGGCGGCCGGGGATGCAGTCTAGGCATGTCATGCTGCTGCGGTGAGGCTCGCCACCTGGAACGTGAACTCCGTCAAGGCCCGGCTGCCCCGCCTGCTCGAGTGGCTGGAGCTGGCCGGGCCTGACGTGCTCTGCCTGCAGGAGACCAAGCTGGCCACGGACGCGTTTCCGGCGGACGAGGTCAAGTCGCTCGGCTACGACACCGTCCACCACGGCGAGGGGCGCTGGAACGGCGTCGCGGTGCTGTCCCGGGTCGGGCTGCACGACGTGCGCTGCGGCTTCGAGGACGCGCCGGGCTGGGGTGGCGAGCCCGGCGGCGAGGAGCCCCTGCTCGAGGAGCCGCGGATCGAGGCGCGCGCCGTCTCGGCCGTCTGCGGCGGGGTGCGGGTCTGGTCGGTCTACGTGCCCAACGGGCGCACGCCGGAGTCGGCGCATTACGGGTACAAGCTGAGCTGGCTGGCCGCCCTGCGCCGGGCGGTGGCCGCGGACCTCGCCACCGGCGACCCGGTCGCCGTCTGCGGCGACTTCAACGTGGCCCCGCGCGACTCCGACGTCTTCGACATCGCGGCCTTCGCCGGCGCCACGCACGTCACGCAGCCCGAGCGGGACGCGGTCGCCGCGCTGCTGGACACCGGCCTGACCGACATCGTCCCGAAGCCGATGAAGGGCTCCAACCCCTTCACGTACTGGGACTACCGGGCCGGGATGTTCCACCAGGACAAGGGCATGCGGATCGACCTGGCCTGCGTCAGCGCAACGATCGCGGGTGCGGTCAAGGGTGCCTACATCGACAGAGAGGCCAGGAAGGGCAAAGGGCCCTCTGACCACGCTCCGGTCGTAATCGATTTCGATATTTGAGCACGCTGTGTCACCATGAACTCCGCCCGGACCGTACTGTTAAGTGTGAAACGATCAACGATCGTCCTGGATAGCCCGTTCTCGCCGTTCTTGGCGCCATGTTTCCAGCACATTGCGTGATCACACCGTTACGATTCGCCGGCAAATCGCCCGTTTAGGGGGTGTATGATCCAAAAGTCGCTGTGCTTGGATCACGCCCTCATCACGGCGCGGCGTGGACTTGGTTACAGGACAGCGGGTGACCCTTGACGATCGGCCGAACGGGAGACAGGGTTCGTCCAACGAAGGCGACAACACCACGTCGGCTTCGTGCACGCTCTGCCCGTGGACCGAACCTGCGGATAGGGCACCAGGAGTCCACGAAGACACAGCCGATCGGCTGCTGACTGCCACGGGCCCCGGTCTGGCCGACGCATGCTCGCTGCACGGTGCGACGGTCATCGCTGGCGGCTTGCAGGCGGGCAGACGGCCGGGGAGAGGGGCACCACGCCCATGACTATGGGACCCGTCACGTCGAAGAGCGACGAGCAGGTGCCGACGGTCGAAGAGGCGACCGCCACGCCTGCCGGTGTTCCCGCGAAGGCCATCGAAGGTCGTTCGCTCAGTCAGATTGCGTGGACCCGGCTCAAGCGCGACAAGATCGCGCTCACTGGAGGCGGGTTCATTATTTTCCTGGTGCTGGTCGCGGTGTTCGCCCCCTTGATCAACAAGGCGTTCGGGCATCCGGTCAACGAGTTCCACCAAGAACTGATCGACCCATCGCTGGGCGGCATCCCGCCCGTCGGAACCTGGGGCGGCGTCAGCAAGGACTTCCTGCTCGGCGTCCAGCCCGTCAGCGGCCGGGACCTGTTCTCGCAGATCATCTACGGTGCCCAGGTCTCGCTGCTCGTGGCGCTGTCCGCCACGCTCGTCGCGGTCGCCATCGGCGTGGTGCTCGGCGTCGTCTCCGGCTACTTCGGCGGCATGGTCGACAGCCTCATCAGCCGGCTCATGGACCTGATCCTGGCCTTCCCGTACCTGCTGTTCTCGATCGCCCTGATCTCCGTGGTGCCGGCCAGCACCGGCTGGCGGGTCGGCGTGGTCATCTCGGTCATCGCGTTCTTCAGCTGGCCGTACATCGGGCGCATCGTCCGCGGCCAGACTCTCTCCCTGCGGGAACGCGAGTTCGTCGAGGCGGCACGCAGCATCGGAGCGGGCGCGCCCCGCATCCTCTTCCGGGAACTGCTGCCGAACCTGACCGCACCGATCCTCGTCTACGCGACGCTGATCATCCCCGCGAACATCCTCTTCGAGGCCGCGCTGTCGTTCCTCGGTGTCGGCGTGCTGCCGCCCACCCCCTCGTGGGGCCGGCTGCTCTCCGACGCCGTGCAGTACTACGAGTACGACCCGATGTACATGTTCGTGCCCGGCTTCGCGATCTTCCTCATGGTCCTCGCCTTCAACCTGTTCGGCGACGGCCTGCGTGACGCCCTGGACCCGAAGGCCAACCGGTAGCCCCCTCGGGCCACCGGTGGCCTCCGGCCGTCACGCACACCCCGCACCACCCCGTCCGGCATGCGGCTGAGCCGATGGCTCAGCAGGCCCGGTCGAACCCTGTGTGCGCACCTGGCTTCACTCGCACAGCAGCACAGCTCGGACGGCCCGTCCCTCGGCGGGTCGCGCCAAACAAGGAGGGAAACCCAGTGAGAATGAGGACAGGGGTTCTGGTGGCCGGTTCGGTCACCATCGCCCTGGCGTTGTCCGCCTGCGGTGGCAGCGGCGACACGCCCAAGACCGGTGAGAGCGGCGGCTCGGGTGTGTCCGGCTTCAACGCCGCCACCAAGGGCATCGTGAACCCGTCCACCAAGAAGGGCGGCACGCTCAAGCTCGTCAACCAGTCCGACCCGGATTCGTGGGACCCGGCGCGGGCCTACTACGCGTACGTGTGGAACCTGATGAAGGGCTACTACGTCCGCACCCTCGTCACCAACGAGGCGAAGCCCGGCGAGGACGGCCTCAAGCTGGTTCCCGACCTGGCGCAGGCCATGCCGGAGATCTCGGCCGACGGCAAGACCTACACCTTCAAGCTCAAGTCGGGCATCAAGTTCGAGGACGGCTCGCCGATCACCTCGAAGGACTTCAAGTACGGCATCGAGCGCATCTTCGCGCAGGACGTGCTGTCCGGTGGTCCGACCTACCTGGTCGACGTGCTCGACCAGGGCCAGAAGTACCCCGGCCCGTACAAGGACACCGACCCGAACAAGCTGGGTCTGAAGTCCGTCGAGACGCCGGACGACAGCACGATCGTCTTCAAGCTGGCCGAGCCGCTGTCGGACTTCATCTACCTGCTCGCCGCGCCCGACGCCAGCCCGATCCCGCAGGCGAAGGACACCGGCGACAAGTACGGTGAGAAGCCCGTCTCCTCCGGCCCGTACAAGTTCCAGTCGTACGACCAGGGCAAGAAGGCCGTCTGGGTCCGCAACGACCAGTGGGACCCGAAGACCGACACGGTGCGCGCCGCGCTGCCGGACCAGGTCGAGCTGACCATCGGCACGGCCGTCGAGGAGATCGACAACCAGCTGCTGGGCGGCGAGATCGACATCGACACCGCGCAGACTGGTGTCCAGCAGGGTGCGCAGCCGAAGATCCTGCTCGACCCGGAGAAGAAGAAGAACGCGGACACCCCGAACACGGGCTTCATCCGCTACTTCTCGATCAGCACCAAGGTCGCGCCGTTCGACAACATCCACTGCCGCAAGGCCGTGCAGTACGCGACCGACAAGATCACGATGCAGACCGCTCGTGGTGGTGCCGACGCCGGTGGTGACGTCGCCTTCAACATGCTGCCGCCGAACATCGCGGGTCACGACGACTACGACCCGTACAACACCAAGTCCGGCAAGCCGCAGATCGACAAGGCCAAGGAAGAGCTCGCGGCGTGTGGCAAGCCGAACGGCTTCGACACCGTGATCGCGACTCGTAACGCCGGCAAGGAGCCCAAGACGGCCGAGGCGCTGCAGGCTGCGCTGAAGAACGTGGGCATCAACGCTCGCCTCGACCCGACCGAGCCGTCGCTGTACTTCCGCTCGACCATCGGCGCGCCGTCCAACGTCGCGGCCAAGGGCTACGGCCTCATGATGGCCGGCTGGGGTGCCGACTTCCCGACCGCGTACGGCTTCCTGTCCGTGCTGGTCGACGGCCGCAACATCCTGCCGTCCGGTAACAACAACTACGCCGAGCTCAACGACCCGGAGATCAACACCCTGATCGACCAGGCGAAGGCGGAGAAGGACCCGGCCAAGGCCGCGGCCATCTGGACGACCATCAACCACAAGGTCATGGACGCCGCGGTCATGGTGCCGTTCGTCTACGACAAGGCGCTCAACTACCGCAACCCCCGCGTCACGAACGTGTTCGTGACGGAGTACTACGGCATGTACGACTTCGGCAGCCTGGGCGTCAGCTGACCCCTCGGGTCGCAGTAGCCCTGGCACCGAAGCAGCAAGCCTGAACAGCCGGTAACCCGCCCTTCACGAGTACAGAAGGCAGGTGAGGGCCACGGCGCCGGCCGGTGAGACGGGAACACCGTCGATCCGGCCGGCGTCAGGCCGCACACGTGATCAACTACATTTTGCGCCGCCTGGTCACCGCGGCACTGCTCATCGTGGCCGTCTCCATGGTCACCTTCGCGATCTTCTTCCTGATCCCGAAGGCGGCGCACGCCGATCCCGCTGAGATGTACGTCGGTAAGTCGGCGACCCCGCGCGACGTCGAGCTGACGCGGATCAAGCTCGGCCTGGACCAGCCGATCTACATCCAGTACGGCCGGTTCGTGAAGGGTCTCGTGGCCGGCCGCGACTACAACAGCGGTCCCACGGTCACGCACTGCTCGGCCCCCTGCTTCGGGTACTCGTTCCGCACCGACCGCGAGGTCTGGCCCCTGCTGCTGGACCGTCTCCCGGTCACCATCTCCCTCGCCATCGGCGCCGCGCTCCTCTGGCTCTTCGGCGGCGTCGCCGGCGGCGTCATATCCGCGCTGAAACGCGGGAAACTCGCCGACCGAGCAGTGATGATCGTCGCGCTCGCCGGTGTCTCCCTACCGGTCTACTTCACCGGTCTCGTCTTCCAGGCGCTGTTCGTCCACCAGTGGAAGATCTTCCGCGGTGGCGAGTACATCAACTTCGTCGACGACCCGTGGGGCTGGGCCAACAAGCTCTTCCTCGCCTGGGTGAGCCTCGCCCTGCTGTTCGCCGCCACCTACGCGCGGCTCACGCGGGCCCAGATGCTCGAGACCCTCGGCGAGGACTACATCCGCACCGCCCGCGCCAAGGGTCTGAAGGAGCGGGTCGTCATCGGCAAGCACGCCATGCGCGCGGTGCTCACGCCGATCGTGACGATCTTCGGCCTCGACCTCGGCACGCTGCTCGGCGGCGCGATCCTCACCGAGCGGGTGTTCTCCCTGCCCGGCATCGGCAAGCTCAGCGTCGACGCGGTGACCCAGAAGGACCTGCCGATCATCCTCGGCGCGACCCTCTTCGCCTCGTTCTTCATCGTCATGGCCAACCTGGTCGTCGACGTGCTCTACGCCGTGATCGACCCGCGGGTGCGGCTCTCGTGACCCGTTCCCCGTCCCGGTCCACGCTTCACGGCACCCCAGGAAAGGAGTGAGCATGTCCAGCAGCCTGCTCACCGACGGCACGCCGAGCCCGTCCGGGTCCGGCGCGGGCACCGCAGAGTCGTTCCTCGACGTGCGGGACCTGCGGATCCAATTCAAGACCGACGACGGCGTGGTCAAGGCCGTCGACGGCCTGACGTTCCAGCTCGAGCGCGGCGAGACCCTCGGCATCGTGGGCGAGTCCGGCTCCGGCAAGAGCGTCACGAGCCTGGGCATCCTGGGCCTGCACCGGCGCGGCTCCGCGAAGATCTCCGGTGAGGTCTGGCTCGACGGCGAGGAGCTCATCGGCGCCTCGCCCGAGCGGGTCCGGCTCCTGCGCGGCGCGAAGATGTCGATGATCTTCCAGGACCCGCTGACCGCGATGCACCCGTACTACACGGTCGGCGCCCAGATCGTCGAGGCGTACCGGGTCCACCACAAGGTCAGCAAGAACGACGCCCGCAAGCGCGCGATCGAGATGCTCGACCGGGTCGGCATCCCGCAGCCCCAGCGGCGCGTGGACGACTACCCGCACCAGTTCTCCGGCGGTATGCGCCAGCGCGCCATGATCGCCATGTCGCTGGTGAACAACCCGCAGCTGCTCATCGCCGACGAGCCCACCACGGCGCTCGACGTGACGGTCCAGGCCCAGATCCTCGACCTGATCCGCGACCTGCAGTCGGAGTTCAACTCGGCGGTCATCATCATCACCCACGACCTGGGCGTCGTGGCCGAGGTCGCCGACGACATCCTGGTGATGTACGGCGGCAAGTGCGTCGAGCACGCCACCGCGGAGACCATCTTCCGCCGCCCCGAGCACCCGTACGCCTGGGGTCTACTCTCGTCGATGCCCCGCGTCGACCGGGAGGTGCGCGACCGGCTGGTGCCGATCAAGGGCAGCCCGCCGTCGCTGATCAACCTCCCGAGCGGCTGCTCCTTCCACCCGCGCTGCCCCTACGTGGAGCGCAACGGCATCCCTTGCAAGACGGTCGAGCCGACCCTGGCGGAGGGCACCGCCGAGCACGGCGTCGCCTGCCACATCCCGCCCGCGGAACGGCTGGCCATCTTCAAGTCGGACATCGCCCCGAACCTCTGAGGAGCACGACAGTGTCGACGACGACCCAACCCCAGCCGGCGGCGGCGCCTCAGCGCGACGGCGAGAACCTCCTCGAGGTGCGCGGCCTGGAGAAGCACTTCCCGATCATGCGGGGCGCGTTCATCAAGCGAAAGGTCGGCGCGGTCCGCGCGGTCGACGGCATCGACCTGGCCGTCAAGACCGGCGAGACGCTCGGCCTGGTCGGCGAGTCCGGCTGCGGCAAGTCCACCACCGGCCGGCTCATGACCCGGCTGCTGGAGCCGACCGGCGGCCAGGTGCTGCTGGAGGGGCAGGACATCTCCCACTACGGCGTGGGGAAGATGCGCCCGCTGCGGCGCGAGGTCCAGATGATCTTCCAGGACCCGTACTCGTCGCTGAACCCGCGCCACACGGTCGGCTCGATCGTCGGGGCCCCGCTGCAGGTGCAGAGCATCAAGACCGCGCACGGGCAGAAGCGCGAGGTCCAGCGGCTGCTGGAGCTCGTCGGCCTCAACCCCGAGCACTACAACCGCTACCCGCACGAGTTCTCGGGCGGCCAGCGCCAGCGCATCGGCATCGCCCGGGCGCTCGCGCTCCAGCCGAAGCTGATCATCGCCGACGAGCCCGTCTCGGCCCTGGACGTGTCGATCCAGGCGCAGGTCGTGAACCTGCTCGACGACCTGCAGCGCGAATTCAACCTGACCTACGTCTTCATCGCCCACGACCTGTCCGTCGTCCGGCACATCTCGGACCGGGTCGCGGTGATGTACCTGGGCAAGGTCGTCGAGATCGGCGGGCGCGACGGGCTCTACGTGAACCCGCTGCACCCGTACACGTTCGCCCTGCTCTCCGCCGTGCCGGTGCCCGACCCGTCGCGGCGCGACAAGGCGCAGCGGGAGCGGATCCTGCTCACCGGCGACGTGCCGAGCCCGATCGACCCGCCGTCCGGCTGCCGCTTCCGCACCCGGTGCTGGAAGGCGCAGGACCTGTGCGCCCAGGAGGAGCCGCTGCTGCGCGAGCTCGCGCCGGGGCAGACGGTCGCCTGCCACTTCCCGATCACCGACGAGGAGCGCTCGGCGCGCGGGGCGCAGGCGGCCCGGGCCGCGGCGGCGGAGATCCCGGTCGACACGGCTGAGGACCCGTTCGCGGAGCCGATCGCCTAGCTGGTGTTTTATGGGGGCCGTCTCGTCATGCACGCATGACGAGGCGGCCCCCGAGCATTGCGTCGACCTTGCTGATGAGCTGGCTCGGGCGCAGGGGCTTCATGAGGTGATCGCTAGGATCGATGCGACCACCGGAGGTTTCTCCACGGGCTCCTCGTCCATCTGGCCAGTTTAGGATCATGGCCGTGGCGTACGAGGCGGCTTCGGGCCGATACCAGGACATGCTCTACCGGCGCAGCGGACGCAGCGGGCTCAAGCTGCCGGCCATCTCGCTCGGGCTGTGGCACAACTTCGGGCGGGAGCGGCCGTTCGAGACCCAGCGCTCGATCGTGCGGCGCGCCTTCGACGCGGGCGTGACCCACTTCGACCTGGCCAACAACTACGGGCCGCCGCCGGGGTCGGCCGAGGAGAACTTCGGGCGCATCCTCGCCGAGGATCTGCGGCCGTACCGCGACGAGCTCATCATCTCCACGAAGGCCGGCTACGACATATGGCCCGGGCCGTACGGGGAGTGGGGGTCGCGCAAGTACGTGCTGGCCTCGCTCGACCAGTCGCTGCGGCGCATGGGGCTCGAGTACGTCGACATCTTCTACTCGCACCGCCCGGACCCGGACACCCCGCTGGAAGAGACCATGGGCGCGCTGGACGCCGCGGTGCGGGCGGGCAAGGCGCTGTACGTCGGCATCTCCAACTACACCCCCGAGCAGACCCTCGCGGCCGCCCGCATCCTGCGCGAGCTCGGCACGCCGCTGCTGATCCACCAGCCGTCGTACTCGATGCTGAACCGCTGGATCGAGGACGGCCTGCTGGACGCGCTCGAGGAGGCCGGGGCGGGCTGCATCCCGTTCTCGCCGCTGGCGCAGGGGTTGCTGACCAACCGGTACCTCGACGGCATTCCGGACGACTCCCGCGTGCGCACCAGCCGCTTCCTCAACGAGTCCGACCTGACCGCGTCCCGGCTGCAGCTCATCCGGGCGCTGGACCAGGTGGCCCGCGAGCGCGGCCAGAGCCTGGCCCAGCTGGCGCTGGCCTGGGCGCTGCGCGACTCGCGGGTCACCTCGCTGATCATCGGGGCGTCGAGCGTGAAGCAGCTGCTGGACAACCTCGGGGCCCTGGAGAACCTGGCCCTCTCCCCCGACGAGCTGGCCCGGATCGACGGGCTACTTGCTCAGGAAGGCGCCTAGCGCGCTGACGACCGGCTGAAGGGCGGGCGGGATCGACCCGTCCTTCGCCGTGATCTGCTTGCCGCCGTAGGTGACCGTGTAGGTGTAGGCGTCGGCCACCGCGCCGTTGTCGTTCATGGTCGGCAGCTTGTTGAAGTCCGTCGACGCCAGCGCGGTCTTGAGCGCGTTGGCCTCGTCGTCGGTCAGCTTGCCGGTCTTGGTGCCCTGCTTGGTCGTGATCGTGTACGACCCGTCCGGCTTCACGACCAGCGAGTCGTTGTTGCCGGCCAGGCCACCGGTGCGGGTGAAGGTCACCAGCGCGTCGGTGGCGGTCACGTTGCCGCCGCTGTTGCTCTTCGAGCTCGGGTCCGTGTTCGGGCCCGCGCTCGTGCCCGCCCCGGCGCTCGCGTCCGTGCCGGCGCCACCGCTGGAGGCCGGCACGCCGTTGGACGCGGCACCGCTGGCTCCGGCGCCGGCCTGGTCGGTGGCGTCCGAGCACGCGCCGAGCGCGAACGTGAGCGTGAGCAGGGCGGCGGCGAGGATCCGGGACTTCATCGTGGTTCAGCTCCATCCATAGGTCTTGCTCATTGGACTGTGCCCCGACCTCAACGGTTCCCCGGTGACGTCGCCCACAATCCACCTGAATACTCGGGCGATTTTGTCGTACCCCCGCGACATGATGGCCCCATGCGTCTCGACCCCTACCGCCGCGTCCTCGCCCTACCGGGCGTGCGGCCCCTCATGGTGCTGGCGTTGCTGGCCCGCATCCCGATCACCATGATCGGGGTGACCATGACCCTGCACGTCGCTCAGGACCTCCACAAGGGGTGGGGCGCGGCGGGACTGGTGGGGGCGGCCCTGACGGTCGGAACGGCGCTCGGCGGCCCGCTCAACGGCCGCTTCGTGGATCGGCGCGGCCTGCGCCCCATGCTGGTGGTCACCACCGTGGCCGAGGCGCTCTTCTGGGCCATGGCGCCATTCCTGGGCTTCCCGGCGCTGCTCGTCGGCGCCTTCGTCGCCGGCCTCCTCTCCCTGCCGGTCTTCTCCGTGATCCGCCAGTCGGTCGCCGCCCTGGTCCCCGCCGACCAGCGCCGCCAGGCCTACGCGCTGGACTCGATGTCGGTCGAGCTGTCCTTCATGGCCGGCCCGCCCCTGGCCGTGCTGCTCACGAGCGCCCTCTCCAGCCGCACCGCGATGTGGTCGATCGGCGGCGCCCTGGTCCTCGCCGGCCTGGCGCTGTGGGTCACCAACCCGCCCGTGCACACGTCGGAGACGCCCGGCGAGTCCGCCGCCCCGGTCCGCCGCCGCGACTGGCTGACCCCGCGCTTCGTGGCCGTGCTGGCCGCGGCCGCGGCGACCACCATGGTGCTGGCCGGCACCGACCTCGGCATCGTGGCCATGCTGCGCGGCGCGGGCCAGGTGGGCCTGGTGGGCGCCCTGCTGGCCGCCTGGGCCGTCTACTCCCTCGTGGGCGGCTTCATCTACGGCGCCCTGCCGCGCGCGGTCCCGCTCGTCGCCCTGCTGGGCGCCCTGGCCCTGTGCACGATCCCCGCGGGCCTGGTCGGCTCCGCCTGGCCCCTGCTGTTCCTGACGCTGCTGCCGGCGGGCGCCCTGTGCGCCCCGACCCTGACCGCGACCGTCGACCTCGTGAGCCGCCTGGTGCCCGCGTCGGCCCGCGGCGAGGCGATGGGCTGGCACGGCTCCTCGCTGACCGTGGGCCTGGCGATCGGCTCGCCGCTGGCGGGCTGGGCCATCGACCGGGGCTCGCCGGCTTGGGGGTTCGCCGCGGTCGGCCTGGTGGGCGCCCTGGCCGCCGGCGCGCTCTTGTTCTTCCGCCACTTGGACACCCAGGCGCCGGGGCCGACCGCCGCCGCCACTGCGCCCACTCCCCCGGTGTCGGAAGCGGCCCTGACGATGCCCGCTGCTCTGACCGCCGACTTCGCGACTTCGCCGGAGCACTCGGCACCGGCCCGCTGACCGCACCCCGGCCGCCCGAACTTCCGCGGCGCCCGGGGTTCCGGGCGCCTGGGCTTTTGGAGCGCTCGGTTCGCCGGCTTTCGATTGCTTGACCGATCGTCAGAGCACCCGCCGCCGACCCGCACCGAGCCGCGCGGGCTCGGCACCGAACGGCTCCCCGGACGGCTCAGCGCTCGACCCGCGATGACCGCGCCACGCGATCGTCGGAGCACCCGCCGCCGACCGCTCCGCGCCGCACGGCCTTCGCACGGCGCGGCTCCCCCGACAGCACACCGAGCCGCACGGACGCCTGGCCTTCGGAGCGCTCGGCCTGCCGACCGGTCAACTGCTTCGGCCACGATGACTGTCTCGCATCCGCTGGGCGGCATCGTGGCGCTCGGGCTTGGTGCGTTTCCGATAAGTCGGGCACGGGCTTTGCACCGTGCGGTTCCCCGACCGCACACCGAGCCGCACGGGCGCCTGACCTCCGGAGCGCCCGGGCTGCCGACCGGTCGAGTGCCTGGACTGCGGCGGCATCGTGGTGCTTGGGCTCGTTGGGCTTTCGATAAGTCGGGCGCTCCGCGCCGCGACTTATCGGATTTATACCCCGGCAGGTCATAAATACGATGTGCGGCATTCTGAGCCGTGACCGCTTCCGTCGGGCTCGCGGCAATCGGGATACCTGCGGCCGCAGTCTCCTCGCGTGCTGGATGAGACCGGGGGACGCTCTGCCGCGCGAGTGGGGTGCGGCCCGGCGTTGACCGCTCGGCCCGCGGGCGTTGTCGGACGCGTTCGGCGTCGTCCAGCGCGGGACGCGGCGAAGGGTCGGTCGCGTGGGGAGAGCGGCCCGCGGGACGCGGGGTTGCCGAGGTCGAGTGCTCGGGCCGGCCTACGGGGGGAGGCGGCGCCGAACCGGGTGCCCGGGTGGGTGGCTTTGCGCGGGAGACCGGCTCCGGTGGCGAGGCCGGTTGCGCGGAAGACAGGGTGGGGACTGTCGGAAGGCGACGGTCGACCGTGTTCAAGAGGCCGCCGGTGGGGCTGAAGTGCTCAAACGTTCAACCAGAAAACCACGGTTGTCAGTTAAGACTGAAAGACTGGAGGGGTTCCAGTCTTCGGATGGCGGTGGTTCACAGGAGGGACGGGGCCGACACGAACGTGTACCCCATCTGCTGCATGCCCTCGATCAGCTCCGGCAGGTACTGCAGGCCCAGAAACGGGTGGTAGAAGAAGCTCGCCACGTTGTCGCGCACCACGAGTTGGCGCCGGGCCGAGGCGAGCAGATCCGGGGTCAAGCGGACGCCGTGCTGGTTAAATCTTTGTGTTGCAACGTTTCCAAGTGTTTCCGGGATGACCGGCGTTCCGTATGCGTCTTTTACGAGGTATGGGAAGTATTGGCTCACGGAGCGTGTACCACTGCCGCCGAGAATGCCGTTGAAGTACAGGACCTGCTCGTAGCGGGCGCGGATTCCCGGGGCCGAGGCGATCGCGCGATAGTCGGTCTCGCTGGCCGTGTAGTGCGGAAACTCCCAGATGTCCGGGGGCGTCAGGCCGGCCTTCGTCCACTCCTGGCGGGCCGAGTCCAGGCGCCCTAGCGCCCAGGCCGCGGAGTCGCCCGGCACCGGGCCGTCGAGGACCACGGTGCCCGCGGCGTCCACGTGGGCGCGGTAGAACTCGTAATCCTCGGCGCTCACACCGTACGGATTCGGGGCGCCGGCGAATCCGTGCGTATATCCGTGCATGATCAGGGTGCCGCCCTGTTGCTGCATGTACCGCAGCGCCGCCACGACCTGCGGGGATCCGCTCAGCGTCTTGTGTACGGGCACGCCGCCGGAATAGATGCCCGCGGCGTCGTCGTAAACGGGGAAAACCGCCACGGCGAACGGCGCATTACGAGAATGCAGATAATCCGCGATCTGGCGCAGTTGTGCGGGGTCGGAGTGGGGGCCGACGTCCTCGATGCGCACCAGGGCCCGGTGCCGCTCCGGCGTCTTCGGGGCCAGCAGGTCGCACAGCAGGTCCGCGAGCACGAGGTACCGGTCGTCGAAGCTGGCGTATGTGAAGGGGACCTCGGCCACGTACGTCACGCCGCCGACGCGCACCGCCCAGGGCCGCGACGTGCCGTCCGGCATCTCGGCCTCGGCGAGCGTCGTGGAGTACACACCCTGGGAAAGCACGGCGTGGACCAGGCCGCCGGCGTTGGCGTTGCGGGTCAGCTCGGTGCCGCGGTACCGGATCCCGGTCGGTGCGGCATCGTCGATCGTCGCTGTCTGAAAGCCGATTCCGGGGTACTTCCCGATCAGCTGCCACAGGTTCCCCCCGAGCCACAGCACGTGCGCGCCCGCGGCCACGTCGGCGAGGAAGGCGGCGGGCAAGGGCTCGTCATACGTCGATCCGATATAGATCGTCAGCAGGTACTTCTGTGCCGTTCCCGACGTGTACTTCGTCACTGGCACGGCCTGCCAAGCGCCGAAGTGCGAGGCCAGATTCCCAGCTTGGACCGCATACAGCTCGCCCAGCGAGCCGTATTGCCCGCCCGTGTCATACAGGACGAGCACCCCGCTCTGCGGGTATGCAGGAGAGCGGCCCGGTGACGGGCCCGCCCCGGAAGTACCGATTGGAGAGGTTTTGCAGGCGCTCAGCGATGACGCGGCGACGACGACCAGCGCGATCCCGATGACCATGACGGCCAGGCGCCGGACGGGCCCGAAGGTGACAGCCAGTATTCGGCGGACTGCGGCTCGAAGCATGAGCAACTCTCCGGAGAAGTCGTCACCAAGCCTAGCAAATCGGGCGCAATCCCCCCGCCGGTTGGCGTTTCTCGGCACATCCGCCGACAAACGAGATGGTTGCGTCCGTCACTCAGCGCGGTACGATCCGGCAGAGCCGCCCTGCGGTGATCGGTGTGGAACCCCCTCCGCATCGCACCGCTCGTGGCACACCCGACGGAGGGCGATCTTGTTTTCTCGCTGCCCGCTTGCAGCCAGCACACCGGACGAGCCGGGCCGTACGCGGCCAGGCGCCGGGACGGTGGTGCCGCGGCCGGCAGCCGCCTTCCACGGGGCACGGCTCCATAGCTCTGAGAGGTCCGCATGAGCACGGCGATGCAGGTGCGGCTGCGTCACTGGCCCGGGATGAAGGTGTCCTGGCTCGGTGCCGGTGCGGTCGTCCACTCCGGTGAGGAGCCCAGCCCGGGCTCAGCGGCCCTGGTCGTCTCGCCACACGGGTCCACCGAATGCGCGGTGGTGATCAGCTCCCACACGGTGAAGCTGCAGCCGGCGATGATCGAGGAGCTGGCCGAGGTCCTCGCCAACGGCCTGCCCCGCGGGTTCACCGCGATGCGCTTCGTCGCCTGGGACGGCGCCTGCGCCACCAACGAGCGCCCCGCCGCCGCACACATGATCGCGATGCGGCTCGGCATCGACGTCATCGCCGCGGCCGGCCCGCTGCTGGGCGTCCCCGGCGGCTCGCTCTTCGCCCCCGTCGGGCGCGGCGAGCAGCGGCCCGGCGGCTTCTGGCGCTTTCGCACCGGCACGCCCGCGGTCCGGGTCGGCTGGCGCTTCCCCGCCCCGGCGTGGGAGTCGGAGCTGTGCGCCGAGATCCCGGAGCTGCCCGGCGACCTCGTGCTCGACCAGATCCCGGCCGGCCTGTGGCTGCACCGCCGCCGCGTGGGCAGCGTGACGGACCTGGCCTACTCGGTGCCGACCGACCACGAGAACCCGGCGATGATCCTCGGGCACCCCGGCGACGAGCCGCTGCACCGCGAGGAGCTCGCCCAGGCGGTCTCGGCCGTGCCCACGCTCGCCGCGGATCGGTGCGTCTTCACGCCGTACGGGCAGAATCCCATCGCCGAGGGCCCGGTGGGTCCGGTCGTCGCCGACGTACTCGGCCGGGCCGTGCACGTCCGCACCGGCCTGCCGCTGTGCGCGCCCGCCGGCCAGCGCGCCGTCGTCACCATCGACAACAAGGGCCTCCCCCGCTGGCGTACCTTCGCCCGCGAGCTGTGGCACGCCCCCCGCACCGCCGCCCCGCGCCCGGTCGACTGGATCAACCCGTGCCCGGACGTCCTCGACGCCCCGGACGGGCAGGCCACCTTCTCGCTCGGCTCCGGCTGGGTGCTCGAGGTCATCCAGGCGGGCCTGTGGCTGCGCCCGGAGCACCTCAACGACCCGGCCGACTGGGTCCGTCAGCTCCCGGTGGACGTGAACCGCTGCGCCGTGATCGTCGGGGCTCCCAACGCCGCCGAGATCCCGCCGCCCGCGCACACGATCGCCGAGATCCTCGAGAAGCTCCCGATCGACGCGCGCAAGCGGGCGTACATCGCGGTGCCGCGCGCCGCCGCCCCCAACGTGTTCATCCTGGCGACCGGGCTGCTCGAGTCGCTGCCCGAGCCGGGCGAGGTCGAACTGGTCTCGCCGTCCACGCCGAGCACCAGCGGCTCGTTCCCGACCGTCACGCCGGACGCGCCGCGGCACGGCACCGGCCGCCACGGCGACGCGAACGGCCCGTTCCTCGTCGACGGCCGGCCCGCCAACGGTCACCCGTCCGGCGCGCATCCGACGGTGCCCCGCTCGGCCGCGCACGAACGCTCGCCCGAGCAGGACTTCGAGCGTGGGTACTCCCCCCGCACCGGCTCGTTCCCGGCGGTCGACAGTTCTCGCACCGGCTCGTTCCCGCCGGTCGACAGTTCTCGGACCGGTTCGTTCCCGCCGGTCGACAGTTCTCGCACCGGCTCGTTCCCCGCCTACCCGGCGGCCGACGCCGAGCGCGGCTCGCGGACCGGCTCGTTCCCGGCCTTCCCGCCGGCCGACGCGCCGACGACCTCGTTCGACGCGCCGCGGATGCCGCGCAACGGCGCCTCGCCGGCGACGGGCGCGTTCCCGGCCGTGCCCGAGTCGCCGACCGGCTCGTTCGCGCCGCTGTCGCCGAATGGTTCGCAGCGCCCCGGGCGTCCCAATGGGTACCAGTCCGAGCCTCCGATGCCGCAGCCCCGCCAGCGGCCCGGCGACACGACGGGCTCGTTCCCGGCGGCCGCGTTCCGCAACGGCAGCCCGGAGACGACCGCGCCGATGGTGCCGATCGTGCCGGGCCCGGGCGCTCCTTCGCCCGTGAACGGCCATGGACCTGTCAATGGCCACGGTCCCGTCAACGGCCATGGACCTGTCAACGGGCACGGTCCCGTCAACGGCCACGGTCCCGCTAACGGCCATGGGCCTGTCAACGGCCACGGCCCCAATGGGGTCAACGGCCACGGGCCGGGCAGCGTTTACGGCGCCGCTCCGCAGGGTCCGAACGGGTTCAACGGCACCGCGCAGCCGCACAACGGCTTCAACGGCGGCGCGCCTGCGATGAACGGGCACGCGCCGATGCACCCGGACCTGCACGTCGCTCCCCCGCGGTCGTTCCACCGCGAGGACCAGCCGCTGCAGCCCTCCGGGCCGGGCGCGCCGCACGGGTACAGCTTCGACGCCCCCGACTACGACGAGCACCACTTCGATCCGGTCACGCCGCCGACCCGGCACCACGAGGACCCGACCGGTCGCATGCCGGCCCAGCGGGCCCCGATGGCGGACGAGAGCGAGTCGGACGACTCGGCCTCGACGACCACCGGACGCGAGATCCGCTCGCACAACAAGAAGGGCAAGACCGTCCGGGCTGACGACAAGACGAGCACGCAGGAGCTGGACCGGCTCCTCGGGTTCTTCGACGAGATCCGCCGCGCGAAGGCGTGGGACGAAGACCCGAGCTCCCCGGATCAGCAGGCCGCCAAGCGCGCCGCGGCGGGCCAACCCCCGGCCGGTCCGCGGCGGGCCCGACACTGATCTAGACGCACCGAGCCGGCCCGTCCGTTGTCACGGACGGGCCGTATTTTTTGCCGCGTCCTCATCGATCGCGCCGCTGCGCACAAGCACCAGCTCGTTCACCCCATGCATGTGTGCACGCCTCGCGTGATGCGATCGTCCGGCTGTGCGCGTGTGTGCACGACCCGTGCGCGGTGCGAGCGGTCGGCTGCGCGCGTGTGTGCACGACCCGTGCGCGGTGCGAGCGGCCGGCTGCGCGCGTGTGTGCACGACCCGCGCAAAGCGAACGTCCGATGGTGCGCGTGTGTGCACGACCCGCGCGAAGCGAACATCGGGCCGCGCGGCCGCACGACCTGCGCGGTGCGGACGTCCGACGGTGCGCGGATGTGCACGACCCGCGCAAAGCGAACGTCCGGCTGTGCGCGGCCGTGTGACCTGCGCGGTGCGGGCGTTTGGCTGCGCGTGTGTGGGCGGCTCGCGCGTCGGGGGTGAGCGGGTGCGCGGATGTGAGTGCGCGGTCGTGCAGTTCGGGTCGTTAGGATCGCACGGTGCTCGACATCATGCTGCCGCACTACGGTGAGCTGCCGTTGCTCAAGATCGCCGTGGAGAGTGTCCTCGCGCAGACTGATGAGCGGTGGCGGCTCACCGTGTTCGACGACAATCCGGCCGAGCGGGTGACCGGGGTGCCCGAGTACTTCGCGGGGCTGGACGATCCGCGCGTGCGGTACGAGCGGAATCCCCGGAACCTGGGCATCACCCGGAACTTCCAGCAATGTGTGGACCGGGCCGAGGCGCCGTTCATGGTCATGATGGGCTGCGACGACGTCATGCTGCCGGGGTATGTCGCGCGCGTTCACGCACTGATCGAGCAGTATCCGGACGCGGTGCTCGTGCAGCCGGGCGTGGAGGTCATCGGGGCCGACGGGGCCGTGGTGCGCACGCTGGCGGACACGACGAAGCGGAAGGTGTACGCGCCGAAGATCGACGGCACCGTGCACATGGCCGGCGAGGAGCTCGCGGTGAGTCTCCTGCGCGGGAACTGGCTCTATTTTCCGTCGCTGGCCTGGCGCACGAGCGAGGTACGGGCGGTCGGGTTCGACCTCGAGCTCAAGGTGATCCAGGATCTCAAGCTCATCCTGGCGCTGGTGAGCCGCGGCGGGTCGCTGGTGGCCGACTCCGAGGTGGTGTTCCAGTACCGGCGGCACAACGAGAGCCTGTCCGCCTCCTCGGCCGTGACCGGCGGCCGCTTCAGCGAGGCTCGGGCGTTCTTCCTCTCGGCGGCGAAGGACATGGACGCGCACGGGTGGCCGCGGGCCGGGAAGGCCGCGCGGTGGCACCTGTCCTCGCGCATCCACGCGCTTACGATGCTGCCCGCCGCGGCCAAGCAGCGCAGTGCGGGGAGTGTGCGGGTGCTGACGAGGTACGCGTTCGGCAAGCCGCGCTGATTCGAGGGCGCGCGGGGCGGTCGGCCTGAGGGCCCGGTTTCGCGCGGGTCCCTCGGCCCGAGGGCCCGGTTTCGCGCGGGGCGGTTGGCCTGGGGGGCCCGGTTACGCGCGGGGCGGTCCGCCTGAGGGGCCCGGTTTCGCGCGGGTCCGTCGGCCTGAGGGCCCGGTTTCGCGCGGCGGCGACATTGGCTGCGCAGACGTGTCCGGATTCCCGGGACCCGTTCGTCATGTTCTTGAGACGACAAAGAGGTCGTACTCGGGAGCCGACGAAGGAGTACTGCGATGTTGCCGGTGTGGCAGGAGATGGCCGTGAATGCCTCCGCACGTGCCGAGGCCGATGCGAACCTCGGCCGCCTCGCGAAAAGCGCTCTACGGGCCCTTCGAGGGCTCCGCACAGCGATCCTGCGGGAAGGGTGGGAGTCGAACCCACACGGGCGTGAACCCAACGCCGTTTTCGAGACGGGTGCCGGCACCAATCGGCTGGCCTTCCCAGATGGGGTGCGGTACAGCGGAAAGTGAGGGGATCGAACCCCCGCGGGGTCGCCCCCGTCGACGGCTTAGCAAGCCGCAGCCTTACCTCTCGGCCAACCTTCCAGTGTCGAACCGGCCGAGGCCGGCGCGCCAGTGTCGAACCGGCCGGAACCGGCGCGACGACGACGCCGGACCGGCCGGGGCCGGGGCGACGAAGACGTGCGAAGTACCCGGAAGAGGATTCGAACCTCCAACCTTCTGGCCCTGAACCAGACGCCTCTTCCGTTGGGCTATCCGGGCGTGGACCCGACCGGACTCGAACCGGTCGCCTCCGCTTTGCAAGAGCGGCGCTCTTCCTGATGAGCTACGAGCCCTGGAGGCCCCGGCAGGGCCGGCGGTAGCGAAGGAGCCGACCCGCCGGGGCCATCGGTCAGCGCTGGACGAGCGCGTGCCACGTCGGGATCGACGGCCTCACGCGCAGCACCATGCCCGCTTCGGCGGGGGTGCGATCGCCCTTGCGCTGGTTGCAGGCCGTGCAGGCCGCAACGGTGTTCTTCCAGGTGTTCCGGCCGCCGCGCGAGCGGGGCTGGATGTGGTCGATGGTCGTCGCCTCGGTGCCGCAGTAGCCGCAGCGGCGGCCGTCGCGGGCGTGGACGCCGGCGCGGGACCAGGCCGGCCCGCCGGCGAAGCGCCACCGGGTGACGACGTAGGACACGAGCCGCACGACCCGCGGGAGCGGGTAGACCCCGATCAACCGGTCCGGCTCCGCCTCGTGGACGACGGCCACCTCACGCAGGAGCATGCGGATGGCGTGGCGGAGTGAGACCCGGTGCAGGGGTCCGAGGTCGGCGTTGAGAACGAGAACCGCGGTCACCGGGCCTCCTCCCTTCATCTGCACTGCGAAACCGACTACCGAACCAAACGATCTTGCGTACCGCGAGCGGGATTCGAACCCGCACCGATCCCCTTTTGAGGGGGACGCCTCTGCCGTTGGGCTATCACGGCATGAATTCATTACAATCAATGTAAAATGGCGCGAAAAAACCGCCCGGCAGCAGCTCGGGCGGTTGTCGTGACGCGAGGTCGAACCTCTAGTCAGACCACCTGCCCGTGCTCGCCGACAAGGCGCTGAGCAGCGATGACCGGCCGTCGGCGGACAGCCACACGGCGGCACTGGTCGCGCTGGGCGCTTCCGGTAGCAGCTCGCGGTGTCCGTTCATCGTCCGATCTCCTCTGCTCGTTGTCGCCTTGACGTATTCCAAGATAGGCTCGCCGCCGCACCGGCGCAAGAGATTAAATAGCGGCGGTGTAATGCGCGAGGTACAGGTTCATCTCGTCGGTGGACTCGTCGCCCTCGTTGACGCTGAACCACAGCGAGTTCTCCAGCCAGAACCGGTGGATGAACTGCTCGAAGGAGTCGGCCACGTTGACCATGTTGGCGATGAGGGTCTCGCGGTCGACGTCCTCGAGGCCGACGATCTCCAGCAGCCACGGCGAGGCGATCACGAACGGCTCGGCGCCGGGGCGCAGGTAGAGGTACCAGATGACGGCGTCCTGCTGATCACGCAGGAACCGCACGAGCTGGGCGGAGGGCTCCACCGGGCTCGGGACCGGGCGCGGGGCCAGGTCGAAGTCGCAGCCGGTGCAGGACGGGATGGCGTCCATCAGCACCTGGCTGCCCATGAACCGGGCGAACGGCACCGGCAGCTCGATGTGCTCGGCGAGGGCGGCGACCTCCATGGCCCGCAGCGGGTCGTGCGGGGCGTCGGGGACCAGCCAGGAGAAGCTGCCGTCGGAGCGTGAGTCGTCGACCGCCGGCAGGCTCTCGGTGGAGTAGAGCTCGTAGGTTCCGATGCTCGCCCGGGCGGCGCCCAGGTCCGTGCCCCACCAGCCGTGCGGGAAGTCGATCGTCATGGGTCGCACGGTAGTTCGGCGCGTGGGGTTCTTCCGTCGCCTATCGGACCCAGTGTCGTGCCTTTCCTGAGAACCTCGCAGATCAAGCGGTCACCGCGGGCTCGGCGCCGGCCAGCGGTACGAGTCCCAGGTAGCTGAGCTTGTCGACGATCGCCTCGGCGGTGAACGGCTTGATCACGTATTCGTGCGCCCCGGCGGCCAGGGCCCGCACGATCTGGCCGTGCTCGCTCTCGGTGGTGACCATCATGAGCGTCATCTGGCGCAGGTGCTTCTGCTTGCGTACCGCCATGACGAACTCCAGGCCGTTCATCTCCGGCATGTTCCAGTCGATGAGCGCGAGCGCCGGCTTGAGGTCGTCGTCCCAGATCTTGTCGAGCGCTTCCTTGCCGTTCGTGGCCTCCCGCACCTCGAAGCCGAGGGGCAGCAGGATCCGTTTCAGGATGCCTCTCATCGCGCGCGAGTCGTCGATGACCATGGCGAGCGTGTTGTCCATGCAGGCTCCTCCTCCGGGTGCATGATCGGCACCGGCCGGAGGCACCTGAGTGTTACCAGCTAGGGAGCCTTGCTGGTGCGTTTGAGCTGGATTGTGCTGATCTGGTTGGTGAGGCTCATGGCCACGGCGCCGCAGTTGACCTGCATCGGCCGGGGGACGCGGGCCTCGAGCTTGCCCTTGTAGTCGACATGGCCGTTGCGGATGAAGGTCTCGGTGCCGTCGGGGCGCGGCGAGGAGTAGGTGACCGTCCGGCCGTCGAACTTGAACTGGTAGGAGATGAAGCCCTCGAAGATGTACTCGAACTGGGTCGAGCCGTTGCTGCCGCGCAGGTGCATGCCGTCGCCGTAGTCGATCACGACCCGGCCGCTCTCGTTGTACCGGTGGTAGGCCCCGTTCCCCGTGAACTGGAACGTGCCCGTGTTGATCACCGTGACCTGCTCGGTGTGCTGCTCCTCGAGGAACACGCCCCAGATGCACGGCACGGCGGTCGCGCTCGGGGCCGCGCTGCCGGACGTGGAGCCGCTCGGGCCGGGGAGCCCGCCGAGGGCGCCGGTGGGATCCGGGGTCGGCTCGTCCTCGGTCGCGGCGACGCTCGGGGCCGCGACGGGGTTCTCGCCGCCGGTCAGGCCCTGGTCCGCGGGCTTCTCGTCGCCGCCGGCGACCGCGTAGACGATCACGCCGCCGACGAGCAGCAGCGCGACGATGCCGAAGATGATGCCGGGGATCAGCAGCGGGTTGCGCGACCGCGGCGGGGCCGGGATCGGCGCGCCCGGTGGCGGGTAGTAGGGCATGGGCGCCGGCGGCGTGCGATAACCGGCGGGCGGGGCCGGCGGCGTGAGCGCGGCCCACTGCTGTGCCGGCTGGACCGGCGGCGCGGAGGCGGGAGTGGGAGTGGGAGTGGCGGGCGGGGCCGGCGGCGTGGGCGCGGCCCACTGCTGTGCCGGCTGGACCGGCGGCGCGGAGGCCGGAGTGGGAGTGGCGGGCGGGGTTTGACCGCGGTGCAACTTGCAGCCGACACAGAATCCGCCCGAGTCGACGCCCTCGGCCCCGCAACGTGGACAACGCACCTGATCACTCCCTCCGCCGGGAACACAATCTACCCTGGCGGTCCAAAGTGGAGGCAGTCCGCAAAGCGCCGGAAAAATGGTGAGACCGGCATCCACGGGGGAAGACGCCGGTCTCGTTGAAAACTGTAGAACGCGGCGCGCCTTTGCGCCAGCGGTGGAAGCTGTCAATCCGCCGGAACCGGTTTCGGATTTTCACCGGGTCCAGCGCGTCGCTCCCGGACCGGTATGGTGTCGTGCCAGGCGCGGTGGTGGAGGAGGCGGATGTCGACCCTGTTCGTGGCCGGGCTCGGCATCGTGGGCCTGGCGCTGCTCACCGTGGGCGCCGACCAGCTCGTCGTGGGCGCGGGCCGGCTCGCGACGGTGCTGCGGGTCGCGCCGGTGGTCATCGGGGTCGTGGTGATCGGGCTGGGCACGAGCGCGCCGGAGTTCGTGGTCTCGGGCACGGCCGCGGTGCGGGGCAACGCCGGGCTGGCGCTGGGCAACCTGGTCGGGTCGAACATCCTCAACGTGACGCTGATCCTGGGCATGGTCGCGGTGGTCTCGCCGGTGCTGGTGCGCTCGTCGGTTCCGGTGCGTGAGGCGCCGCTCATGGCCGCCGGGGTCGCCATCTTCGGGGCGTTCGCGCTGGTCGGGTTGAAGTTCGTGGCCGGTGTACTGCTGGCCGTGCTCAGCCTCGGAGCGCTCTGGCTGCTGGTGCGGCTGTCGCGGGTACCGCCGGATGATCCCCTGCCCGATGACGTGGCCGCGTTCGTGGAGCCGCCGCCCGCCCCGGGCCGGTGGTGGGTCGAGGCGACGCGGTGCGCGGTGGGCCTGGCCGCGACCCTGGGCGGCGCGCAGCTGCTGGTCACCAACGCCTCCACGCTCGCGCACCGCTGGGGCGTCAGCGACACGGTGGTCGGCTTCACCATCGTGGCCATCGGCACGTCGCTGCCGGAGCTGATGACGTCGGTGCAGGCGCAGCGACGGGGCTGGGGCGACCTGATGGTCGGCAACCTGCTCGGCTCGAACCTGTTCAACAGCCTGATCGGCGGGGCGGTCGTCGGGATCGCGGCCGGCCGGCAGACGATCGCGCCGTTCGGGTTCCTGGCGGTGACCGCGATGGTCGTGGCCGGGATCCTCGCGTGGCTGCTGCTCAAGCGGGGCAATCGCATCACCCGGCCGGAGGCTTGCGTACTGCTGTGCGCGTACGCGTTGATGCTCCCGCTGTTGATCTCCGCCAGCGCGTGACGTTTCCAGTTCCGCACGCTGGGTACGCGGTTTGAATGGGCGATGCGATGGTCCGGACGCACCAGTCCGGCGAGGTACCAGGCGGCACGGTCGTGGTGGAGGTGCTCGGCCCGCTCGAGGCGGCCACCGTGGGTGCGCTGCGCTCCGTGGTGCTGGATGCCGTGGCGGCGTACCGGCCCCGGCTGCTCGCGATCGACCTGCGCCGGGTGCCGTTCATGGACTCGATCGGCATCGGCGCGCTGGTCGCGGCGAACAACAAGGTGCGCGAGGTCGGCGGCAGCATCGAGGTGCGCAGCCCGTCACCGTTCGTGCACCGGCTCCTGCAGATCACCGGGCTGACCGAGCTGTTCGGCCTGCCCGACCTGCCCGATGACGCCCCCGTGTCGGGCGCGCCCGTCGAGCTCGGACGGGACCCGCGCTAGAAACGGTCGACGGTGATGGTGGACACGCCACCGGCGGCGTCCACGTCGTAGCGGTCCGTGGCGGCGTCCCAGCCGCCGGAGCCGAACGCGGTCCCGGCGGCGATCCCGGTGTGCTCGTCGCCGTCGACGGCGACCCGCCCGGCACCCCCACCGGCCCTGACCCGCACCGGCACCGAGCCGGGTGCGTGGACGCGCACGGCGCTCGCCCCGCCGTCGACGCGGACCGGGACGGTGCCGGTCGGCGCGGGCAGCGTGAGGTCGATGGCGGAGACGCCGCCGACGTACTCGACGCTCGCCAGGTGGCGCAGGTCCCGCAGGTCGGCCGCGTTGCTCTGGCTGCCGCCGGTGAAGCGGACGTCCCAGCGCACGTCCCGGTTGAGGCGGATCGTGACGGTGGCGTCGCCGCCGGTGAGGTGGACCTCGACGCGGTCGCGGGTGTCGTTGACCGCCGGGCGCTGGGCGCTGTCGACGCGGAACAGCGTGTCGCCCAGGTCGGCGGCCTGGACGGTGACCGAGGCGGCGCCGGTGACGAGGTCGAGGGTGGCGTGGTCGCGGCCGTCGACGGCGCCGGTGACGGTGTTCGCCGCCTCGCCCGCGCGCTCGCCGGTCAGCCGGGACCGGACGGCCACCGCGACGGCGGCGATCACGATCAGCGCGACGATGATGAGGCCGCCGATGAGGTACACCGTGCGAGGCGGCGGCCCCGCGGGCGCGGCGGAATGCTCAATCGGTCGCATATCGACGGTTGCCATGCCGTTCTGGTGTCCCGGCGAATCGCGGGGCAAACCCTCGGCGCGCAAACCCGGGCGCGAACTCAAGCGCGAAAACCAAGACCGGGGCCGCCGCCACGGGGGAAGCGGCGGCCCCGGCTGTCCTTGGGTTGCAGGAAATGTACTCCCCCGACCCGGCTCTGCACAGCCCCCAAACCGTGCCGTCTTCCCTACCGTCCAATGTGGATCAGGAACCCGCATCCGTTGCGCCGCCAGGGATTCCCTAACGGAAGATTAATAAGGGTTCTTGACCGTTGCCGGGCAGCACGCATTCACCGGCGGCGATCATCGCGAGGGCAACGGCGCGGGCTGCCTAGAAGCGCTCCCAGCAATCGACCGACGACAATTCGACGGCCGTCGCGGTGAGCCGGGGCGGCCGCGACTCAGGTCGGCCGGGCGGCGCGGCGAGCCAAGGGGGCCGCGACTCAGGTCAGCCGAGCGGACCGCCGAGCCGGAACGGCCGCGGCTCAGGTCAGTTGAGCGGCCGAGCCGGAACGGCCGCGACTCAGGCCAGCCGGGCAGCCCGCCGAGCCGGAACGGCCGCGGCTCAGGCCAGCTGGGCGGCGCGGCGCCCGGCCTCGGCCGGGGTCAGCAGCTCCCCATCGAGGACGACGGCCCAGAAGGCGTCGAGCGGAATGCGCTCGAACAGCGGCGAGCCCAGGCCCTCGAAGACGTCCTCGGGCACCAGCTTCAGCGAGGTCGTCACCACGATCGTGGGAATGCGGCGGGCCAGCTCCAGGGTGCCCTTGATGTTGAGCACGCGGGTGGGGCTGATCGCGTCGGCGCCGGCCAGGCCCGTGACGGGCTCCAGGCCCTCGGTGCCCGGCGCGTCGACGGTGCCGGCGGGCAGGGCGGCGACGACGGCCTTGACCAGGGCGCTGCTCGGGGCCGTACGGACCCAGCCGCCACGCTGCTCGAGGACCCTCGTCGCGATCGCGACCGAGCGGGCGACGTCGTGGTCGAGCTGCTCGCGGATCGCGCGCAGGGCCGGGCCCGGGTCGGCGTCGTTGGCCGCCCGGGCGATGTGCCACATCGAGGCGTACCCGGGCAGCAGGCCCGGCAGCGGCGCCACCATCGCGCGCAGGGTCGCCGGATCGTCCACGAACTCGGCGAGCCCGTCGAGGACCTGCCGGGCCACCCCGGTGGCCCCCGACGTGCGGTCCTGCACTGCCGCGGTCAGTAGCGGCGACAACGTTGGCGCGCTCATGCTGGCTCCGTATGCTCACTCGTCCAAAACGGACATCGACCCCAGACAGACCCATGTATGAGACAGCCGGGGTCGATCTCCGTCAAGTAGACAAACGAGCAAGAACCACTTGGCGCAGCGGGTCTTTACCGTGCGGCAATCGGCGTGTAATCGCGGGCGCCGTAGCCGGTGTAGACCTGCCGCGGGCGACCGATCTTGGTCTCCGGGTCGTTGATCATCTCGCGCCACTGGGCGATCCAGCCGGGCAGGCGGCCGAGCGCGAACAGCACCGTGAACATCGTCGTCGGGAAGCCCATGGCCTTGTAGATCAGGCCGGTGTAGAAGTCGACGTTCGGGTACAGCTTGCGCGAGACGAAGAAGTCGTCGGCCAGCGCGATCTCCTCGAGCTGCATGGCCAGGTCGAGCAGCGGGTCGGGCGTCTCCATCCGGCCGAGGACCTCCTGGGCCGCCTTCTTGACCAGCGCCGCGCGGGGGTCGTAGTTCTTGTAGACCCGGTGGCCGAAGCCCATGAGGCGGACGCCCGCCTCCTTGTTCTTGACCTTGCGGACGAACGACTGGATGTCGCCGCCGTCGGCGTGGATGTCCTGCAGCATCTCCAGCACGGCCTGGTTGGCCCCGCCGTGCAGCGGGCCGAAGAGCGCGTTGACGCCGGCCGAGACCGAGGCGAAGAGGTTGGCCTGGCTGGAGCCGACGAGGCGCACCGTGGAGGTGGAGCAGTTCTGCTCGTGGTCGGCGTGCAGCAGCAGGAGCATGTCGAGGACCTTGACCTTGACCGGGTCGATCTCGTACGGCGTGGACGGGACGCCGAACGTCATGCGCAGGAAGTTCTCGACGTAGCCCAGCGAGTTGTCCGGGTAGAGCATGGGCTGGCCGATGGCCTTCTTGTACGCGTACGACGCGATCGTCGGCACCTTGGCCATGAGCCGGATGGTGGAGATCTCCACCTGCTCCTTGTCGAACGGGTTCAGGCTGTCCTGGTAGAACGTGGACAGCGCGCTGACCGCGGAGGACAGCACCGCCATCGGGTGCGCGTCGCGCGGGAAGCCGTCGAAGAAGCGGCGCATCTCCTCGTGCAGCAGCGTGTGGTGCTGGATGCGGTCCGTGAACTCCGCGAGCTGGGTGGCGCTCGGCAGTTCGCCGTGGATGAGCAGGTAGGAGCTCTCCAGGAAGGTGGAACCCTGGGCCAGCTGCTCGATCGGATAGCCGCGGTAGCGCAGGATACCCTCGTCACCGTCGATGTACGTGATCGACGAGACGCACGAGGCCGTGTTCACGAAGCCGGTGTCGAGGGTGACCTGGCCGGTGTCCTTGAGCAGCGACCCGATCTCGAGCCCGCCCGGACCCTCGGTCGCCTTGCGTACCTTGAGCTCGAGCTCGCCGTCGGGGTATGTGATGTTGTACTCACTCATGCGCGTCGTTCCCGTCTCGTCCCGCAGTCCGGCTCCTGGCCGCGGCCGCCATTGCCCGCGACCGGCGCTTATGGCGCCTCCGCGCAGGATTACACGTGAACCCGGCCCACCGTTCGGCGGGGCGTGTCACTGCGATATTTCCTACTCGTGACATCCGGTCGCGCCCGAAAATCCATCGTCGCATCGACCTCGCGGCCGGACCATCTTTCTTCGGCACGGTTCCTATGGACTTTGCCTCACGCCGCGCTGATCGGCTCGAGCGTCACCGCGTGGATGCGCCGGCCCTCGACCCCGCGTTGCAGGAGCATGTTGCGCATGACGCCGACGGCCAGGGGGCTGCCGCTGAGGTACACGTCGTGCGCGGTCCACTCCCCGAAGTCCACCACGACCTGCGGCAACGAGCCGCTCGTGTACGGGTGCGCGGGCCCGCGGGCCACCACCGCGTGCACGAACGCGTGGGCGCAGCGGGCCGCGTGCTCGCGCAGCGACTCGAGGTCGTAGAGGTCGTCGCGGGTCGACACGCCCCAGAACAGGTGCACGACCCGGTCGTCACCGCGCTGGGCCAGCTCGCTCAGCAAAGCCTTGACGGGGGTGACGTGCACGTCCTCGGCGACGATGAGGATCGCCCCGCCGGCGCCGGCCTCGATCACGAAGTCGCCCTCGGCCCGGTGCAGGCGGATCGGGTCGCCGACCCCGCCGTCGCGCACGAGCGCGCCGGTGGCCCGGTCGCCGGGCAGCGCCTGCACGTGGATCTCGATGTGGTGGTCGGCCGCGGGCGGGTCGCCGATCCAGCAGGCCCGCCAGGCGCCCGGCACCGCGTGGCACTCGACGATCGCGCGCTGGCCGGCGCGGAACGGGTACGGCAGCTCGGTGCCGACCGTGAGCACGGCCACGTCGTCGCGGCGCCGGTCGTGGCCGAGGATCGTGCCGGTCCAGAACGGGGTCTCGCCGTGGTGCAGCTGGGCGCCCTGGCGCAGCCAGCCGACCCCGAAGCGCCAGGCGTCGCGCCAGGCGCCGGCGTCCTCGTCGCTCCAGCGCTCGCCGCGGGTCTCACGCGCGGCCGCCACCAGCGCGTCGCCGAACAGGTCGAGCTGGCGCGCCCGGGCGCCGATGAGCGCGTCGAGCGCGGGCGCGAGCCGGCCGAGGGCGGCCACCACGGCGCTGGGCTGGTCGAAGTGTTCCAGCAGCCAGACCAGGCCCCGCTCGGCCGCCGCCGGGTCCTGCGCCAGCGCGGTGTGCAGGACGGTGCGCTGCTCGGCCGGGGTCTCGGCGAGCCGGCGCACGATCCCGCTCACGTCGCCGATGGCGTCGCGCAGGCGGGCCTGCAGCTGCGGCAGATAGCCCTGATCGCCCCGTTTCGGCCCGTCCCGCGGCCCGTCCTGTGCGAGACTTTGTTTTGGCTCGGGAGGTTTGCGCCGTTGCGGCGATTCGCGCTCTTTTGGCTTTTCGTCCCCTTGTTCGAGCCGCTGTCGCCACGACCACAGCACCGTGAGCGGCTCACCGCCGTTGCTGCCCACGGGCCCCACCTGCGTCATGGTCCGATTTTATCCGGATAAATCCGCTTTACGGCCGGTACTAAAAATGTCGCACCCTACTCGTAGAGTGCCGTGCATGTCGTTGGATCTGCTGGAGCTCCTCCCCGCCGGTTGGCGTGACGTGATGAAGCCGTATCTCGACCTCGACGTCGTGCAGCGGCTGCAGACGTTCGTCGAGCACGAGTACGCGACCGAGACGGTGTATCCCCCGCAGGAGGACCTGTTCACCGCCTTCCGGCTGTGCCCGCCCGAGCAGGCGCGGGTGGTGATCCTGGGCCAGGATCCGTATTTCAAGCCCGGCCAGGCCCACGGGCTGAGCTTCTCGGTGCGCCCCGGCGTGACCGTGCCGCCGTCGCTGCGCAACGTCTACAAGGAGCTGCGCGACGATCTCGGGGTGACCCCGCCGGCCAACGGCGACCTGACCGGCTGGGCCGCCGACGGCGTGCTGCTGCTCAACACGCTGCTGACCGTGCGGGCCGGCAAGGCGGGCACGCACGCCGGGAAGGGCTGGGAGCACTTCACCGACGCCGCGATCCACGCGCTCAACGCGTTCGACCGGCGCGTGGTCTTCGTGCTCTGGGGCGCCCCCGCGCGCAAGAAGGCCGTGCTGGTCACCAACCCGCAGCACGTGGTCGTCGAGGCCGGGCACCCCTCGCCGATGAACCCCGCCGGGTTCCTCGGGTCGCGCCCGTTCAGCAAGATCGACGCGGCGCTGGCCGAGGCCGGGCTGCCGCCGGTGCACTGGGCCTGACATGACCGTCGGCGGGGACGAGCGGCGCCGGCTGCCGGGCCTTGCGGGGCCGCTGTGGCGGGCGCTGCTCGTGTTCCGCATCACCGCGCTCGGCTACGCCGCGGTGCTCATGGTCAACAACTTCCGCGAATACGAGTGGCCGCCGGGCGGCTGGCTGATCCTCGCGGTGATGACCGTGTGGACGGTGGTGGCCGGCCTCGGCTACGCCCGCCGGGAGCGCCGCGGCTGGCCGCTGCTCGTCGCCGACCTGGCGGTCGCCGCGGCCTGTCTGCTCGCCTCCCGCTGGATCGTGCATCCGGCCGGGCTCGGCGTCGGGGCGCCCACGCTGCCGATGGCCTGGGTCGCGAGCCCGGTCGTCGCCTGGGCCATCGCCGGCGGCCGCCGCCGCGGGGCCGTCGCCGCGATCCTGCTCAGCGTCGCCGACATCATCGTGCGCAACGGCGTCAGCCAGGCCACGCTCAACGGCCCGGTGCTCATGATTCTGGCCGGCATCGGGGTCGGGCACATCGCGCGGCTGGCCATCGACGCCGAGGCCCGGCTGCAGCGGGCCATCGAGCTCGAGGCGGCCACCCGGGAGCGGGAGCGGCTGGCCCGCGGCATCCACGACTCGGTGCTGCAGGTGCTCGCGCTCGTCCAGCGCCGCGGGGCCGAGCTCGGCGGCGAGGCGGCCGAGCTCGGGCGGCTGGCCGGCGAGCAGGAGTCGGTGCTGCGGTCCCTGGTCGCGGCCACCTCGCCGGCCGGGGGGGGGGGGGCCGCCCCGGGGGCCCCGCGCCCCCCCCCCCC
>NZ_JBEPEH010000045.1:0-112734 GCF_040300725.1 Dactylosporangium sp. NPDC000244
ACTACCACGTCGTCTACGCCATCGCGATGATCGTCCTCGCCGCCGCCTACGCCGGCCAGACCTGGGGCCTCGGCAAGCGCTGGGCCAAGCTCCCCCTCGTCCAGCGCAACCGCTGGCTCATCTGAACGCTGCTCGGCCGAGGCCCGGGACCCCACCGTCCCGGGCCTCGCCGTCGTTCGGTCACCTCCCGGAACTCACCCGCGGCCGCGCAACGCTGGAGGCAGGCCCATCACCACGAGAACTGGGAGGTCGTCATGGTCCCGGAGCAGAGCGTCGTCGTCGGCGTCGACGGATCCAGGCCCAGCCTGGACGCGGTCGCCTGGGCCGCGGCCGATGCGGCACGGCGCGGGCTGCCGCTGCACATCCTGCACGCGTTCGTCTGGCCGGCGCTCTACACACCGATCGCGGCGCCGGTGATCGTGCCGTACGAGCGCGGCATGCACGACGTCGCCGCGCAGATCCTCGCCCTGGCGGAGGACCGGGCCCGGGCCGCGGCCCCGGACGTCCGGCTCACCACCGGCCTGCCGATGCAGCCGGCGGCCCAGGCCCTGCTGGAGGCCTCCGAGCACGCGCGCCTCCTGGTGGTCGGCAACCGGGGTCACGGCGGTTTCGCCGGGCTGTTGCTGGGCTCCCTCGGCGTGCAGCTCGCCGCGCACGCCGCCTGCCCCGTGGTCATCATCCGGCACGACGACCGTCCCGCCGGGCCCGAGGCCGGCCGCGTCGTCGCCGGGGTCGACGGCTCGCACGACACCGAGCCTGCGCTGCGGTTCGCGTTCGAGGAGGCGGCGTCCCGCGGGGTCGGGCTGACTGCGGTGCTGGCGTACCTGTGGCCGACGTCCACCGGGCCCGGCGACCTGATGCCGCTGACCTACAACCCCGACGCGCTGCGCGAGCAGGAGCGGCGCACCCTGGCCGAGTCGACGGCCGGGTGGATCGAGAAGTTCCCGGACGTCGACTTCCGCTCGTCCGTCGTGCCCGGCCGCCCGGCGGCGAAGCTTGCCGAGCTGTCCGCCGGCGCGGAACTGCTCGTCGTCGGCTCCCGCGGCCGGGGCGGGTTCACCGGGCTGCTCCTCGGCTCGGTCAGCCAGGCCGTCATCCATCACGCCGCCTGCCCGGTGGCCGTGACCCGGTAGGTGGCGGCGCCATCACCCGGCGGCCGGTGACAGCACGGCCGCCCCCGTGACACGGTCGCCGGCGAGGTCGGCCAGGGCGTCCATGGCCGCGTCGAGCGGGTACGACGTGACGGCCACCCGCAGACGGTGGCGCTGCGCGAGCTCGAGGAACTCGCGGCCGTCCTCCCGCGTGTTGGCCGTGACGCTGCACATCTTCCGTTCCTGGAACAGGTGCTCGCCGTAGTGCAGCGGCGGGATGTCCGTCAGGTGGATGCCGGCGATCGCGAGCGTGCCGCCGCGGTCGAGCGCGGCGAGCATCGGCGGCACCAGGCTTCCGACGGGCGCGAACAGGATGGCGGAGTCGAGCGGCTCGGGCGGTGCGGTGGCGGAGGCCGAGGCGGCGCCCAGGGACAGCGCGAGCTCCCGGGCGGCCGGGGACCGGGTCACCACGTGCACGGTCGCGCCCTCGGCGATCGCGACCTGGCACGCCAGGTGGGCCGAGCCGCCGAAGCCGTACAGGCCCAGCCGGCCGCCGGGTGGCAGCTCGCTGCGGCGCAGGGCGCGGTACCCGATGATGCCGGCGCACAGCAGCGGTGCCACCTCGTCGTCGCCGTACCCGGCCGGGAGCCGGTACACGTAGGCGGCGGGCGCCACGCAGTACTCCGCGTACCCGCCGTCGGCATCCCAGCCGGTGTACTGCGAGAACGGGCACAGGTTCTCCGCGCCGCGGCGGCAGTACCGGCACCGGCCGCAGGTCCGCCGCAGCCACGCCACGCCGACCCGGGTCCCGACCGGCGGATCGGTGACGTCCGCGCCCAGCCCTTCGACCGTGCCGACGACCTCGTGGCCGGGCACGGTGTCCGGGCGCCGCGGGGCCAGGTCCCCCTCGGCCAGGTGCAGGTCGGTGCGGCACACCGCGCACGCCCGGACCCGCACCAGTACCTCGTCGGCGGACGGTTCGGGCACCGGCCGCCGCACCCGGCACAGCGGATGCTCGGCGACGGGCCCGGGCCGGTGTACCGCCCAGGCGGTCATGGTGGTCATCGCTGGTCCTCCTCTCCGACGTGACGTTCGGCCTTGTCGTTCTCACCCCGCGCCGAGGCAGCATGAGGTGTGGGGAGCACGGACAGGAGGCCTCCGATGACGTACAGGTACGGCCCGGTGATCGCCGGCGTCGACGGTTCCGCGCACAGCATCGGCGCGCTGCGATGGGCGGCGGACGAGGCGTGCCGGTGCACCCGGGCCCTGCGGGTCGTGACGGTGCCGACCGGCGACGTCTCCGAGCCGGCCGCGAAGGAGATCGCCGAACGCGCGGCAGCGGAGGCGCAGCGCTGGCACGTCGGTATCGAAGCGGACGCCGAGACCCGCCGCGGCTCCCCGGCCGACGTGCTGCGCGAGCTCGCCCACGGCGCCCGGCTCGTGGTCGTCGGCGGACGGGGCACGACCGTCGGCGACGACCGGCCGATGGGCTCGGTCAGCCAGGCCCTCGGCGCCCGGGCCGACGCCCCGGTCCTCGTGGTGCACGCGGCGGACCGCTGGGCGGCGCCGGACGCGAAGCTGCCGTCCACGGCTCCGGTCGTCACCGGCTTCGACGGCTCCGACTCGAGCCGCCGGGCGTTGCGGCTCGCCTTCGAGGAGGCGGCCGCGCGCGGTGTCCGGCTCGTCGTCGTCCAGGCCTGGCCGCACCCGGACCTGTGGCGGCCGGGCTCGATCCGGGGCGGCGACCTCAGCGCCCACGAGTGCGTGGTCCATGAGGCGTTGTGCGAGGCAACCGCGCGCTGGCAGGCCGAGTTCCCGCTCGTCGACGTCGAGGTGCGCAGCGAGCCGGGCGAGGCCGTCCGGACGCTGGCGGTGGCCTCGCAGTGGGCCGGGCTGATGGTCGTCGGCACCCGCTGCCCGGCCGACAAGGCCCGGCCGGACTATCCGTCGGTGGCCAAGCGGCTGCTGCAGTACGCCGCCTGCCCGGTCCTCGTCGCGCACGGCCCGAGTAAGGCGTCCGCGCCCCGGGTCGCGCCCGCGGCCGCCTGAGGGCACGACCCGCCGTCCGGTCCCGTTGCCGGGCATCGCTCAGCCGGTCCGCGACTGCATCCGGACCGCGGCGATCCCGGCGGTCGTGCGGACCAGTGCCTCCGCCACCGCCAGCTCCTTGTCGTCGTCGAACAGCCCGTCGACGGTCGCGACGCCGTCGTGCACCACGACCGGCCAGCGCCGGCGGCCGCCCGCGTAATTGTCCAGGCGCCGCTGCGCCTCGTTCTGGGCCTGCTCGTCGGTCGGCAGCAGCGTGCGCAGCACGTCGCATCGGCTGACCACGCCGACGACGTGTTCCTGCATGACGACCGGGACGGTGTGCGCGTCCCGCTGCACCATGAAGGCGGCCAGGTCGCTCACGTCCGCCTCCGGCCACGCCGTCACCGGCAGGCCGGCCATCACGTCACGGACACGCCGTGGTGGGCCTCCCGGGGCGGCCAGGGAGGCCGCCTGCTGCAGGATGTCCCGCTCGCTGACCATGCCGACCAGCGTGCCCCCGTCGTCGACGACCGGGACCGCGGTGATCGAGTAGTGCTCCAGCAGCCCCACCACCTCCGCGACCGGGGCATCGGCGCGGACCGTGTGGGCCGGGGTGCTCATGATGTCCTTGGCGTGCATCGCTCCTCCTCGCTGTTGCGATCGTTCACTCATCACCGCTCCTACGCCGGCGGTAGCGGCGGCGGCAGCAGCGGCGACACCCACCGCTCGGCCACGCCGCGGTCGACGAGCCCGCGCGCGGCGCGGCGCATCATCGCCCCGGGCCCGCAGACGAACGCGACGGTGCGCGCGGGGTCGCCGCGCAGCAGCGGGAGGAGATCGGTGACGACGCCGACCCGCCCCGTCCACCCGGCTCCGGCCCGCTCGACGGTCGTCAGCACGTCGATGCGCTCGGCCCGCCACTGGTCGTACTCGTCCGCGAACACCAGGTCCTCCGGCGTTCGCGCGCCGATCAGCACCGCCACCCGCCCGTAGCGGGCACGGTGGGCGGCGGCGTGCCCCACTACCGGCCGCAGCGGCGCCAGCCCGAGGCCACCGGCGACGATGACCAGATCGGCATCCCACGGCGCCGGCAGCACCCAGCCCCGGCCGAAGGGGCCGCGCACGCCCAGCACCCGGCCCGGCCCGGCCGCGCGCAGCACCGCGCCCGTGGCACCGGCGGCTCGCACGGTGTGCAGCAGGCCGCCGGTGCCGTGCCGCCCGGAGACGGCGATCGGCACCTCGCCGACGCCGGACGCGTACAGCGTCGCGAACTGACCCGGCCGGAACACCGGCAGCGGCTCGTCGACCGGTTCCAGCGCCAGGGTCGCGGTGTCCGCGGTCTCGTCGATGCGGTCGATCACCCGGTAGCGTCGCACCGCACCGCCTCCCGCCCTCGTTCTCGCCGGCCCGGCTACGGCAAGCGTCGCACCGGTGAGGCGGTGCGGCGCCCGCGTGCCGGAGGTGAACTCGGAGTCGAACGCGATGCCCGGCTCGATGCCAGATGCGATGCCCGACTCGAGGCCAGGGATCACGCGTCGATGACGTCGGTGACCGGGCGCCGGTTCGTGTAGCAGGTCGTCGGCGCGTACCCGAACCGCAGGACCAGCTGCGGGTCGTGGATCCGGTCGATGGCCCGGCGGATCCGCTCACGGGTGGCCGGCACCTCGATCGGCTGGGAGTACATCGCGGTCGCCAGCCCGAGGTCCGCGGCGGTGAGCAGCACGCACTGCAGCGCCATCCCCACCCGGATCGCGTCTTCGGGACCGTCGCCGAGCACGCCCAACACCGCCACGACCGGATGGCGGGACAGGTCGCGGGTCACCTCGCGGCCGGGGCCGCCGTAGTCACGCCGGGTCAGGATCTCGGCCGGATGCGGTGCGGCGCCGGCCGCGTAGGGCCCGATCCCCTCGACGGCGTGGTTCGCGCAGATGGTCCAGGCGCGCAGCTCCGCCCCGTACTCCGAGTTGGCCCGCAGCTCGGCGTCCGCGATGCGGATCAGTTCGGCCAGCGCGGTGAGCGCCCGCTCACCGGCCACGAAGTCGAGCCAGCCGCCCTCGCGCCGGGCCGCGTCGGCCAGCTGCTGCGGCAGGCCCGGGCTGACGGGGGTGTCCGCGAACGGACCCCGGTTGGTGTGCCGGCGGGTGATCTGCCAGTGCAGCCGGCGCTCCATCGGCGTCGGCGGCCGCGGTTGCGCCGGCCACAAATACAGCAAGGCACTCCCGGACACGAACCGGTGCCGGGCCGGCAGTCCGGAGACGGCCAATCCGAGCCGCATGTTGTAGGCGGCCGCACCGCACGAGATGCGCGCCATCCGGCCGTCCGCGTCGCAGACGGCGAGCCGGCGGCGCTCGTCGAGCAGGACGTACGCCCCGTCGTTCGTCCACCGGAACCGCCACGGCTGACTGTTGTGAATCGACGGCGCCCAGACGGCATCGCCCACCGCGGCGGTGAATGCCTCGAAAGTCCAGGTCGTCGGGGTTGTCAACGTTGACATACCGCACCTCCAGTCAACCTGCGGCCATTACCTCCACAATGCCCCCGCGCGGCGTCCTTCGTCCTGTCGCCCGGGCCGCGATGAACCCGGCCCGGAATGGGCAGAGGGTGCATCGGCCCGACCATTCCGAGGGAGAACGCCATGTCCGCACACCCATCCGGCCCCGCCACCACCTATCAGGTCGGCCCGGTCGGCCGGGAGCTCGCCCGAGCCGCGGCGGCTGCCCTGCACGCGCCGTCGGTCCTCAACACCCAGCCGTGGCGCTGGCGCATCGTTCACGACGCGGCGCTGCTGTACGCCGACCGGCGGCGCCGCCTGGCCACCCTCGACCCCACCGGACGGCTGCTCGTGCTCAGCTGCGGAGCCGCGCTGCACCACGCCTGCGTGACGCTCGCGGCCGACGGGGTGGAGTTCGAGGTCTACTCCCAGCCACACGACGACGACCCGGACCTGCTCGCCGTCGTGCGGTACCGCGGCGCCGCCGAGCCCTCGCCGCGCGTCGAGCGGATGCGGCGGGCCATCCGCTCCCGCCGGTCCGACCGGCGCCCGTTCGCCGACCGGCCCGTGCCGGACGAGGTGATCGAGCGGCTGTGCCGGGCCGCGCAGCGCACCGACGCCCGCCTGCAGATGGTGTGGGCCCGGAACCTCACCGACCTGGCGGTGGCCGCGGGCGAGGCGGCCGACGCGCAGCTGTCCGATCCGCGGTACCGCGCCGAGCTCGCCGACTGGATCCGCGCGCCGGGCGAGGGCTGCGACGGCGTCCCGATCGACACGCTCGCGCCGGTGGGCGCGCGGCCGGTCCCGGTGCGCGACTTCATCGCCGCCGGCACCGCGGCGAGCATCTCCAGCCGCATGGACGTGACCGACCGGCAGGCGCGCTACGGCGTGGTGGTCACCGACGGCGACGGTCCCCTGGACTGGCTCACCGCGGGCGTCACCCTCTCCGCCGTCCTGCTGACCGCGACCGCCGAGCACCTGGCCACGTCGGCGATGAGCGACCTGGTCGAGAACGAGGTGGCCCGGGGGACGCTGCGGCGGATGCTCGGCGGAGTCGGCTATCCCGCGATCGGCATCCGGATCGGGATCCCGGCCTCCGCCGCGGCCCTGCCCCGATCGCCGCGCCGGCCCGCCGCCGAGGTCGTCGAGGTGGTCGCCGACAAGGTCGCCCGCCCGGCGTGACCGATGCGCGGACGGGTGCTCGCCGGCTACCGCCCGCCGCATCTCACCCGCCGCGGGTGATGGTCTCCTCGCCCCGGAGGACGAACCGTCGACTAGTGGGTGAATGCGACCTGTGCCGATCGAGCGTGCCAGCAGGCGGGACCTCCTCGTCGCCGGATCGCCGAGGGCTGAGGGCGGCCATCGCCCAGCGGCTGATGGCCTGGCTGCTGCCCGCGAAGCCGCCGCCGATACCGATCGGGGTGCTCACCGCGGTCGTGGTCATCGGCCTGGAGACCTTCCTGGTGGGCCTGCTGCGGTCCGCGTCGCCGGAGGCCCCGCCGAAGGCGGTCGTCTACATGCTCGGCGTGCTGGCCATCACGAGCGTGTGGGGCGCGCCGCTGGGCATCGCCACGGCGCTGCTCAGTACCATCGTCTACAACTACTTCTACATCCCGCCGGCCGGCCTGAACCTGACCGCCGGCCAGGACCTCACCCAGCTTGTGATCTTCGCCGTGCTGGCGCTCTTCGGCAGCGGGCTGGCGAGCGTGGCCCGGGCCAGCGCCGAGGATGCCCGGCGACGGGCGGCCGAGGCACAGATCACGGCCGGAGTGGCGCAGATCTTTCTCCGCAACGACCTCGCCGGCGGCCTCCAGGCGGCGTCGCGCTTCCTCACGGACCGGCTCCGGCTGTCCTCCGCCTCGCTCGCGCTCGCCGACGCCGGGCCCGCCGACGCGAATGCGGGTGACTTCGTGATCGCCATCGGCGACGAATCCCACCCGATCGCCCGGCTGAGGCTGGCCGCCGACACCCCGCCGGCCACGTGCCGCCGGTTCCGCAACCATCTCCGCGGACCGCTGGAGGTGGTGCTGCGCACCGCGCTGGACCGCGAGCACCTCCTCAGCACGCTGCGCGGCAGTCAAGCGAGGACCGAGGCCCTGCTGACGGAGCAGACGGCGTTGCGGCGGGTGGCGACGCTGGTCGCCACCGGCGAGCCGCCGGCCCACGTCTTCACGGCGGTGACCGCGGAACTGCACCATCTGTTCGCGGGCTTCCGCACCGCCCTGATCCGCTACCAGCCGCACGGCGAGGCGCTCGTCGTCTCCGAACGCGACGAGAACGGCTCCCTGCTGCCGAGTCGCCCGAACCAGTCGGTCGGCGCCGAGAGCGTCGTCGCCACCATCGCGCGCACGGCCAACCCCGTCCAGGTCGACTACGACGCCGTACATGGGCCGACCGCCGAGCAGATGCGGCGGATTGGCGTGCACCGCGGCGTGGGGGTGCCGATCGTGGTCGAACGGAAGCTGTGGGGCGTCGCGGTCGTCATGTCGCACCAGCAGATTGCGGTACCGGCCGACGCGGAGGCGCGCCTGCGGGCCTTCACCGAACTGGTGGCCACCGCCATCGCCAACGCCGAGACCCGCGCCGCGCTCGCCGCGTCCCGCTCGCGGCTGGTCACCGCCGCGGACGAGGCCCGGCGCCGCATCGAGCGGGACCTGCACGACGGCGCGCAGCAGCGCATCATCTCGCTGGCCCTGCATCTGCGGCTCGCCGAGGGCACCGTGCGGGACACGGCCTCGGCCCGGCAGCTGCTGGCCGAAACCGTGCATTCCCTCACCGAGATCCACCAGAGCCTCTCCGACCTGGCCCGGGGCATCCACCCGGCTCTGCTGGTCCAGGGCGGGATCGGGCCGGTCCTGCGAACGCTGGCCCGGCGCAGTGCCGTGCCGGTCGAGCTCGACCTGCGCGTCGAGCGGCGGCTGCCCGAGCCGGTGGAGATCGCGGTGTACTACGTGGTCTCCGAGGCGCTGACCAACATCGCCAAGCATGCCCAGGGATCGCACGCCTGTGTCACGGTGGCGGCCGACCAGCGGCGCGTGCGGGTGATCGTGCGCGACGACGGCGTCGGCGCGGCCGATCCGAAAGCCGGCACGGGACTCGTCGGGCTGCGCGACCGCGTCGAGGCGCTGGGCGGCCGCCTGAGCGTGACGAGCCCGCCGGGCCAGGGCACGACGCTGCACGTCGAGATACCGCTCGCGGAGTCACCGCGGGTGCCGAGCGATGCCTCCGCCACGATCGACGCGATGCCCGCCAGCCACCCGATGGCATAAAAGAGTGCTCACTCATCCCGGCTCGCCGGCAACGGTATCGGCAGTGGCAGCGCGCCGAGGGTCATGCCGGCGGCAGTCGCGGCGAGCACGATGCCCCACGCGACCGGCCCCAGCGGCCGGCACCCGAAGAACTGGCTCAGGCCCGGGGTCTGGACCACGCCGACCAGCGCGGCCGCGGACACGCCGGCGGCGCCGAGCACGACGGGGTCGCCGCGGGACAGCAGGGCGGTCTGGCCCAGCTGCGCGCCGACGAGGGAGGCGAGCGCCACCGTGCTGGCGCGGACGTCCGACCCGGTCGCCTTGGCCGCCAGCCAGGCGCCCGCGGTCGCCGCGGACGTCGCGACCGCGCGGCGGAACACGGTGCTGACGAGCGCCCGGCCCAGCGAGGCATCCGGCCCCTCCCGGACCAGCTGGTCCGGGTCGACACGCCGCGGCGGGCGCGCGGCGACCGTGATCGCGGGCAGCAGGTCGGTCATCAGGTTGACGAAGAGGATCTGCCGGGCGTTGAGCGGCGGCGTCGCCGAGACGAGCGACCCGCCGACGGTGAACAGGATCTCGCCGAGATTGCCGCCGAGCAGCAACGCCAGGGACTCGCGGACCGACGCCCACATCGCGCGCCCCTCCACGACCCCGTCGACGATGGTCTCGATCTGCCCGTCGAGGACGATCAGGTCCGCCGCGTGCCGAGCCGCGGCGGTCGCCTGCTCGCCGAGCGCGATCCCGGCATCGGCGAGCCGGATGGCGGGCGCGTCGTTGGCGCCGTCGCCGGTGACCGCGACACTGCGACCGGCGCGGTGCAGCGCCTGGACCACGGCGACCTTGTGGGCCGGGCTCACCCGGGCGAAGACCGACGCCTTGGCGACCAGCGCGTCGACGGCGGCATCGCCTTCGGCGTCGTCCAGCTCCGGCCCGGTGACGACGGTACCGCCGTCGAGCAGGTCGAGCTCGGCGGCGATCGCCGCCGCCGTGCTCGGATGGTCGCCGGTCAGCATCAGCACCCGGATGCCCGCGCCGCGCAGCCGGTCGACCGCCTCGCCCGCGCTGGGCCGGATCGGGTCCGCCAGGCCGAGCAGGCCCAGAAACCGCATGCGCTCGACGCGCTCGTCGTCGAGGCCGCCCTGGGCCGACGCCGCGCGTTCCGCGATCGCCAGCACCCGCAGCCCCTGCCGGGCCATCCGGTCGATCTCGGCCTCGATCTCCCGCCGGTCCTCCGGCGTCAGGGTCCGCAGCTCCCCGTCGGCCCACCAGGTCACGCAGCGTGGCACCGTGACCTCCGGCGCGCCCTTGACGCTGATCACCTGGCTGCCGCCCGCCGCGCCCAGCACGGCGTGAAACCCGCGGACCGGCTCGAAGGGCAGCTCGCGCACCGGGGTCCAGCCGTCGGCAGCCTCGCCGGTGGTGACGCCGGCCGCCTCCGCCCCGACCACCACCGCCCGGTCGGTCGGGTGCGGCAGGGACTCGTTCGGGCTCGGCGCGGGGCTCGCCCGCAGCGCCGCGGCGAGGACCTCGCGGTGCCGTGCGGTGAGCCGGTCCAGCGGCACGTGGACCCGGCCGTCGGACACGCTGCGCAGGGCGATGCGTCCCTCGGTGAGCGTGCCGGTCTTGTCGAAGCAGATCACGTCGGCCCGGCCGAGCGCCTCCATCGAGCGGGGATCGCGGACCAGGATGTTGCGCCGGCCCAACCGGCGGCTGGCGCTGAGCTCGGCGGCGGTCGCGATGAACGGCAGCCCCTCGGGCAGCGCCGACACCGCGAGGGCGACCGCGTTGCCGACCGATTCGGACAGCCGCCCCCGCACCACGCCGGTGGCCAGCAGCGCGACCGCGGCCGCCCCGGCCGCGGGCAGCGACGCCTTGGTCAGCTCGCGCAGCCGTTGCTGGACACCGCTTCTCGGCGACTGCTGCAGCGCGAGGAGCGCGTTGCGGCCCGCCTCGGTGTCCGGGCCGATCGCCACCACGACCCCGGCCGCCGTGCCGGCCGCGACGGTCGTGCCCGCGTACACCATGCTGGTGCGTTCGGCGATCGTGGCCGCCCGCGTCGCCGCGACGTCCTTCTTCATCGGCATGGACTCGCCCGTCAGCGGTGACTCGTCCATCTCCAGCCCGGCGCACTCGAGCAGGCGGCAGTCCGCCGGCACGGCGTCGCCCGGCTCCAGCAGGACGACGTCGCCGGGCACGAGGTCGTCGAGCACCCCGACCCGCTCGATGCCGCCCCGGCGCAGCCGTACCGCCGGTGCGGCCTCGGTCACGAGCCGCCGCAGCGCCCGGCGCGCCGCCACGTCCTGAACGCCGGACAGCACCGCGCTGGCCAGGATCACCGCGATGACCAGCGCCGCGTCGCTCTTCGCACCGGTGACGGCCGACACCCCGGCCCCGGCGGCGAGCGGCAGCGTCAGCGGGGTGTCCAGCTCCCCGGCGATGGTCCCGAGCACTCCGCGCTCGGCCGGTGCGTCCGGTGCCGCTCCCCCGTCGCGGGCTCTCCGGCGGCGCAGGGCCTCCTCGTCGTCGATGCCGTGGGGGGCCGTACCGAGCAACCGCAGCGCCTCGCCGATCGGCAGCGCGTGCCAGGCGACGTCCGCGGCCGCGACGGGCGGCGTCCGGCGGGCCAGGCCCCGGGCCGACCACGCGCCCGCGACCACGTTGGCCACCTGGGCGGCCGCGGTGGCGATCGACGTGCGGCGCGCGCCCCGCTCCCCGGTCTCCATCAGGCCCAGCAGCGCCCCGGCGGCCGTTCCCTGCACGGCGACGCGCGTGCCGCGGCGGCTCACCGCACGCGCCACCGACGCCGCCTCGAGCATCAGCCAGGCCGTCTCCAGCCCGGGTCCGCCCATCAGGTGGGCGCCCCACGGCGGCCGCCGGTCCTCCCGCAGCACGCCGAAGCCGCAGTCCGCCGCCGCGAGCGCGGCGTCGTTGCTCCCCGCGACCAGCGCCACGGCGTGCCCGTCGGCCTGCAGCGCCCGGATCGACGCGGCGAGGCGCGAGCCGCCGGGCACCCGGCCGTCGGCCGGCACCCGCCCGCGGATGCCGGCCCAGGTCGCGCTGCCCGCCCCGGCGATCAGGACGGAGCCCACCTTGCGCCCGGCGGCGATCACGGCGGCGGTCATCGGGTCCAGGGCCGGCTCCGCCAGCACGACGGCGACGAGCCCCCCGTCACGGGTCAGCGCGTACAGCGTCCCCCGGTGCCCGTCATGGGATCGGGCGTCGGCCAGGACCGCCTCGGGGATCGCGGCATCGGCGTGCCGCGCCTCGGTGAGGGCCCAGCCGTCGGCTCCGGCCACGGGCGGCGAAGCACCGTCGGCGAACAGACGCGCGGCGGCCTCCCACGCGGCCTCGACCGATCCGTGGACCGGTACCACGTGGGTGATGACCCGCCGGCCGCCGGTCAGCACGGCGGCGTCGATGACCACCGTGTCGATCCGGTCGAGGCGGCGCAGCGCGGCACGGTCGCGAACCAGGACGCCGCGCTGGGCGAGCAGCCGGCCGAGGCCGCCCGCGAAGGCCTCACGCCCGGCGTGCACGGGAGCCGGCGACCCGGCCATGAGCAGACGCGATGCGCGGCGCAGTCCCGCCGGCAGCTGGGTGGCCGCGGCGGCGACCAGCAGTGTCAGGGTGCTGACGCGCCGGGTGTACCGCTCGACCGGGCCGTCCGGCAGCTCCGCCGGGCGGCCGTCCTCATGCCGGTCGGCCCGCGCGGCGGTCGCGTTCGCCGCCAGCCTGGGCGAGCGGCGCTGCCACGTGTCGCGCTGCGCCGCCATCTCCCGCAGCAGGACCGTGCGCAGCCCCGCGTCCGCGAGCAGCGACAGCTCCGCCTGCCCGGCGGCGTTGATGAGCGCGTTCAGGGCCGAGATCAGCAGGTCGGCCTCGTGCCGGCCGAGCGACCGCCGCAACCACGCCCGCACCGCGGGGAGATGGTCGGCCAACGTCACAATCGCGGTCAGCTCGCGCGCGGCAGCGGGCAGCCGGAGTTGGCGCGCCACGACCGATCCGGCGACGCCCACGACGTCGGCGGCGAGCGTGATCCGCTGCCGGGTCTCCGCGTCCAGCTCCTCCGCGGCGGCGTCGGGGCTCGTCTCGGACTCGACGTCCGCCACGGCCTCGATGAGCTCATCGAGGCTGGGACCGTTCTCGTCGTAGCTGACGAGGACCCGGCCGAGCGCCGCGTTCCACGCGGCCCAGTCCACGCCGTGCACGGCCCCGACGGCCCGCTCGATGAGCCGGCCGTGCTCCGCCGTGACCGCGCCCCGCCGGGCGCCTCGAATCTCGATATGTGCCAGGCCGTCCCGGGCCCACGCCTTCCGCCGGCCCCGGGACGACCGGTTCGGGGATCGACCCATCACCCGGCGACGGTGGCACGGCGCTGATGCGTCGCCACCCACACCCCCGCCGCGGCCGCGAGCGCGACCGGCCATTCCAGGACGCCGAACGCCGCCAGGGCGCCGACGCCGCCGTAGTACAGCAGCCGTGACGGCCTGGGCTCACCGACGGCCGACTTGAGCGCACCGGCCGTCCACCGGGCGCGTTCGGCCACGGACCACTCGGTGGGGTGTTCGATGTGCACGACGGGCATCTTGAGGTGCGGCACCGGTACGTCCTGCCAGGTCACCAGCTGCGACCCGGACGGGTGCGGGGCCTCGGCGGTCTCCTTGGCGGGCCGCTGCGCCTTCGGCGCCGTGCGGCCGGTCTTGGTGGCCGCTCGTGCCTTGCCGGGCCGCTCGGTCTCGGTCTGGGTCGCGGTCCGGGTCGCGGTCTGGGTCGGGGGCTGCGTCACGGTCGCCTCGGCGGCCTTCTTCCCGGTCGTGGCCTTCGTCCGCGTCCCGGCACCACTCCGGGCGCGCGTCTGCGCTGTTGTCGTCATGACCCAGCACCTCCTGATCGTCGGCATCTGACGAATTCGGGTGCCTACCCGCGCGACGCCCGATCAACCAGGCCGAAGGGGGGCGAACTGCGGGCGTAGGTCCCCCGGTGCCGGGTAGGTCACGGCAATGGAAGCCCGTCACGACGACGAAGGGCGCCAGCCGATGGACCGACAGCCGAGGGATGCCGCACGGCAGCGGGCGGCGGGCGTGCTGCGCCGAGCCGCCGAGGAGGCCGGCCGGGCGCCGTCGCTGCTGAACACCCAGCCGTGGCGATGGCATCTCGGCGGGGACGTGCTCGAGCTGCACGCCGACCTGTCGCGCCAGGTCGGCTCGATCGACCCGCGCCGGCGGCTGCTGACGCTCAGCTGCGGCGCGGCGCTGCACCATGCCCGCGTGGCATTGGCGGCGGCCGGCCACGAGCCCGTGGTCCAGCGGCTGCCGGACAGGCGCCGGCCGTTGCTGCTCGCCCGCGTCCGGGCCCGTGAGCCGCACCCGGTCACCCGCGACGACCTCGTCAGGTACGAGAGCATGCGCTGCCGCCGCACGGACCGGCGGCCGTTCCGTGCGGCGGTCCCGGTGCCGGCCGAGACCATCGCGGCGCTGGAGGCCACGGCCGATGCCGAGCACGCGTCGCTGTACCGCATCGAGCCCGACGATCTCGACCTCCTGCGGCACACCGCCGAGCGCGCGCAGGCCATCGATGCCGGGGACGAGCTCCCCGTGGCCGAGCAGCGGGCATGGACGCATCGCGACCCGGGCACCGGCGACGGCGTGCCGGCCGACACTGTGGTGGCACGAGCCGCCCGGCCCGTGCCACTGCGCGACTTCGCGCTCGGCGAGGAGGCCACGCTCCCGCCCGGCCCCGGGGACGACCGCTGGGCCTCATACTTCGTGGTGGCCACCGAGGGCGACCGGCCCCTCGACTGGCTCGTCGCCGGCGAGGCGGCCAGCGCGGTCTGGCTGGCCGCGACCGCCGAGGGGCTGGTGATGTCCCCGATGAGCGACGTGGTCGAGAAGCTCGGGGCGCGGGCCCTGCTCGGCACTCTCATCGACCCGCCCGCGCGGCCGCAGCTGGTGCTGCGGGCCGGGGTCGACGTGAACCCGGTGCCGCCACCGGCGAGCCCGCGCCGCCCGCCGCGCGACGTCATCGACGTGTGACAGCGGCGATCCGGGCGGGGTCGCCGCCGCGCGCCGTCCTCACTCATCCGCTCCTGGTGGCACCGAGCAGGATCTCGTCGGCGAGACGAGCGGCCCGGTTGACCTGGCGCTGATCCACGCCGGCTCCGGTGCGCTGGTCATCCTCCAGCCCCCGGGCCAGGGCCCGCACCGCCGCGGTGAGGTTGCCGACCTGCTCCTCGATGCGGGCCGTGCGGTCGGGCGGCTCCGGCGACTGCGGTGTCTCGGCGGCCGTCCGGCCCGCGGCGGTCGTCCCCGCGACGGTCGCGCGCAGGTCGGCCGGGAGCTCGCCCAGGATCTTCGACACCTGCTCCGGCGTCATGTGCTCGGCGACGGCGCGGGTGATCGTGGAGGCGAGCGCAGGAACCTGGGTCGCCGGGACACCTGCCTGGGCGGCGAAGCGCTCGACGTACCGCTCGACCCCGTACTTCACCGGAACGTGGCACACGTCCCAGCCGTCGTAGTACACACCGCGCAGGAGCTCGGGCAGCTGCGCGCCGAACTTGACGGCCGCCTCGGCGGGAAGCCGGTCGCGCACGGTGTGCAGCCAGGCTCGCAACGCGCGCTGTGCGAAGCGCCGATCGCCGGTGTCGAGCGCGTCGGAGACGCCGGCGAGCCAGATGTTGGCGGTGTGCAGGGCATGGTTGTAGGCATCAGGTCCGGACCGTGTCATGGTTCGGTCTCCCTTCGCGTACCCGGTTGGCACGTGCAGGCCGTTCCCCTCTACGGTTCATCGAATCCACGCCGTCTGCCAGGGCAACGTGCCCGGATCGAGGAGGAGTCATGGCTCTGCCCCCTGCGGAGGACCTGCTGGCCGCCGAGCGCCGGCTCCAGGCGGCCCAGCGCGCCGGTGACGCCGCCGCGCTCGACGACCTGCTGGACGACCGGCTCATCGCCATCGGACCCGACGGCGGGAAGGTCACGAAGCAGGACGACCTGGCCGCGCACCGCAGCGGCACCTCCGTCGTCACCGGGCTCGTGGAGGAGGAGCTCGACGTGCTGCTCGCCGGCGACGTCGGCGTCACGTTCTTCCTCGGTACCGTCACCGGCACCTACGAGGGCGAGCCGTTCGACGCCCGGCTGCGCTACACCCGCACGTGGGTGCGCGACGCCGGGCTGGGCTGGCGCGTCATCGCCGCGCACATCAGCCCGGCCTGACGCCCGGGTCCCGCGCGCCGTCGCCCTGCCGTCGGGCCGCCGGTCGTGCCAGCGTGGAGGGGGAACCAACCGTCCCTTGGACCGACCGGGAGGACGCCATGACCGCCGTGCGCCACCCAGTGATCGTGGGCGTCGACGGGTCGCCCGCCGCGTTCGGGGCCGTGCGCTGGGCCGCCGACGAGGCGATGCGGCTCGGCCGGTCGCTGCGCGTCGTGCACGCCCTGGAGGTGTACGGCCCGTACGAGGACGTCAGCGACGAGCGCGACCTCGCCCTCGACGCCGCCGCCGAGATCCGCCGCTGGCAGCCCGGCCTGGAGGTGGCCACCGGCACCTGGCACGGCGAACCGGCGCGGGTGCTCGTGGAGCAGTCGCACACCGCGAGCCTCGTGGTCGTCGGCAGCCGCGGCAGCGGGGGCTTCCACTCGCTGCTCGTCGGCTCGGTCGGGCTGCATCTGGCCGCGCACGCGCACTGCCCGGTGCTCGTCGTGCACCACGCCGAGCGGTGGGCCGGTCCGGAGTCGCCACTGCCGTCCCGCGAGCCGATCGTCGTCGCGGTGGACGGCTCGCACGACGCCGACTACGGGCTGGGCCTCGGATTCGCCGAGGCCGCGGCCCGGGGCGTTGCGCTGCACGCCCTGCGCACCTGGCACGAGCCGGGGCACCGCTGGGGCCGCTCCCCCGACCCGGCCGGGCGGGCCGCGGCCGCCGGGCGCGAGCTCGCCGCCGAGCTGGGGCCGTGGCGGGTCAAGTACCCGGACGTGCCGGTCGTGCCACGCGTCGCGCACTGCCCGTCCGTACCGGTGATGCTGGAGGCCGCCCGCGACGCGCTCATGTTCGTCATCGGCGCCCGCGGCCGCGGCGGCTTCGAGGGCATGCTGCTCGGCTCGGTCGCCCACCAGGTGCTCCACCACGCGGACTGCCCGGTGCTCGTCGCCCGCCGCGCGGCCGGGTGAGGCGACGGCCGGGCGGATGCTGGAGAACGGATGCCGCAGACAGGCGCGAGGAGATGATCGCCATGATGATCGCGGAGCCCGCCCAGCCGGCACGCGGCCAAGCGTGCGGCCGGGTCGGCGTCGGCGTCGGCCTCAGCCCGGCCGGACTGGCGGCGCTGGCCTGGGCGACCGAGGAGGCCATCACCTCCGGCGCCCGGATGACGCTCTGCTACGCCCGCGACCACGGGGACCCACCGGCCGCCGTCCCGGATCTCGAGACGCTGCGCCGCGCCCAGCCGGACCTCGTGCGCCGGGTGGAGTGGTGCCGGCAGTTGCTCGGCGGCGGCAACGTGACCGTCGAGCTGCCGCTCGGCGACGTGCCCGCGGCGCTGGTGGAGCTCAGCGAACGCGTCGACCTGCTGGTCCTCGGCGGCCACGACGTCACCCGCCGCCACCACCGGGCCCGCGGCGGCCAGGTCGCCGCAGGGGCGAGATGCCCGGTCGTGATCGTCCGGCCGCCCCCGGAGCACGGGGTCGCCCCGTTCGCCGGCCACGTCGTGATCGGGGTCGACGGTTCGCCCGGCTCGTCGGCGGCGATCCGGTTCGGCTTCGGCCACGCGCAGCGGCACCAGCTGCCGGTCGCGGCCGTCCACGTCGAGGATCGGTGGCCCGGCGACTTCTGGTTCGACGAGGAGCACCTGGAGACACACTTCGCCGTCGAGCCGGCCGCGCTGGAGCTGCTGGCCCGCGAGGTCGGCCCGTTCGCCGCCGGCCATCCGCGCGTGGCGGTCAAGCGGGCCGTGTTCGGCGGCGACGCGATCACCGGGCTCCGGCACGCGGCGACCGGCGCGGCGCTGCTGGTGCTGGGCCGCCACGGCCACCGGCCGCCGGAGCCGCCGCGGCTCGGGCCGGCGAACCAGGCGTTCACCGAGCACGCCGACTGCACAGTGGCCATCGTCCCGGAGCGCGGGGCCGACCGGCGCACGGCCGCGGGCGGGCCGGGCGAGGGACCGGCCGGCGACGAGGGACCGCCGGCCCCGTATACGGCGCCGGTTCCCGGGTAGGCAGAGCCGCGACGTGACCTGTCCGGGGGTAGCCGACCCTCGCCGCGTCGCAGAAGTGCGCGCCGCGCACGCAGAGTCGCAGAAGTGCGCGCCGCGCACGCAGAGAGGCTGGAGGCCATCATGCCGGTAGCCAAGCATTGGACGGTCGACATCAACATCGGCGAGCAGGACGGGAACACCGCCGCGGAGGCCACGCTGCGCACGGACGACGGCGTCCAGCTGGCCGGCAACGGAGCCGCCCGGCTCAACCCGGCCGACGACGACATCCCCGAGATCGGCGACGAGCTGGCGGCCGCCCGGGCGCTCAGCGACCTGGGCCACCGGCTGCTGCTGGCGGCCGCGGCCGACATCGAGGCGGTATCGGCGCAACCGGCCCGGCTGACCTGGTAGCCGTCCCGATCGGCCTGACTCTGCCGCGGCGGGGAGAGCGCGCCCCGACCGGGGCCGCGCTGTGACGCGGCCCCGGTCGGGTCTCACACCAGCGACAGTGCGCGGTCGCTGATAACGCACTCCATGCCGAACAGCTCCGCCCGGCGGCGCGCGAAGTCGGCCAGGCCGGGCGTGTCCGCGTAGTCCAGCGCGTACAGATCCAGGCCGTCGCGCGGCAGGCCCTCGGCCACCCGGGCGTGGTCCTCGAGCACGTCGGCCGGCCAGGGTTCGTAGCCGTCGTCGGTCCACCGGGCCGAGAAGGACTCGAAGACGATGCCGTCGACGTGCTCGGCGAGGTGCGGCAGCATGCCGAACCCGCGGTTGGCCAGCACGTAGCCGGACCCGGCGACCCGGCGCAGCGCGGCGACGAGCCCGAGCAGCGGCGGCACGTCCTCCGGGAACGTCAGCTCGACGTTGAGCGTGTCGAGGAACAGGCCCGCGAAGCCCGCGTTCATGGCATCGCGAGCCTGCCGCAGCACGTGCTCCTGCCACCCCGGATGGCCGACGTGGACGAAGGCGCCGCCCCAGTCCGGGTTGCGCTGCGGGCGCTGCCACGGCGCGGGCGGCCCCTGGTCCTCCGACAACGAGAGGTACGCCAGCGGTTCGGTGCCCGCGCCACGCAGCGACTGCAGCTCCGGCGGACGGTAGAACTCCGGCTGCAGGACCGCCCGCTGATAGGCGGCCAGCTCCGCAAGGCGGCCGGTGCCGTAGTAGAAGACGATCGGGATGCGGTCGCTCATCGGCGGTACCACTCGACGGTGCGCCGGACGCCCTCTTCCAGCGACACGGTCGGCTGGTAGCCGGTCAGCGCGCGCAGCCGGGTCAGGTCGGGGCAGCGGCGGTTGACCGCGCCGGGCGCGCCCGCGGCCGGCTCGATCTCGGTGTCGGCGCCGGTCAGCCGCAGGATCAGCTTGGCGAGGTCGGCGATGCCCGTCTCGGCGGTGTCGTCGCCGATGTGGACGATCCGGCCGTCCGCCTCCGGGCAGGCCATGAGGCGGACCATCGCCTCGACCGCGTCGTCGACGAAGCAGAACGCCCGGGTCTGCCCGGCGCCCGGCACCCGCAACGGGCGATCGCCCCGCAGCGCCCGCAGCGTCAGCTCCGGGATGGCGTGGTCGGTGCCCATCCGCGGGCCGTACACGTTGTGGAAGCGGCCGACCACGGCCCGGAAGTCCCCCGCCCGCGCGCCGTGGATGACGGCGGTCTCGCCGAGTAGCTTGCTGACGGCGTAGGCGTACCGCGGGGCGGTCACGTCGCCGACGGTCACCGGTGTCGACTCGCCGGTCGGCACCGGCGCGATGCCCGCGTCCACCGCGCCCGCGTAGACCTCGCTGGTCGAGGCGAAGAAGACGTGCTCGCCGGCGGCGATCCAGTCCAGCAGGTGCAGCACGGCGAGGCTGTTGACGCGCACGACCCGGGCCGGGTCGGCCTCGACGTTGCGGACCCCGACCACGGCCGCCAGCAGGTAGATCTGGTCCCAACCGCGGGGCAGCGCCCGCCAGGTCGCCGGATCCGTGAGGTCGCCGTGCGCGACGGCGAGGCGCGGCCGGCGGGCGAGCGCGGCGAAGTCGGCGTCGTTGCGGCCGCGCGAGAAGTCGTCCACAATGGACACGTCGTGGCCGTCGTCCAGCAGACGGTTGGCGAGGTGGAAGCCGATGAATCCGGCCCCGCCGAGCAGCAGTGCCTTCACGCGGACACCCCCTGCGGGAGATAGCCGATGCCGGCGTAGCGGATGCCGGCGGCGGTCAACGTGCCTTCGTCGAGGATGCGCCACGAGTCGAAGACGACGGCCGGGCGCCTGGCCCCGAGCACCGCCGCGGGCTCGATCGCGCGGTAGTCCGGGTGGTCGTTGATGACGAGCACGCCGTCGGCCTCGCTGAAGGCCTTGTCGATGCTGGTGGGCTCGCCGCCGTACTGCCGGATGACGCTGTCGGGCACGAGCGGGTCGTGACCGAGCACGGTGATGCCGGCCGCGGCGAAGACGGGCATCATCGCGGCGATCGGGGTGCCGCGCATGTCGTCGGTGGGCGGCCAGCCCTTGAAGGCCCAGCCGAGCACCGCCAGCGTCGCGCCCTCCGCGGTGCCGCGGGCCTGCCGGATGAGCTCCACGACGGTGCCCGCCACGTGCACCGGCAGGAACTCGTTGAGCTTGCGGGCCGGCTCGATCAGGAACGGCGGCCGATCGGCGGAGTCGCTGAGGGAGTCGCTGAGCATGATGTACGGATCCTTCGACAGGCAGCCACCGCCGACGTACCCGGGCCGGGCCAGGTCGGGGCGCGGATAGCCGAGGTTGGCCGCGCCGATCACCTCGAGCGGGTCGACGCCGTGCCGCTCGGCGATGAGGGCGACCTCGTTGCCGAACGCGTAGATCAAATCGGTGTGGCAGTTGTTCGACAGCTTCACCAACTCGGCGGCCTCCAGCCCGGAGACGGGCACGAGGCGCTGGGCGAGGTCGCCGAACAGGTCGAGGCCGGCGGCCAGGCTCGCCTCGTCGAGACCGCCGACGACCTGTGGCAGCTCCACGAGCTCGCGCAGGGCCTGGCCCTGGATGGTGCGTTCGGGCGCCATCACCAGGCGGACGTCGCCCCAGGCGGCCCGCAGCGGCGGCAGGACCACCTGCCGGCTCGCGCCCACGGGCACGGTGCTGCGCACGACGACGAGCGTGCGGGGCCCGCAGGAGGCGGCCACGTGGCGGGCCGCGGCGGCGAGGCTGGTCAGGTCGGGGCGGCGCGAGTGCTCGTCGACCGGCGTGGATACGCAGATCACGGCCGCGTCGACGGTGCCGGCGGGCAGCGCCGTGTCGACGAGGATGGTGCTGCCGGCGTGCTCGGCGAACACCTCGGCGACCCCGGGCTCGAAGATGTGCGGGCGGCCACGGTTGAGCGCCTCGACGACGGCCGGCTGCACGTCGACGCCGTGGACGGTGAAGCCCTTGCGGGCCAGGGCGGCGGTGAGGGTCAGGCCGACGTAGCCCATCCCGATCACGCCGATGGTGCGTGCCATGCGTGTTCCTTCCAGTGATGCTGATCGGTGTTGCCTTGGCCGGTGGGCGGATCAGCCGCAGGGCGCGGCGATCCGGTCGAGGTCGCGGGTGGTGACGGTGCCCAGGAACCCCTCGGTGCGGTAGTGGTCGCAGGCGGCGTGGACATCGGCCGGGCGCCGGGCGTAGTCCACCGCCAGCACGACCTTCCCGGCGTCGCGCAGAGCCCGGGCGTCGGCGAGGTTCTCCGAGCAGTAGTCCTCGGTGCAGGGCCGGTCGGTGGCGCGGTAGAACAGCTCCTCCATGCCGATGCCGTCGATCGCGTCGGTGTAGCCGGGATAGCGGCGCAGCTCCGGGGAGTTCTGCGGCACGATCCAGAAGCCGGGCCGTTGTCCGCGGGCGTACCGCGAGATCCGGTCGACGAGCCCGACCATCGCGACGGCCAGGCGGTCGCGGTTCCAGCCGGGCACCAGGTGCAGGTCGATCTCCTCGTAGGCGAGCGGCGTGTCCAGGTACACCCCGTCGAACCCGGCGGCCAGGGCCCGGTCGACCCGCGGCTTCACCACGCGGTCCCACCATCGCTCGTCCCAGTACCGCACGAAGGACTCGTCCGGCCAGTCCTCCCAGCGGTTGAGCAGGAGATCGCCGGCCTCGGCGGCCAGTCCCGGATACTCCGGGCGGAAGCGCTCGAGGCTGCCGATCTCGAAGTACGCCAGCACCCGCTTGCCCGAGGCTCGCAGCCCCGCGATCTCCTCCGGCCGGAACCAGTTCGCGTTCGCGTCTCGGGCCAGGTCGATGACGGCGAGCCGCTGCGAGGCCCGCGCCAGCGCCGCGAGCCCGCCGTCGGCGTAGCCCTGCAACTGGTACACCCAGCCATCCCCGGTCGCCGGCGGGGGATGGCTGGGTGCGCATCCGACGCACGCGGGCGCGACGAGGACGACCGCGGCGGCAAACACGGCACCGCGCGCGAGCGCGGCGTTCACTGACCGGTGCCGTCGAGCGCGGCCCACACCTGCTTCACCGACTCGGCCATCGTGTGGGTGGGCACCCACCCGAGGACCGCCTCGGCCCGGGCGATGTCCGCGCGGATCCAGTCGACGCCGACCGAGCGGGCCGGGCCGCTGCCCTGCTCGACGATCGCGCCGCTGTACCCGGCCGCTCCGGCGAGGCGGCGCACGGCCTCCCGGGCCGTCACGGCCTGTCCGCTGCCGACGTTCACGACGCCGGAGCCCCGCTCGGTCCGGGTGGCGGCGGCGACGACCGCCGAGGCCACGTCGCGCACGTCCACGAAGTCCCGGTACGCGCTGAGCGGCCCGAGCAGCACCTGCCCGGCCGCCCCCGCCAGGGCGTCGCGGATCAGCACCGCGGCCCGCCCGAGCAGGTTGTCGCGGTGCAGGCCGGGGCCGATCGGGTTGAACACGCGCAGCGTCACGCCGTCGACGAGCCCGGCCGCCGTCGCCAGCTGCAGCAGGCGGGTGGCGGCGAGGTGGGTCGTGCCGTACTCGCCGACCGGCGCGCACGGATGGTCCTCGCCGACGCTGGTGCCGTGGGCGACCGGGCCGTACTCGGACGCGGACCCGAGCCTGACCAGCCGGGCCCCCGGCGCCGCGGCCGTGACCGCGTCGACGAGCCGGACGGTCGCCACCGTGTTGGCCTCCAGCAGGTCGAGGGCCGTGCCGGTGAGCCGGCCGGTGCAGTTGACGACGACATCGGGGCCCGACTGGCGGATCAGCGCGGTCAGCGCGGCGACGCTGCCGGTGACGAGGTCGTGGCGGGCGCGGGGCGGGCAGCTGAGGTTCGCGACCCGCGGATCGGCGGCCAGCGCCTCGCGGACGCTGGAGCCGACGAATCCCGACGCCCCGAAGATCAGCACCCGCAGCCGGCTCATGCCGCCACCTCCGCAAGCTCCGGCGCCGGCACGAGGAAACTGTGCCCATGATGAGCGGCCCCTCCGCTTCGCTCCGGACCGCTCATGCCGCCACCTCCGCAAGCTCCGGCGCCGGCACGAGAAAACTGTGTTTCATGATGAGCGGCCCCTCCGCTCCGCTCCGGACCGCTCATGCCGCCACCTCGCTACGCAGGGGCAGCAGGGCCGGCTCGAGCTCGCCGAAGCGGCGGTTGGCCTCGTCGTACTCCTCGGGACGGCCGATGTCGAGCCAGACGCCCTCGAACTCGTACGTGTGCGGGAACTCCCCCTGGCGCAGCAGATCCTGGATCAGCCGGTCGAAGCCGAGCGCCAGGCCCGGCGGGTAGGGCGCCAGGGTCTTGCGGGGCATGGCGTAGATGCCCATCGAGACGCGGTGGCGATACGCGGGCTTCTCGGTGAAGCCGACGACCCGGCCCTCGACGACATCGAGGACGCCGAACTCCATCCGGGTCGTCTGCGCCGCCGTCGCGATCGTCAGCGGCGCCCCCGCGCCGCGGTGCTGGGCCAGCAGGTCGGCGTGGTCGAGATCGGTGAGCAGGTCGCCGTTCATGACCAGGAAGTGCTCGGGCAGCTCGTCCTTGACCAGGAACAGCGGACCGGCCGTCGACAGCGGCACGCTCTCCTCGACGTAGCCGATCTCGAGCCCCCAGCGGGAGCCGTCGCCGACGAACGCGCGGATGAGCGGGCCGAGATGGTTGATGGAGAGCGTGACGGAGGTGAAGCCCCGGGCCGCCAGCTGTTCCAGGACGATGTCCAGGATCGCGTGCCGCTCCCCGATCGGCATCAGGGGCTTGGGCAGGGTGGTGGTGTACGGACGCAGCCTGACGCCCTTGCCACCGGCCAGAATGACCGCATGCATGTGCTTGATTGCCTGCTTTCGTTGTAAGAGCGTCACCGGTACTGCCGAACGCGACCCACGGACGGAATGAGGGCCACGGCGAGCAACACGAGCAGCAAGGCGACGCTGCCGAGGAAGGGTGCGGCGGCCTGCGCCCCGAGCGCGGCGGCCAGGGCGACGCAGAGCCGGCCGTAGCCGCCGTGCGCCGCCAGGACGAAGACGAGGAGGACGGCGCCCGCCAGCAGGACGCTCGCCGCGGCCATCGCCTGCGCGGCCGGCGTGAGACGTCCCGCCTCGCGCAGCCCGGCGAGCACGACCGCCCCGGCGAGCGCGGCGACGAGACCGCAGGCGCAGACGTCGAGCGCGAGCCGCCACCACAGCCGCCGCCGGAAGCCGCCGGGCCCCCACGCCTCGTGCAGCAGTTCCCGCGCCCGCTCACCGAAGCGGCGGGCCCGCCACTCGACGAAGCCCATCGACACCACCAGCGGCAGCGTCGCGAGCAGCACCTCGAAGTGGTGGGCCAGCAGCGGCGCCTGGGGCAGCAGGACCAGCGCGGCCAGGAGCGCGGTCGAGAGCACGACCAGCGCGAACGTGCCCCACCGGCCCCGCATCAGCGGCCGCAGCCGGCCGGGCGTCGCGTCGCCGGGCGCCCGCAGTGCCCGGCGGAGCGCGACGCCGAAGGTCACCACGGTGCAGGCGAGCGCCGCCGCGATCACGGGGGTCGGCGGCCACCAGCCGGCGAGCACGAACCCGCCGCCGGCCACGACCGCGGGCGACATCAGGGCCACCAGCCGGGCCTCGGCCCGGTAGAACACCAGCACGGTCGAGGCGAGCTGGTACGCGGTCACGGCCGGCACCAGCAGCGCGGCCGCCGCCACGCCGCTCATCACCGCGACGGCCGCCCCGAGGGCCGCGGCCACCGCGACGCCGCACACGGCCCCGCGAGCCAGCAGCCGGCCCGCGGCGGCGTCGTCGCCCTGGTTGATGTGCTGGTACGCCAGCCAGGTCAGGCCGCCGGCCCACACCCAGCCGAGCAGGCCGGCGACGACGACGGCCGCGAGGGGCGAGCGCGGCACAGCGGCGAGCACCGCCGGAAACAGCACGCTGGGCAGCAGGTAGAGCCCGCCGTGGAACAGCTCGCGCCACTCCCGCCGCCGCGGCGGCCGGCTCGGCGGACCGACCGCGGGGCCGTCCAGCCGGACGCGAACCGACTCGGCGAGCTCGAACACGTCGCGGTAGCCGTAGCGGACCCGCGCGGCCCGGTCCGTGACGCCCCGCGCCTCCAGCAGCGCGGCCAGGTGCAGCCCGTCCACGAACCGCCCGTCGCCGGAGGCGGCGCGCACCTCGGCGGCGAGCGTCTCGACCGGATCCGTGCCGAGCTCCGGGCGGTCGGGAACGGGCGCGGGGCGCACGATCGGCAGGGCGATCGTGCTGGCCGTCGCCCAGCCCCGCGCGGCCGACGCCATCGACGTCGGCCGCACCTCGCTCACCGTCATCGCAGTGCCCCGGCCGGGGTCCGCCCGTCCAGCGCGGGCGCGGCCAGCCGCTCGTACAGGCTGCCGTACGCCTCCAGCGACTGGGCCAGGGTGAACCGGTCGAGCACACGCTGGCGGGCCCGGACGGCCAGATCCCGGCGCAGGTCCGGATCGAGCAGCAGGGTCGTGCACGCGTCGGCGACGGCGGCCGGGTCGCGCGGCGGGACCACGAACCCGGTGTCGCCGACGGCTTCCGAGACGCCGCCGACGTTCGTGCACACCATCGTCCGGCCGCACGCCATCGCCTCGATGACCGAGTACGGGAACCCCTCCGAGATGCTCGTGAGCGCGACGACGTTGCCGCTGTGGTAGGCCGCCACCGCGTCGGGCGCGCTGCCCTCCAGCCGCGCCGCTCCCACGAGGTCCAGCCGCTCGATGAGGGCGGTGCAGCTGTCCCGGTACGGCAGGTCGATCGCCGCCCCGTAGATGCGCAGCCGCGCGTCCGGCACCCGCCGGCGCACGAGCGCGAAGGCCCGGATCAGCGTGTGCAGGTCCTTGAGCGGGTCGATCCGTCCGACGTAGACGATCGTCGGCTCCTCCGGCTCGGTCCGGGCGCTCGGAAACAGCTCGGGCGCGATGCCGTTGTACATCGTCCACATGCGATCGGGATCGGCGCCGTTGCGAAGCTGCCAGCGCCGGTTGTACTCGGAGTGCGGGGCCAGCGCGTCCGCGACCTGGTAGGCGGCGCCGGCGAGGCTGCGCTGGAAGCTCAGCAGCAGCACCGCGACGGCGTGCGGCAGGTCCCCGCCCACCTGCTCGAGATACCGCTCCCGCAGATAGACGCCGTGCTCGGAGATGAGCATGGGCGTGTCGTACGTCCACTTCGCCGCCATCGCCACCAGCGTCGACAGCCCGTTCATGGCGCAGTGCACCACGTCGGCGCGCACCGGCGGGACGGCGAGCGGCCGCAGCATGGAGCCGATCATTGCCACCGCCTGCGCCGCGTCGGCCAGCGTGAGCCGGCGCGGCCGCCCCGCCAGCGCCGGATGCCCGCGGCCGAGCATCGTGGCGACATCGTCCCACCGGTCCTGCAGGCGGCCCAGGGCCGCGTTCGAGCGCAGCGCGGACCCGATGTCCCCGCCGCCCGCCGCGTACTCGTGCAGCCCCCGCAGGGCGAGCAGGAACCGCCGGCGCTGGGCGGCGCCGCGCCGCGGATCGGGGTCCGGCGGCGCGACGAGCGCGACCATGAAATCCTCCAGCGCGGCGTGGAACAGCGACCGGGTCGCCCGCCCGGGGCGCCGGAGCCGTTGGCGACCGGCACTCCACAGCGGAATGGTGACGACCCGCTCGAGGTTCTCCGGCAGCTTCCACCGCACCGGCTCCCGGCCGTCCACGCAGAGGGCGACCGCTTGCCACCGGTGCTCGGGCAGGCCGTGCACGAGCTGGTCGCACCAGACGCTCACCCCGCCGAGCGCCTGCGGGTACGTGCCTTCCGACACCAGCACCACCCTCATGAGCGCGGGCTCGCCGTGACGGTCACCGCGGTCGCGGCGGCGAGCGTCAGCCGGGCGGACACCTCCGGGCCGTACGTCGTCGAGCCGGTCCCGCTCGCGCCGCTGACCGTCACCGATCCGGCGAGCGGGCCGGAGACCGTGATCGTGTGGGCCGCCGGGTCGTAGACGGCGTCGACACCGCCGCGCAGCTCGGCGAAGTGCGCGGTGCGCTGGGTCGCGTACGCCGCCAGCGTCGGCCAGTCCGGGCTGAGCAGCGGCACGGTGTAGTAGGCGCTGTACTTGGCCAGGACCTGCTCCAGCCAGTCGGTCAGCAGCGTGCGGCCGGAGCCGTAGTCGTGCAGGTTGGCGATGTGGAACGTGTGGGTGTAGAGCGATCCGGTGGCCAGGTGCGTCAGCGCGACGTTCGCCTCGGCGTCGAGCATCTGCGCGTAGGTCAGGTTGGTCGGCCAGAACGGGAACTTGCCCGACGGTCCGTAGAACGAGTTGTAGAAGGCGGTCTGCTCGGCGGGCGTCGTCGTGTGGTACGCGATGTTCGTCGGCCAGTCCGGCACCACGGTGATGCTGGGCTCGAGCGGGTGGACCTTGCCGCAGTTGAAGCAGTCCGGCACGTGGCTCGGGAAGGACATGTTGCCGTGGACGTACCGCACGCCGAGCGCCTTCGCCGCGGCGAGGAACTGCGGGTTGGAGGCGGCGAGCCCGTGGTCGGTCGGCGGGTCGACGTCGTCGTCGGGGTTGTCGTTGTAGACGCCGAGGCCCGAGTACTCCCCGGTCTTGAGGATCGCGTTCGGCTGCGACAGGCCGAGCTGGGTGGCGACGGTACGGTTGGCGGCGATCTCGTTGCTGCTGGTGGCGTAGTCCGTGAAGTTGAGCTCCGGGTGGGTCAGCGTGTGGTTGATCCAGCGGAACTTCGTGGCCAGGCACCGGCTCGTAGCGGTCAGCGTGCTGACGCCGCCGTTCGGGCTGCACTGCGTTCCGGCGGTGAGGTCCGCGTCGCCGCCGTTGTACGCGAGGTTCAGGGTGAGGCCCGACGCGAGCGGGTAGGTGGTGCGCAGTGCCGTCTGACGCTGGTTGGCGTTGTACGCCTCGTGGCCGGACATCGCGAAGCCCGGGTCGGATTCGATGTGCCCGTCCGGGTAGTAGTGGTCGGCGGTGTTGAACCAGTCGTCGACGTCGACGTCGAGGAAGTGCCGCTGCTCGCCGAGGAACAGCCCGCGGCTGGCCCAGCGCAGCATCCCGTAGGTCAGCAGGAAGGACTGGGTGAGGTACTGGTTGGAGGTGAAGGTGAGGGCGAGGCGCTCCCGGCCGTCCGTGGAGGTGCTGCGCACGCCGAGGATGTCGGAGCCGTTGACGAGGACCGGATCCGCGGCACAGCCGGCGGCGACCCGGGTCTTGTACACGTACGACTGCAGGATCGGCACCTTGGCGGTCGTCTTCAGCGTGTCGAAGACACCGGCGCCGGCCGTGGTCAGCGAGGCGGGCAGCGCGGTGTCACCGACGGAGGTCTCGCTCGACGAGGTCAGGCAGTAGTTCTCGGGAAAGGTGCCGTAGCTGGTGTAGAGGGCGGCCTGGCGCACGGCGTAGTCGCGCTCGTACGCCCACAGGGTGTTCCATTCGGTGCCGTCGAGGCCGCTGATGTAGGAGCCGCCGCTGTTGTACAGCAGCGAACTGCTGGTGAGCAGAATGGCGTTGTACTTCCCGGCCCCGTCGGACCGCAGCAGCGACGCCGCCGTCAGCGGCTGGTCCTTGGTGAGCAGCACGTCGTAGGCGGCCCCGACGCGGTCGAGCGTCGAGCGCCACGTGTCGACGCCCCAGTCGCCGGAGTCGACCCCGAGAACCAGTGCCCGCAGGCCGACCTTGGCGGTGGCCGGCGCGGCCAGGGTCGTCGCCCCGCTCGAGGGGGACTGAAGGTTCGGGCGCACCGAGAGGTCCCGCTTGAGGGGCACCGATCCCTTCACGCTGGGCAGCGGCGCACCGGGCTTCGCGGGTTTGCGGGGGCCCGGGTCGCCGAGGACGAGGGCGTGGTCGTGACCGGCTTTGACGGGGCCTCGGCGGGCGGGTGCGGCGGTGGCCGATGATGCGGTGCCGGCGACGAGGAGTGTGCCGACGGCGGCGGCGGTGAGCAGCTTGAGCAGAGCCATGAAATCTCCGGTTCGCAACGGCCGCGCGGCAGAAAATGGGCGCACGCGACCAACGCCGGTCAGCGTGGGAGCGCTTCGGCGGGAAGGTTTGTGGAACGAGCCGATGCTACGAGCGGTCGGCCGGACGCGGGGCCGTCTGGGGTGTGAGTTCGCGGATGGCCTTTCCGGTCACCCGATCTCACATCGGCCCGTGCGGCGTGAGAGGGACACGTCGACGCGGGTAGCTTGGGGGTCGACGGGCGTGCCCGTCAGGCGCGCCCTCTGAGGAGGTCGAGATGATCGGGACGATCCTGTGGGCGATCATCGGCGGTATCGTGCTCGGTGTGCTGGCACGGTTGATCCTGCCGGGGCGGCAGAATATTTCGGTCCTGGCGACCGTGGTGGTCGGCATCCTCGCCGCCTTCCTGGGCGGCTTGGTCGCGACCTGGATCGGTGTCGGCAAGACCAACGGTGTCGACTGGATCCGCCACGGCATCCAACTGCTGTTCGCCATCGTCGGCATCTACATCACCGCGCAGGTGTCCACCCGGCGCGGAGGACGGTCCGGCGCCGCGATGCGGTAGCGCCGCCGGACCGTCGACGGGTCGGTTCCTACTGGACCGCCCCGGCCTCAGTCTCCGTCCGAATTTCGCCGTCCGGGGACGCGGACTGCGCGGCGACCCGGGTGGGCCGCCGCGCCTCGATCCACTCCTGCAGGGCCGGCCCCGACTCGAGACTGGCGATCATGGCGTACCGCGGCTCCGGGCCGGGGTGGAACACCGCGTGCCAGAGGCGCTCGGTGTCCACCACGAACTGGGCCCCGCGCGGCAGCGGGATGCGGTACTCCGTGGCCGGGTCGTCGCGGTCCTCGCGCAGCACCATGTAGCTGTCCGGGTCATCCGTCAGATTCAGCCAGGCGCGCACCACCCGGCCCTCGCCCGGCGGGTTCAGCCGGTTGTTGTCGTCCAGGTGCATGTGCCGCTGCACCACCGTCTCCTCGTCCACGGACGGCCAGAGCTTGATGACGCGGACCCGGCCGAAGCGGGCGCCGACGGACGTCACCCAGTCGCACAGCGAGGGCGTGCGCAGGGCGTTGGCGGTCCACTTGCCGTCCTTGTCCGGCTGGTTGTGCTCCCAGAACCCCCGCGGGTCGTCGTCGCCCATGGCGGAGGCGAGCACGGCGAAGTTGGTGTCACCGCCCGACTTCCAGTCCAGGTAGGTCAGCGACTCCCACTCGACCGGATCGATGCTGTGCCGATCCCGCCGCAGGGTGAGAAATCCCGTCGGGCCGAGCTCCGGGAGCTCATAGTGCGGCACGCTCGCGAGCGCCTCGGGAGATTGCTGTTCGTTCATTGTCATTTGGCCGAGCCTGCCCAGCCCGGCCGTGACGACACCCGCCGCACGCGGTGCGGCGGGTGTGATTTCGCCTGATCGCGGCGCCTCACCCGCCGTGGGACGCCCCGCGCCGGTCGGCGTTGTGGGCGGGATGCGTGCGCCAGCGCACCTGCCGCTGCTGGGCCCGGCGGTGAGCATTGCGGTGCCCGCCGCGGCGCCGCAGCAGCAGTGTCTGGGCGATCCCGTCGTGCATCCCGGGCCGGGCCGGCGCCGCGGGCACGGGCTCGGGGTCGATGCCGTGGTAGACGCGGCTCGCCGGGGTGATGCCGCCGACGACCATCTGCGCCAGCGTGCGCTCCATGCCCATGCAGGTGTCCTCGACGTACTCCAGCCCGGCCGCCTCGGCGATCCGGCGCGCCTCCGGGCTCTCGATGCCGAGCTGCAGCCACACCGCCCGGGCCCCGAACGCCGCCACCTCGCGCACGATCTGGGGCGCCTCCGCGGCCGGCCGGAACACGTTCACGACGTCGATGCGCCACGGGACGTCGGCCAGCCGCCCGTAGACGTGCTCCCCGAGGATGCGATCGGCGTGCGGGTTGATCGGAATGATCCGCCAGCCCTGCTCCTGCAGCATCTTCGGCACCCAGTACGCCGCTTTGAGGGGATCGCGCGATGCTCCGACGACCGCGATCGTCCGCGCGTCGGCCAGAATCTGCCGTGCGGTGCGCATTGGACTCATCTCCAATCCGAGCCGAGTCCTGGTCTCGGTTCCAGCGTTGCCGGGCGTGGCCTGCCGCGCAAGGCCGAACGTCCCGAATCGGGCGGCAATGCGGCCCGCACCTCAAGCGGTGCCGGTCAGCAAGGTGGCGAGCACGTCGCCGCGGCTCACAACGCCCACCACCCGATCGCCGGCGACGACGGGCACCGTGCGCAGGCCCTGCTGCAGCATGATCGCGGCGACCTCCGCGACCGTCGTGCCGGGTGCGGCCACCAGCGGCAGGCCCGACATCACCTCGGCCACCCGGCGGCACGCACCAGGCCGCACGACGGCCGGAGCGCAGCCACGCGCCACGGCCCGCAGGCCGCCCGTGCGCTCCCGGAGCAGGTCCATGTCGCTGATCAGCCCGACCAGGGCCTGGCGCTCGTCGACCACCGGCATCGTCGTGATGGACAGCCGCTCCAGCAGCGCGAGCGCATCGTCCAGCGAGGCGTCACAGCCGATCGTCCAGGCCGGCGCGGTCATGATCTCGGCGGCGCTCGTCACCACCCCTGGCTACCCGCGAAATCGCGGTGTCACCGCCCGGCCCGCCGCAGTCTGCGCCGAGTCTGCCCGCCCATGCATGAACCACGGCATCGGGGGAACCAGTCTCCGTCACCAGAACCACCGATCAACCTCGGGGAGCGCGGTCGTGAAGGCGAAGATGGGCGACAAACTGATCGAAGAGGGCACGCGGGTGGGCGACCATCGCCGCATCGGCGTCATCACCGAGGTGCGACGCGACGACGGCACGCCTCCGTACAAGGTCCGCTGGCTCGACACCGGCCACGAGGCGCTCGTCTTTCCCGGGCCGGATGCCCGGATCGAGACCGCGGGCGCCTCCGACCGGCCCGGGTGACCGACGAGTTCCCGGAGAGGGCCGGCACGCCGCCGACGGGACGTTCGGCCCTGACTGTCACCGTCGGCGACCGATAGTGTCAAAGTGCCAGGGGGTGAATCGGATGGCGACCACGATGATCGTGGGTGCGCTGATCGCGTGCGTCTACGCCGCGCTGATCGCCTTGCACGCAGCCGCGATCCGTCACGGCGGCACGGCCCGCAAGCGGCTGCATCCCGCTACGTGGCTCGCGGCCAACGGCGAGCGGCGGCGTGGACGCGAGGAGAGCGGCATGGTGCGGCGCCGCATCGCCGGCGAGCTCGACCGCCGCGGCTACCACGACGCCATGGCGGCGCTCGCCGCGCGGGACGCGATCGAGCATCCGCTCGAGGTGCCCAAGTCGCTGCGGTGAGACGTTGGAGGTGAGCGTCACGGCCCGGCCCTGCCCGGGCCGGCCGGCGCCGGGTGAATTTCACCAGCTCGGCACATCGATCCGGTGGGATCGGGCAGCCGTTGCGCCACGGACACCTGGAGCCGAAGGAGGAGCGCGATGCACACGGCCCTGCTCCGGGCGGCGCGGGACGCACGGCTCGCCCCGTCGATCCTGAACTCTCAGCCGTGGCGCTGGCGGACCGGCGGCAATGCGCTCGAGCTGCATGCCGATCCCGCCCGCCAGCTGCTGCACATCGACCCGCACGGTCGGCTCATGATCCTCAGCTGCGGCGCCGCGTTGCACCACGCGCGCGTGGCGCTGTGCGCCGCCGGTCACGAGCCGGTCGTCGAACGGCTGCCCGATCCCGGGCGGCCGATGCTGCTCGCCCGGATCGTCATCGGCCGGGCGCAGCCGCCGACGAGCGAGAGCCTCGCGGCGTACGACAGCATGCGCCGGCGCCACTCCGACCGGCGCCCCTTCCCGGCCGACGCACGGGTCCCGGCCGAGGCCCTCACCCGGATGCGGGCCGCCGCCGAGGCCGAGCGCGCGCACCTGTACGTGCTGGGCTCGCCGGACGTCGAATATCTGCGGTACGCCGCGCAGGGCGCCCACACCATCACCGCCCACGACACCCGCGCGGCGGAGGAGCTGCGGCAGTGGACCCACCGCGACGAGGCCGCCGACGGGGTGCCGCCCGCCACGGTGGTGCCCGAGGTGCCGCGGCCGGTGCCGGTGCGTGACTTCGGTCTCGGCACGGAGGCCGAGCTGCTGCCCGGTGCCGGCGACGACGCCGGCGCCGAGTACCTGGTCGTCGCGACGGGCGGGGACGGGCCGCCGGACTGGCTCGGCGCGGGCGAGGCCACCAGCGCGGCCTGGCTGACGGCGACGACCGAGGGGCTCGCGGCATCGCCGATGAGCGAGGTGGTCGAGATTCCCGGCGCGCGGGTGCTGGTCCGCACGCTGCTGCCGACCCGCGAACAACCCCAGCTCGTGCTGCGCGTGGGCGTCCCGCCGACGACCGAGCCTCCCCCGGCTCCTCGCCGGCCCGCCGCCGGCATCGTCACCGAGGGCTGACGGCCCACTGGGCGTCCACTGTGGAGGCTCACCCGACTCCGCCGGAGGCAAGCACAGCCTTGCCTTCGTTGCGGCGTACGGATTCGGGGTCGTACCGTCGTTGACGGGTGGGTGATCAACGATGAGCGAGAAGACCATGCCGGCGGCGATCGTCGCGGCCGTGCACCCCGGCGAGCTGCACACCGCCGGGGCGTCGGGACGGTTGAACTGGCTGCGCGCCGGGGTGCTGGGGGCCAACGACGGCATCGTGTCGACCGCGGCCCTGGTCGTGGGCGTGGCGAGCGCGACCACCTCCACCGTGGCGATCCTCAGCGCGGGGACGGCCGGGCTCGTGGCGGGCGCCGTGTCGATGGCGCTCGGCGAATACGTGTCGGTGAGCACCCAGCGCGACAGCGAGCGCTCGCTGCTCGCCACCGAGCGGCGCGAGCTCGAGCAATACCCCGAGGAGGAGTTCGAGGAGCTCACCGCGCTCTACCGGGCGAAGGGACTCACCGAGTCGACCGCCCGGCTGGTGGCGCAGGAGCTCACCGCGAACGACGCATTCGCCGCCCACGCGGAGGCCGAGCTGCACATCGACCCGGAGGCGCTGACCAGCCCGTGGCAGGCGGCCGCGGCGTCGGCGGTCTCGTTCACCGCCGGTGCGCTGCTGCCGCTGCTGGCCATGCTCCTGCCGCCGGCCGAGACCCGCATCCCGATCACCGTCGTGGCCGTGGTCCTGGCGCTCGCGGTGACCGGGGCGGTGAGCGCGCGCCTGGGCTCGGCCGGGGTCGGCCGCGCGGTCGCCCGGCTCGTGGTCGGCGGCGCCCTGGCGATGGCGGTCACCTTCGGCATCGGGCAGCTCGTGGGCACCGCGGCCGGCTGAACCCCGTCACGGCGCGGCGGCCGCCCAGCGGCATTCACGGCGGTGCCGGCCCCGCCGCGGGAGCGGGACCGGCACCGTTTCCGGGGTGTGGGTTACGCGGTGGTGCAGCTCACCGACGACGGCGCGGTGCCGTTCGCGGTGAAGCCGTAGGTCGTCGAGGCGCTGGCCCCCAGGGAGCCGTTGTACGTCTCGTTGCGCACGGTCACCGGCGAGCTCGAGGTGACCCGCCCGTTCCACAGCGACTGGATCGTGGCGCTGCCGCCCGACCAGGTGGTGCTCCAGCCCGAGATCGCGGCCGTGCCCGAGTTGCGCACGGTCACCTCGCCCTGGAAGCCGCCCTGCCAGCTGTTGATGGTGCGGTAGGTCGCGGTGCAGCCGGCCGTGCCGCCGCCACCGCCCCCACCGCCGCCTCCGCCGCCGCCGTTGATCGACGCGGAGAACGCGGTGACGGCGAGGCCCTGGCCGCCGATCCAGGGCTCGAAGCCGGCCTGGATGCTGGTCAGGTACCACGAGCTGGTGGCCTTGCCGCGGGAGATGACGTCGGTGATGAAGTTCTTGACGTCGAAGCTCCAGCTGGTCATCGCCGACGGGGAGACGTAGGAGACCACGTCGTTGCCGCCGTTGTTGCCCTGCCAGACCTCCCACGACTTGCCCGCGACCGTGGCGGTGCCGACCCGGCTGCCGACGGGCTGGATCGAGCCCTGCCGGTTGAACCAGATCATGATCTCGGTCGCGTTGACGCCGTTCGTCTTGGGCGTCGGGTCGAGCCAGATGTCGTACGCGGCGTCATAGGTGGCACCGCTGACGAAGTTGTACGTGATACTGGTCTGGGCGGTGCTGATCGCGCTGATCTGCATCGGCAGGTTGGTGCCGGGCGAGCAGTTCGAGTAGTGGCAGCCCACGTAGATCGCCGGATACGAGGCCGGCGCGCCGTTGGTCGGCTTGTTCGCGTTGATCTGCGAGATCGAGAAGCCGGTGCCGGTCACGTTGATGCACTGGGTGGCGCTGTTGCCCCAGTTGTTGTTCATGACCACGTACCGGCCGCCGATCGTGGTGGACCCGTACGTGTCACAGATCTGGGTGTCGGCACCGGCCGGCGATGCGGGTCCCATCACCGCCACCAGGCCTCCGACGACGAACAGGCCGGCCGCCGCGACTGCGCGCAGCGCTTTGCTCATGGTGTTGCCTCCTTGCCTCGGTTGGAGCGCTGAGCGGGAGCGCGCTCCTGGAGGCGGACGCTAGGCAACCTGACCCGGGACGGCGACAGAAGAGCGTCACATTACGTATTGCCGCAGCTCAATAGGGGTGACAGTAAGTGAAAGGTACACCTGGTCCAGTGAGGGTTGTCTATGCGATAGCGGGGTGTGGACTGGCCCTCGCGTTGTCCGCGTGTACCGGCGGCCACGACGATCCCGCACCGGCGCCCACGGCCCCGCCGTCCCCGGCCGTGCAGCGGCTGCGACCGGGCACCCACGTCGAGGTGACCGCGGTGGTGAGCCGCGTCTACGGGACGCACGCGTTCGTGGTCGAGGACGCCGACCTGCCGCCGACCGGCCAGCTCGTCGTGTCGGAGGCACCGGTGACGGTGCTGGTGCCCGAGCTCGTCACGCTGTCCGGCCTGGTCGAGCAGCTCGACCAGGCCGCGCTGCGGCGCTACGGCATCGGCGACGCGGCGCTCGCCGTGGTCGTCATCGCCTCAGCCGTGCGCGACTACCCCGGGGAGAGCCCAACCGCCTGAGCGCCGCCGGATCGGCGGCTCAGGACCGCGGCTCAGGACTGCGGCTCACGACTGCGACTCAGGACTGCGGCTCACGACCGCGGCTCACGACTGCGCGAAGGCGCGGCGGGCGGTCCGGGCGCTCCACCGTCCGTCGCGGTGGTCCACGTCGATCGCGTGACGGAACGCCGCCGAGATGTTCGCGCTCGTCAGCACGTCCGTCGCCGGGCCCGCGGCAACCACGCGTCCGTCGGCAAGGATCAGCGCGTGCGTCGTCGTCTCGGGCAGCTCCTCCAGGTGGTGCGTCACGAGCACCGAGGTCAGCCCGGGATGCGTCCGCGGCAGCACGGCGATCGTGTCCAGCAACTGCTCGCGCGCGGCGACGTCCAGACCGGTCGACGGCTCGTCGAGCAGCAGCAGCCGCGGCTCGCCGATGAGCGCCCGGGCGATGAGCGTGCGGCCGCGCTCGCCCTGGGACAGGGTCGGCCAGCGGTCGCCGACGCGCCCGGCGAGGCCGAGCAGGTCGATGAGATCGTGTGCGCGGGCGCGCTCGGCGGCGGTGGGTTCCCAGCGGTTGGGCGTCTCGACGGTGCCGGTGATGCCGGTCAGCACGACCTCGGCGACGGTGAGCGGCGAGCGCAGCGGATGCCGGGGATTGACGTGACCGATGGCGCGCCGGAGCTTCTGCAGCTCGACCCGCCCGAGCTCGTGCCCGAGCACGTGAACGCTCCCGGTCGTCGGATGCGTGACGGCGCCGCAGAAGCCGAGCACGGTGCTCTTGCCGGCGCCGTTGGGACCGAGCATCGCCCAGTGCTCACCCGCGCCGACCGCGAAGCCGACGCCGTGCAGGATCTCCTTCCCCTCGCGCCGGAAGGTGACCTCACGCAGCTCCAGGACGTTCACATGTACTCCTTCACGCCGTCGATCAATCCGTAGGACGCGGCCACGGCGCCGTCCGCGTCGCCGGCCCGGATCGCCCGGAGGATGGCCGCGTGCGCGTCGCGCACGCCGGGATCCTCGGGGAACACGGCGGTCTCCTCGATGGACTGGTTGATGACCCCCTCGACGGCGTCGAAGAGCCGCAGCAGCAGCGGGTTGCCGGAGGCCACGACCACGCCCCGGTGAAAGGCGGCGTCGGCGGCGACGTACCCGGCCCGATCGCGGCGTTCGTGCGCCAGCGCCCGGGCCGCGAGGGCTCCCTCGAGCGCATCGACCGCCGCGGGGTCCGCGCGCCGGGCGGCGATCCGGGCCGCGGCCGCCTCGAGCCCGCCGCGCACATCGAGCACGGTGGTCAGCCCGGCGTCACGCTCGTCGCGCACGAGCACGCCGGTGATCTCGTCGGTGGCGCGCACGTAGGTTCCGTCGCCGACGCGGGGCTCGAGCAGCCCGGTGATGCTGAGCGCTCGCAGCGCCTCACGCACCGTGCCACGGCTGACCCCGAGCTCCTCGGCCAGGTGGTGCTCCCCGGGGATCTTCTCGCCGACGGGCCAGCTGCCGTCCTGAATGAGCTCGCGGAACCGCTCGGTCACCTGGATGACGAGCGGCGCCTGCCGCACCAGACCACGCACGCGGCGAGTGTACTGCAAATGTCGAACATTTACACCGGTGGCCTCGGCCCCCTCGCCGCCCGATAGCCGGCACCCATACGGCGGGCGACGGCGGTCTTACGTGGGGTGACTGCGACAGGGCGCGAACTGCGTGCGGATGACGGCGGCCACACGGTGAGCGGGTGAGCGGCGGCGGGGTGAGCAGCGCACGGCCGACCTACGGGCGGGCGGCGCCGTAGGGGCGAGCAGCGCGCGGGCGGGCGGCGGCGTGGGCGTGGGGCGAGCGGGCGGGCACGGACGGCGACGACGGAGCGGCAGACGTCCCGGTCACCGGCCTGCAGACGAGCGCCATGGCCCTCGCCCCTGCAGACGAGCGCCATGGCCCTCGCCGGTCTGCTCATGATCGGCCTGGGCCTGCTCCTGCTCCGTCGCCGCCGCCAGTCCTGAGTGGCCTATCCCGACGACCGCCGGCTCACCATCTCCGCGATCCAGACGGGCGCGTACGGGGAGGTGCAGTTCGGCGGCGTCGGGTAGTCCTTGAGCACGCCGAGCCGCTCGCCGATGGCGATGGCCCGCGCGCGATGCTCGGCGTGGTCGATGCCGATCTGGGCGAGGCAGTGGTTCATCGCCCACTGCAGCCGCTGCGGCGCCTCGCGCATCTCCGACTCGATCACGTCGAGCAGGGCGGCCAGGTCCAGGGACGCGGGCGCCTTCGAGACCCGCTCGGTCGTGAGGGCCCAGCCCGCGCTCGCGACCACGGGATCCGCGTCCGAGAGCCAGGTCAGGCGGAGCGACTCCGCGTGCGGGCTCTTCTTCACGGCGTAGTTCACGAGCCAGTCGTGCACCTTCGGGCCGCCCGTCTCGCGGACCATGGCGTCCAGCTCGTCCGCCGCGAAGGCCTTCGGGCGGCAGACGAGCAGGGCCAGCAGCCGGGCCGCGGTGTCGCCGGTCCGCCAGAGCTCGCGGGCAAGGTCCTGCTGCGTCTTCAGGCGCTTCGCGACCTCGCGCAGGCGGCTCAGGTTCACGCCGTGGTCGTCGCCGCGCCTGGCGTTGGCCTCGCGGATCTTCGGGTCCTGCAGCGCGTCCAGCTCGGCCATGACCTCGGCCAACTCCGTCTCGCTCACGAGCCGGACGGTACCACCAGCGGGCCCCCGTGACCGGGAATGCCCTTGTCGTGCGGGATCGGCGCGTCCGGGGCCGTCGTCGTGATGTCGTGGGCGCGGGTCTGGGCGGCCACGTTCTCGTAGTACGCCGACACCGTGGACAGGGCGGCGCGCACCGCGGACAGCAGCTCGCCGCCCGCCCGCTCGATGACCGCCGACTCGTGGAGCTCGAAGGCGCGTACACCTTCCAGCACCGCGGATTTCAGGTCGCGCAGCAGCCGCACGTCGGCCTCGGCGTAGAGCCGGCACAGGGCGGTCACCCGGCGGTGGTCGTCGCCGGACCGCAGCAGCTCCTTCACCACCGGCAGGGAGCCGTGCACCAGCGCGTCGGGCGCCACCTGGGAGTCGTACGCGCGGACGTCCTGGTGCGGGTCGCAGAAGCCGACGGTGTGCTGCCACAGCCCGCGCAGGTCGTCCTGCAGCAGGCCGTCGAGGTAGCTGACGAGGAACCGGCGGTGGGCCTCGAGGACGTACTGCGCCTTGAACGGGGTCAGCTCGCGCGGATCCTCGCCGGCCGTCGCCTCCGCCGACGTGAAGCCGTAGTCGGCGCTCAGCGCGTTCTCCATGCCGGCGAGCAGGTACACGAAGCGGACCCACATGCGGAACAGCTCCTCCAGCGGCACCGAGTGCAGGCCGGACTCGGTCAGCACCACGCCCCAGCGGGCGCCGAAGCGCAGGCGGCGCAGGTGACCGATTTGGTACATCGCCAGCTGGGCGTCGATCTCGGCGTGCGCGTGGTGCAGCACCTTGCGGTAGGCCGCGGTCGCGTCGAGGCCGGCGTGGTTGCGGATGATGTGCGGGCCGCCGATGTGCAGGTGCACGAACTCGGTGACGTCGAAGACCGCGCCGCCGACGGCCATCCAGTAGCCGGCCTCGGGCGTGTTGTGCCGCGCGAGCTCGGACACGTCGAAGCGCGGGCCCTGCTGGGCGTGGCCGAGGTACGTCGTGAAGACGTCCTCCCCCAGCCGCCCGTCCGCGACCAGTTGCCGCATGAACTCGCGGCCGTCGCCCGGTGCGATCTCGGTGAGCGCCTTGACCACGGCGGCGGCGAAGGGCGCGCTGCCGCAGACGTACACGTGCGCGCCCCGGCCGCCGTCGGCCACGGGCCGGAGCAGCTCGCGCAGTACCGCCGCGTCCTGATGAATGGCGTCGTCGACCCGGCGGCGTCGTCCGGCCCGCACGGTGTGGCTCTTGCCGTCGAACGCGACGGACGCGTCGGCGCGGGAGAACGCGACCTCGAGCCGGAGCCGTCCCTCGGCCGCGGCGGCATCGAGGGCGGCGTGCTCGACGAACTCGCCGGGCGTGCGGATGCCGAGGTAGAGGTGGCGCTCGCCGGAGTCCACGAAACCGAGGAACGGCGCGATGCCGGAGCCGGCCGCGAACATCACCACGGGGACGGCGGGGTCGGCGGGCAGGCGGAACCGGGGCGTGGGCACGATCTGCAGCGAGATGCGCCGGCGCCCCTCGGCGGCGGCCCGGCGCAGGAAGTGCGAGGCGGTGCCGAGGCGTTTGCGGGGGTACGACCACGGCGTGCGCGCCGAGTCGTACTCGAGTCCGGTGACCACCAGCCGCAGCGTGGTGGCGGCCCGGCCGGGCGGCGGGGCGGAGGCGATGGAGTACAGGCGGAACGGCTCGGGCGGCACCACCTCGCAGAACGCCTCCGGGTCTCCGGGGTCGGCCTTCCACAGCCGGGTGACGTCGTACCCGCCCGCGTACAGCAGGTTGAGCACGTCCCACAGCTCCCACTGGTCCTCCATGCGGGCGTCGACCACCCGCTGCCAGGAGCCGACCGCGGTGAGCCGCGCGAGGCGCTTGGCCACGGCCCGCCCGACCGGCCGGAGCTTGGCGAAGCGCAGCAGGGTCCGCAGCGGCAGCACGTCGACGTCGCCGTAGCCGTGCCGGCAGGCGACCGCGGCCCGCCAGCGCGGGGTGAGCCCGACGAGCTCGTCGCCGGTGGCCTGCAGCGCGGCGACGGTGCGGCGGACGATCTCGTCATCGTGCTCGGCGAGCACGCCGACACGGTCGCCGGGCTGGTGGTGCACCCCCTGCCCGGTGACGTCGAGGTCCAGGTGGCACGTCCAGGCGCCGGACTCGCCGGTCACCACGCGGCCGCGGCGCGCGGTGCCGAACACCACCGGCGGCCCGACCGGCGGGCGGCGCTCGTCGCGCACGACCGCCAGCTCGCCGTCGACCTTGTCCCAGGTGCGGTCCTTGAACAGGCCGGTGAACCGCGCGCCGGTCGTCACCTGCCGTCCGACCTTGAACGCGACCTCCAGGAAGCCGTACGCCTTGATGCGGTGCAACCCCATCCAGCCCCGGTCGCCGACGTAGGCGTCGAGCACCGCGTTGTAGATGCCGCGCAGCGTGCTGTTGCGGGTGTCCTCGATGTACTGCCGCACCGACACCTCGCGCAGCGCCGCCACGAGCTCGCGCCAGTGCCGCGGGAAGAACCCGGCCAGGTAGGTGCTCTGCTGCCCGACCAGCGAGCCGTAGTCGCGGCGCTCGAGGAACGCGTCGATGGCGTGGACCTGCGGCTGCGCGGTGCCGCTCGGGCTCGGCGCGCCGTCGAAGATCGGCACGCCCGCGGTGCCGACGGTCTTGGCCCACAGCACCTGGTCGAGCGGGTGGCGGCCGCGCGGGTTCGGGTCGATCCGGGGATAGACGGTCTGGGTGACGTACTGCAGCCGGTCGAGGATCACCAGCAGCGCCCGCTCGAGACCGGCCGGGTCGTCGGCGACCACGGCCTCCTGGGCCTGCAGCATGGCGCCCAGCACCGGCGTGAGCCCCATCGCGAACTCGGTCGTGACCAGGTAGAAGACCCGCTCGGCGGCGTTGTCCCAGGTGGGCACGAGCAGGTCCATGTTGGCCAATGTGCGGGGGCCGGCCGGGTCCCGCAGGCGCCAGTTGTAGAAGAACAGGTCGATGTACGACACCGCCGGCATCTGCTTGCCCAGCCGCCGCGAGACCGTCGTCCACGGCCGCAGCAGCGACTCGGGCAGCGCCGCCGGCGGATCGACGGCCATGTACTGGTACGCGTGCGCGAAGACCCCGAGCATTGTGGAGGCGCGCAGCAGGTACCGGTCCGGCAGCGCCTCGGCCCGCGCGTCGAGCACCGGCAGCGCGTCGAAGGCCCGGCGCAGCCCGAGCCGCCGGAACAGCTCCGGCAGCCGCCCGGTCATCTCGTCCCAGGCCCGGTGCGACTCCGGGAACGCGGTCAGCGGCGGCTCGACCGGCAGGAAGCCGTGCGCGAGGGACAGGAACCCGTCCAGCTCGTGCCCGGCCTGCCGGTTGTGCGCCTCGGCCGCCTCCACCACGCGCCGGGCGGCGACGGCGGGCCGCCCGACCGGGTGCAGCGCGGTCAGCTGACCGGAATCGATCAGCCCGGTGGCGTCCGAGTCCACGAGCGACCAGGCCAGCTCGTACCGCCCGATGCGCAGCCGGTCGCCGGGAGCGAGCACGCGCCGCGTGACCCGCTCGTCGTTGACGAACGTGCCGTTGGTGCTGCCGAGGTCGGTGAGCACGACCTGGTCGCCGTCGAGGTCCAGCCGTGCGTGGCGCCGCGACACGTCCCGGTCGTCGAGGACCACCGCCGCCGTGCCGCCGTCGCGGCCGAGGGTCGCCGGCAGGGAGCACACCCGCTCGGTCGTGTCGCGGGTGTGCCGGTCGGTGAGCCGCAGCCGGAGCTCAGGAATGGTAGATCACCGCACGGCACAGGTCGGCGCGCGACAGGGTCCCCACGAGCTGCCCGTCGTCGACGACGGGGACCCGGCGCAGGCCGCGGTCCAGCATGACGACGGCGGCGCGCGCCAGCTCGTCGTCGGGCCGCAGCGCCGCCACGTCCCGCACCACGAGCGGGTCCACGACCCGGTCGGCGAGGGTGCGGCCCCGCTCCAGGAACAGCGCGAACGCGTCGGCGAGGGTGCCGCCCGCCGCGGTCACGTCGTCGAACCCGGGCAGCATGGCCCGCACCAGGTCCTCCTCGGACAGCGCGCCCACGAACCGCCCGTCGTGGTCGAGGACCATGAGCTGGCCGACCTCGGACACGCTGATGACCTCGGCCGCCCGCCGGATGGTGGCGCCCAGCCGGATGTACGCCGGGAACGCCGTCATGACCTCGCTGACCAGCACGCCACCTCCCGAGAGATCCGCCTCATCAGTATCGTGACCGACCGGCGGGGGGAGATCGGGCTTTCGGCTCAGACCTCGCCGCGATTCGGCTCTACCACGGGGCGATGGTCCCGTCGTATTGATGGAACAGTCCCGTGGGGCCGTCGTCGGGCAGCGTCGCCAGCCGTACCGCCGCCGCGGCCGCCTCCGCGGGGTCCCCGTCGGCCGTGGCGGCGCGCGCGTTCAGGTCGGTGCGGCGCAGGCCCGGGGCCAGGGCGTTGACCCGGAACTCGGGCAGCGCCTGGGCGTAGAAGAGCGTGAGCGCGTTCAGGGCCGTTTTCGAGGAGCGGTACGCCGCGCCGCCACCGGCGTTGTCGAACTGCTGCTCGGGGCCGGGCGAGCTCCAGTGCAGGGAGCCGGTGCCGCTGGAGATGTTGACGATGCGCGGGTGCTCGGCCCGGCGCAGCGCGGGCAGGAACGCGTTGGTGACGGCCAGGACGGCGAACAGGTTCGTCTCGTAGGTGGCGCGGAACGCCTCGATCGTGGCGTCGGGCGGGGCCGCCCCGTCGACGAGGATGCCCGCGTTGTTGACGAGGATGTCCAGCTCCGGCACGGCCGCGGCCGCCGCGTCGATGCTGTCCCGGTCGGTGACGTCGAGCTGGATCGCGCGGGCGCCGCCGCCGATCCGCGCGGCGGCCTCATCCCCGCGGGCCCGGTCCCGGGAGCCGACGTAGACGGTCAGCCCGGCCTCGGCGAGCTGCTGCGCGATGTGGCGGCCGATGCCCTTGTTGGCACCGGTCACCAGAGCCGTGGAAAAGTTCATGGTGCGAGCCTGGCGCGGGGGCCGCCCCCGTTCCAGGCACAAACGATGCCTGGCAACGGAGGTGCACCCATGGCGCGGGCGGAGCTGGGACGGTTCCTGCGCGACCGGCGCGAGGCGCTGCGGCCCGGCGATGTCGGGCTCCCCGCGGGCCCGCGGCGGCGCACGCCGGGGCTGCGCCGCGAGGAGGTCGCGGGGCTGGCGTGCATGTCGGTGGAGTACTACGCGCGCCTCGAGCAGGCCCGCGGCCCCCAGCCGTCGCGGCGCATCCTCGACGCGCTCACCGGGGCCCTGCGCCTGAACCCAGCCGAGCGCTCCCACCTGTTCCGCCTGGCCGAAACCGCACCGGCCGCTCCCCCGGGCCCGTCCCGCCGGGTGCGCCCCTACGTCGCCGGGCTGCTGAACCGGGTCGACGCGGCGGCGGTGGTGACGTCGGCGGCGTACGACGTCATCGCCTGCAACCCGCTCGCCTCGGCGCTGCTGACCGGTCTGCGCGCCCAGCCGAACCTGGCCCGCCGGCGGTTCCTGGGCGGCCCGGTGCACGGCGGCGGCGCCGAGGAGTTCGGGCACATCGCGGTCGCCCGCCTCCGGGCCGCGGCCGACCGCTACCCGCACGACGCGCACCTGGCCGCGCTCCTGTCCGATCTGCGGGCCAGCGAGGAGTTCCGCCACGTGTGGGACCTGAACCCGGTGCGGGCGCCGGGCCACCGCTCGAAGACCCTCGCGCACCCGCGGCTCGGCCCGCTGCGCGTCGACTGCGACGTGCTGGAGGTCCCCGACGACGACCAGCAGGTCGTGTTCATCACCGCCGAGCCGGGCTCGCCGTCCGCCCGCGCCCTGCGGGAGCTCGCCCGCGGCGCCTGATCCGGAGACCGGACGCCGAGCGGCGGTGGTTCCCCCGGGACGGGCGGGGTAGCGCGGGCATGTGAACGGCATCGGCTTCCTCACGGTCGTCGTCTGCTCGGTGGCCATCTCGGCCATGGCGAACCGGCGTGGCTGGCCGGGCCCCCTGATCGTGGTCGCGGTCGCCGCACTGGTCGCGTTCCTGCCCGGCCTGCCGCGGATGGAGCTGCCGCCGCAGCTGATCCTGGCGGTCGTCCTGCCACCGTTGCTGTACTCGGCCGCGCTGGAGCTTTCGTTCGTCAGCTTCCGCCGCGACCTGTTGCCCATCGCCTCGCTCGGCATCGGCCTGGTCATCTTCACCGCGGTCGCCGTCGGGGTCGTCGCCTGGTCCCTCCTGCCCGCGCTGACCGCCGCCGGCGCGCTCGTGCTCGGCGCGGTCCTGGCTCCCTCCGACGCGATCGCGGCGGTGGCGCTGGGCCGCCGGTCCGGCGTGCCCGGCCGGATCATGACGATCCTGACCGGGGAGAGCCTGGTCAACGACGCCGTGGCGCTGGTCGCCTTCCAGCTCGCCGTCGCCGCGTACGCCGGCTTCCCGCCGTTCATCCATCAGCCCGCGCTGCTGGCCGCCTACAGCACGTCGGCGGGGGTGCTCGTGGGGCTCGCCGTGGCGGTGCTCGTGCACCTCATCCGGCCGCGGCTGCACGATCCGGCGCTGGAGACGGTGCTCGGCGCGGTGGTGCCGTTCGTGGCCTTCCTCGCCGCGGACGAGGTGCACGCCTCGGGGGTGCTGGCCGTGGTCGCCGCCGGATTCTGGATCGGCCACCACAGCGCCGACGCGGCCTTCGCCACCCGGTTGCAGAGCCGGCAGGTGTGGCGCACCGCGGATCTGGTCCTGGAGGCCTTCGTCTTCGCGTACATGGGCCTGCAGGTCCCCGTCATCCTGCAGACCGCGACCGGTGACGGCGTCGGCCCGGGCCTTCTGGCCGGCACGATCGCGACCGTGCTGCTGGTCGTGGTCCTGGCCCGCCCGGTGTGGATCACCGCGATGATGCGGATCACCGGACGGCGCATGCCATGGCGGTTCGCCGCGGTGCTGTCGTGGTCCGGGATGCGCGGCGTGGTGACCCTCGCCGCGGCCGGCGCGATCCCCGCCGTCACCGTCACCGGTGTGCCGACCGCCGACCGCAACCTGATTCAGGCCACCGCCGTGTCCGTCGCGGTCCTGACCATCCTGTTGCAGGGGGCCACGCTGCCCTTGCTGGTGCGCGCGCTGCACCTCAGCGACGCCGCCGAGCGCCGCCGGGCCAACGCCGAGCTGGCCCGGGCCCTGCGGGTCGCCCGCCAGGCCGCGCACGAGGTCACCGCCCAGGCCTCCGCATCCGGCGACGGCATCGAGGCCGCGGCCCTGGCGCTGATCGAACGCCGGGTGGCCCACGTGCTCACCGCGACCCCGCACCACCTCGCGGACCTGCGCGAGGCCGGCCGGGCCGGGCCGACCACGAACGAGCTCGTCCAGCAGATCCTCGCCCGCCAGCGCCAGGCCCTGATCCGGGAGCGGGACCTCGGCCGCCTCGACGACGAGGTGCTGCGCGCCGTGCTGCAGCAGCTGGACTACGAGGAGGCCGCCGCCAGCACCGACCTGCGGACCCGGCTGTGACCGGGCTGGTGACCGGGCTGGGTCATCCGGCCGGGGCGCCGCTGCCCGGGTCCGGAAGCGCCACCCCGCCCGCGCGGCCGAGCACGGCGGTGAGGCGGGGCCGATCCGCCGGACGCGTGAGCACGACGAGCACCGCCCGCCCCGGCGGCACGGCCCGGATCGCCCGCTCGATGCTCGCGTCGGACAGGCCGGCGTCGTGCACGCCCGCCGCGGTGGCCGCGACGACCGCCCCGGCGGCCAGGCCGAGCGTCGGCCACCCGGCGAGCGTGCCGACGACGACGCCCCACGCGGCCCCGGCCAGCGCACCGTCGAGGGCACCCAGGTCGCGGGTCTCCAGCTCGTGCAGGCGGTACGGGCGGCCGGCCCGGTCGCCGGGCACGTCGGACCAGGCGACGACGGCGTCGTCGAGGCGGATCAGCCGCCGCTCCCGCAGGCGCAGCACGGTGACCAGGGCGTCCCGGGCGCGGTCGGCCGTGTCGAAGGCGTAGACGGCCGGCCGGTCGGATCGCCGCGCGCCGGGCCGTCGCAGCCGCCCGGCCAGGGGCCGGTGGCGCAGCTGCCAGCCGGCCAGCAGCCCGATGAGGGTGGACAGCAGATGCCCGAGGCTGGTGAAGGTGCGGGCGTCGAGGAACGGCAGGACCACGAGGGCGAGCACAGTGGGTACGAGCACGCGCCGGGCCCGCACCGGCAGGCTGCAGGCCAGGGCGGCGGCCACGGCGTGCAACCCGTAGCTGGTGCCGACGTCGGCGGCGCTCGCCACGGCCGGGCCGAACCATGCGCGGCGCAGGCCGACCTGGAGCACCTCGTACACCAGGCAGCTGGCGATAACGTGGGTGAGCAGGAAGACCTCGGCCAGCCGACGCCGCCCCCACAGCAGCTCGGCGGCGCCGGTGAGCAGCAGCAGCGGCAGGACCGTCAGCGGCCCGACCCGGCTCTCGAACACGAACGCGCTGGTGAGCAGCGTCCACACGCGGTGGCGCTCCAGATTCGCCACGTTGGTCGAGTTCGCGGCGACGATCCGCGCGCGGGCCTGCGGTCCGGCGAGGTCGAGCGCGAGCTCGATGCCGACCACCACCAGGACGTACAGCGGCGCCAGCCGCAGCCGGGCCGCCGCGGCCAGAACCACGCGCGTGCGGGCCACCGGTCCCCGGGACGCGGCGAGGTCGGCGGCCAGGTCGCCGCCGGGCAGGTACCGGGCCGGCACCAGGGCCGGGCGGTCCTCGCGCAGCCGCCTGCGGTGGAACACTCACCGGTCCCGCGGCCTCGGACCGGTTCCCCGCTCGTCGGCCGGCCGGACCCGGTGCCGGACGCGGGCGAAGAGCCGGTTCCGGGCCGCGGCCCACCGCCGCACCGCCAGCCGGAACTCCGCCGACGGGCCGGCGCGGCCGCCTGAAGACAGCCGCGACCAGAGCGCATCGCCGTGCGCATGCCGCATGCGGTGCTCGTACTGCCGGGCCAGCCGCGCCGCGACCCGCAGCGCGGCGACCGCACAGGCGAGCCAGAGCACGGCGAGAACGAGGACGCCGATCAACGTTGCCATCGGTCTCACCTCAGTCCGGCGCGCACCCGTCGGTGCCGGCCGGCGTTCGTCACCGGCGGCGGGTCCGCTGGTGCTGGTTCGGGCCCGGCCCGGCCGCCGGTGCGGGCACCCGGGCCGCCCGCCGGCCCGTCAGCGGCCAGAAGGCGACCGGAGCGGCCGCGAACAGTGCCAGCGTCACGCCGGTGAGCGTGCCGACGAGATGCTCGCGGGACGGCAGGCCGCCCACCGTCACGACCTCGGTGGCGTGGTAGGTGACGAGGGCCGCCGCGAGCCAGCCGACCCGGCAGCGGACCGCGGCGTACGCCAGCAACGCCACCACCCCCGCGGACGGCCCCGCATCGGCGAGCCAGGCGTCCTGGAACCCCAGCCCGACCGGCGGGCCGGCCGCCAGCCACAGCGGCGCGGACAGGGTCGCGAGGCTGTGCCCGGCGATCGCGACGGCCACGGTACGCCACGTGCCGAGCACCGCTTGGGCGAGGGAGAACACGATCAGCACCTGCAGCACCGCGAACCAGAACGGCAGCAGTGCGGCGGGGGCGAACATCGACAGCGGCAGCCGGACGACGACGCCGGGCACCGGCTCGTCGGGGTGGGTGACGGCGTACCGGACGATGAGGGCGTGCCCGGTCTCCGTCCGCGCGGCGAAGCCGAGGACTGCCACCATCAGGGCGGCGGCCGGGCCCAGCCACAGCCGCCCGTACCGGCGCCCCTGCACCGCCTCGATCGCCGGGCCGAACAACGCCCGGCACTGGGCCGCCAGCCGGAGCGACACCGGCCGCACCACGCTCACCATGCGCAGGGAGCTACCCGCCGTCGCGCCGGTCAACCCACCCGGTGGACCGGACGAATCCGTTGCCGCGGCCCGGTTCGGCGTGCGTACCGTCGGAGTGGAGGAGGTCGTGATGGTTGCCGAGCAGAGCGTTGTGGTCGGCGTCGACGGCTCCGCGCCGAGCCTGCACGCGGTCGACTGGGCGGCGGTGGACGCGGTGCGCCGTCGCCGGCCCCTGCACATCCTCTACGCGATCGCGTGGCCGCCGGCCTACCCGCCCGCCGCCGCGCCGGTGCCCTCGCCCTACGAGGTGCGGGAGCGGGAGAAGGCCGCGCAGACGGTCGCCACGGCGGCGACCCGGGCCCGCGCGGCCGCCCCCGACGTGCGGATCAGCACGTCCATGCAGGCGGACCCGCCGACGGTGGCGCTGCTGCGCGCGTCCGGGCACGCCTGCGAGGTGGTGGTGGGCAACCGCGGCCACGGTGGCTTCGCCGGGCTGCTGCTCGGCTCGGTCGGGGTGCAGGTGGCCGCGCACGCGCCCTGCCCGGTGGTGGTCGTGCGCGACGCCGACCGGCCGGCCGGGTCCGAGGCGGGCCGCGTGGTGGTCGGCATCGACGGCTCACACGACGCCGGCGACGCGCTGGGGTACGCGTTCGAGCACGCGTCCGCGTCCGCGTCCGGTCTGACGGCGGTGCTGGCGTACCGGTGGCCGGGCTCCGTCACGAGGCCCGACGATCTGCTGCCGCTGACCTACGACGCCGACGACCTCGCCGCCGAGGAGGAGCGAACCCTGGCCGAGTCGGTCGCCGGGTGGCGGGAGAAGTTCCCGGACGTCGACCTGCGCACCAGCGCGGTGCGCGGCCGCGCCGCCGGGGTGCTCGTCGAGCGGTCGGCCGGCGCGCGGCTGCTGGTGGTCGGGTCCCGCGGCCGGGGCGGGTTCGCCGGGCTGCTGCTCGGCTCCGTGTCCCAGGTCGCGATCCACCACGCGGCCTGCCCGGTGGCCGTGATCCGGCACGCGGCGCGGGAGTCGTCGTGACCGGCGACCCGCGGCCGCTCCGGCTCACCCGGGCTCGGCGTCCTCGTCCGGCTCGGTGCGGGCGATCAGCACCGGGCACTCGGCCCGGTGCAGCAGGCGCAGGCTGACGGATCCCAGCAGCAGCCCCGTGAACCCGCCGCGGCCGCGGCTGCCCACGACGACCAGCCGCGCCCGCGCCGACCGGTCGCTCAGCACGTCACCCGCCTCGCCGGCGACGCCGTGGCACTCCCACCGCACCCCGGGAAACTCCTCGGCGGCCGCGGCGACCCGTGCCGTCGCGGCCTCGGCCAGCGCGCGGGTGGCCTCGGCCGTGTCGTGCAGCAGCGGTGGCGACCCGAGCGCCGGCGGCGACAGCGGCGTCTCGATCGCTCGCACCGCGATCAGGTCGTCGCCCCACCGTTGGGCCTCGGCGAAGCCCAGCCGCAGCGCGGCGCCGGCCGAGGCCGAGTCGTCGACGCCGACGAGCACGCCGCCGGACGGGTCCGGCCGGCCGCGCACGACCGCGACCGGACAGCGGGCGTGCGCCGCCACCTGTTGGCTGACCGAGCCCGCGACCGCGCCGACCGCCTGGGTCCGTCCCCGGGTGCCGACCACGAGCAGCGCGGCGTCGGCCCCGGCGCGCAGCAGCGCCTCGGCCGGATGACCGTAGACCGCCTCCGTGCGCACCTCGACGTCCGGCGCGACGACCGCGACGTCGCGGGCCCCGTCGGCGACCACCAGCTCGGCCAGCTCGCGCGCGGTGTCGGCGAGATCGCCGCGCGGGGCGAGGAGGGCCGGCACCCGCCAGTGGTAGGCCAGCAGGATGTCTACCGTCGCGCGCCGCCGCGCCGCGGCGGCCGCGGCCCATCGCACCGCCGCCGCCGAGGCCGGCGTGCCGTCGACGCCGACCACGATCCGCTCCTGGGTCATCTGGTCCTGTCCCCTCCGTGTCGGCGCCGGCTGTTTGCGGCGCGGGGCGGAGGTGCCCGGGTCGGCGCCGTTCATGCACGGCGACCGCGTCGGCCGGCCGCGGCCGACGGCCCGGGCCGGCCAGGGCTGGGCGGTGGCGGCGGTATTGCGGACCGGCCCGACAGCTGCCGTGCTGCGGAGGCGATGACATCCGGTGGATGTCACCTGCGGTAGGACCGGCCCGGTCTCAATCAACCACCCCGGCGGTGGTTTCGTCCTCGGCCCGACGGTTCGCGGGCCGGCGATGATCGGCGGCGCCGCCCCGTCCGGTCGCCCGACCCGATCCGTGTGACGCCGCCCGGGGGCCCGCTCATGTCGTCGCGCCCGGACCGGGCAGGCCCATCTGCGCGCTGAGCGGCGCCAGCACGCTGCGCAGCGCGGCCGAGGCGAACTGCCAGTTGTGCCCGCCGGACCCGACGAACTGGTGGGTGGGAATGCCGGCCTGCATCGCCAGCGCGGCGAGTTGCCTGGAGACGGCGGCGCAGCGGGGATCGTCCTGCCCGGCGGCGAACCAGAGGGTGACGCCGGGGTAGGTGTGGTGGGCGAGGAGCAGGGCGGGATCGTGGGCCGCCGGGGCCGCGTCCCGGCCGCCGTAGAGGGCGACGAGGCTGTGCTCGGGGCTGCCGAGGTTCGGCCGGGCGTCGCCGCCGAGGTCGACGGCGTGGCGGTAGATGCCGGGGTGGCCGAGGACGAGGTCGAGGGCGCAGGTGCCGCCCTCGGAGAAGCCGACGATGCCCCACCGGGAGGCGTCGTGGCGCAGGTGCAGGGTGCCGGTGATGAAGGCGGGCACGTCGGTGGTCAGGTACGTCTCGGCGTTGCCGCGTGGCCCGTCGACGCACTCGGTGTCGCCGGTGGCGGAGCCGTTCTGGTCGGCGACGACCAGCACCGGCGCCACGCCGCCGTGAGTGGCCGCGTAGGCGTCGTCCGTGGCCTCGCCGCCGCCGGCCTTCAGCCAGTTGATCGGTGTGCCCGGGGCGCCGACGAGCATGACCAGCACGGGCAGGTCGGCGCGGTGCGGACCGTAGTACGCCGGGGGCAGGTAGACGGCGCCGGGGCGGTGCGCGAAGTGCGACACCGTGGCAGGCGCGTCGAGCATCATCAGGGTGCCGCCGGCCGGCGACCGCGCCGCCGGGGCGCCGTCGAGGGCGCGCCGGGCGTCGGCGCCGCGCAGCGTGCCGTCGTGGCCGAGCATGTCGCCGGCCGTGGGCCAGATGCCGTACTCCTGGTCGATGAGCATGAGCGCGCCGACGACGGTAAGCGGGACCGCCGCCACGGCCGCCGCCCGGCGCCACGTCGCCGCGCCCCAGCGGGCCGGGCGGCCGAGAGCCAGCGGGCATCCGGCGATCGCGGCGAAGGCGGCCCCGATCCAGGCGGCGAAGCTCGGCGGGTAGGCGTCGGTGACCGTCCCGGTCGTCCGCAGGGCCAGGGCCAGGACCCCCACGGCGGCGGCGACGCCCAGGCCGAGCAGCAGCGCGGAGCGCCGGGTCCGGCGGTCCCCCGGCCGCACCCAGACGAAACCCAGGCAGAGCAGCCCGGCCGTCTCCAGCCCGGCGGCGATCGGCCGGTCGAGCAGCGGCACCCGATCGAGCGCGCCGACGGCGGCCAGCCACGCGAGCCCGGCCGCGATCACGACCGCAGCAGCCGGTGCGATCCGCCAGGGCCGCGAGCGCCGAGCGGGTCGCGTCGCGGTGGCCGGGTCGTCGGTCACGCCGCCGATCGTGGCGCGGGCGGCCGGGCGACGCGGGTGCGTGATCCTGGGTGCGACCATGATGCGCGCCCTCCGGGCAGTCGGGTGCTGGGCGGGATTCGGCCCAAGGTGCCCCGGCCGCCCGGGGTGAAGCCGGCGGCCGGGCGAGATGACGCATGGCCGGGCCCGCGATCCACTCGCTGCGAGCGTGCCGGGCGCGCGGCGCCGCCGACACGGCGCTTTGCCGCACGCCGTTCGCGGTTGAGCCCGGGTGCGGTGCGGTAATCCCGCAGCGCGGTCTCCGCCGGGGTCGCCGCCGGGGCTCGTCACGGGTCGACGGTGATCTCATGGGCCCAGTGCGACCGGCTCCCGATGATCATGCGGACGTGGTCGCCCGGCCGCAGCGATCCGAGCGGGCGGTGGCCCGGCTCGACGGCGATCCGGCCGACTGGCAGGCGGATCGTCGCGTCCTGGCCGCGCAGCGCGTCCCCGGCGCCGGTGTCGTGCAGGCGCAGGCTCTGCGCGCCGAGATCGACGCTGATGACGTCGCCCTCGGCGCGCATGGTGCCCGACCCGTCCGCCAGGCCCAGCAGCGGGAGTCCGGCCGCGAGGCCGACGCCGGCCGCGATGGCCAGCAACGCCACCTGCCGTCGAGTGTTCAAGAGCTGCTCCCGGAGCCGATCAGGCCCGATCGTGACCGGCCGGCCGCGCCGCGCGGATCCGGGACGGCCCGCACCCCCGTTGCGGTTATGCCGCAGGTCATCGGCACGGCCTACGCTGTGCTCATGGCGAAGTCCCCGCCGTGGCGGATCCTCCTGGCCGACGACCACGCCGTGGTGCGGGCCGGCCTGCGTGCCCTGCTCGCCGCCGACAGCCGCTGCGAGGTGGTCGGCGAGGCGTCCAGCCTGGGTGAGCTCCGCGCCCTGGCCCACGCCCTGCGGCCCGACCTCATCGTGCTGGACCTCAGCTTCGGCGCGGAGCACGCGCTGACCGTCGTGCCCGGCCTGCTCGCGCCGGCAGCGCCGTCAGCGCCGTCAGGGCCGCCGCGCATCGTCGTGCTCACCATGCACGACGACGTCGCCACCGCGCGTCAGGCCCTCACCGCCGGCGTCCAGGGCTACCTGATCAAGGAGTCGGCCGCCGACGAGCTGCTGCGCGCCGTCGAGACGGTCATGTCCGGCTCCACCTACCTGCATCCCGAGCTCGGCGTGCGGATGCTCCGCCAGCCCGAGCCGCCCGCCGACGGGCTCAGCCCGCGCGAACGCCAGGTCCTCGCCCTCGTCGCCCGCGGCCACACCAACGCCGAGATCGCGGAGCAGCTGCTGGTCAGCCTCCGCACCGTGGAGACCCACCGGGCGAACCTCCGCACCCGGCTCAACCTGCACAGCCGCGCCGACCTCGTCGACGCCGCCCGCCTCTTCGGCCTGCTGCCGTGACCGCCGGCCCCGGCACCGGACAACCGGAGGTCTGGGCGGTCGGCGACGCCGCGACGGCTCCGGCCGGATCGGTTCCGTCCCGGATCGCCGTCCGTGCGCTCGCCGCGCTGGGGCTGGCGTCGCTGGCCGCCAGCGTCGTCATCGAGCTCGGCGACCTGCACCCGACCGCGGAGATCGCCACCGGCGCGACCGCCAGCGCCGCGCTGCTGCTGGCCATGGCGTTCAGCCGCGGCACCGACACCCGCGTGCTGCAGCGGCGCGGCCAGCTCCTGATCGGTGCCGGCCTGGCCGCGCTGCTCGTGGTCGCCGCCCTGTGGCAGCTCACCGAGCACGCCGCGCCCCGGGTCCTGCTGCTGCTGATCCCGGTCGCGCTGCTGTTCGCCACCGCCGGCCTGGCCGTCCGCGAGGCCGGCATCCAGCGCCGTCAGGCCCTGGCCCGCGAGCTTCGGGCCCGCATCGACGGCGAGGAGGCCGAACGCCGCCGGTGGGTCCGCGAGCTGCACGACGACACCCTCCAGGAGCTCGCCGCCGTCATGGTCGCGCTCGGGGCCGCCGCCGGCGGTGGCCCCACGGCGCAGCTGCAGGGCATCACCGACGCGCGCGAGCTCGTCGGGCGGCAGATCCAGACGCTGCGCCGCCTGATCGCCCAGATGCGGCCGCTCGCCCTGGACAGTCTCGGCCTCACCGCGGCGATCGAGGACCTGGGCCGGCACGCCCGCGACGCCACCGGGCTCGACATCGAGGTCGCCGCCGAGCCCGTGCCGCGGCTGCCCGGCGACACCGAGATCGCCCTGTACCGCATCGTCCAGGAGGCCCTCACCAACGCCATCCGGCACTCCGGCGCCACCAGCATCACGATCCGCACCGCCACGCACCCGGGCACGCTCGAGGTCAGCATCACCGACAACGGCGACGGCCGGCCGGACCGCGGCTTCACGCTCGGCCACGGCATCACCGGCATGCACGAGCGGGCCGGAGCGGCGGGGGCACGCCTGAGCATCACGGCCGCGCCCGGCGGCGGCACGACGGTGCGCCTGCGCCTGCCGGCCCCGACGACCCCGGCCTGACCCGCAAGCGGCGCACGAGCCTGACGCTCCCCGTGCCTGAGTTCAGTAGCTGAACGTGGTCGCGCCCTCGTCGCCGATCCACTGCCACATCGGCACGGTCCCGCCAAGCTCCGCGCCGTCGATCAGCCGGGTCTTGTCCAGGTGGCGGGCGTCGAAGCAGATCGGGCACACCAGGTAGCGCCCGCCCGCGGCCGCGTAGCGCGCCACGAGGTCGGCCAGCGGCGGGCAGCCCTCGCACGCCACGGCGGTCGCGACGCCGGGCACGGCCAGCCGGGCCGCCTCCTTCGTCAGGAACATCAGGGTCGGGCGGCCGGACTCGGCCGCCCCCACCGCGACGAGGAAGGCGACGGTCACCTTCTCGGCGTCCTCCAGCCCGGTGATGAGGCTGACCACGGCCTTACCGCTCATGATGATCTCCATTCGGCGTTTTGGTGGGCGAACGGTAACGCCGCAACCCAAGAGCGGTCCTGGGCAGAAGTCCCCATATTGGTGCGCCGCCGGAGCCCGCGCGCGGCGCCTGAACCCGACATAAGGTCAACGGGTGAGTCCCGAGACATTACTGCTGATCGCGCTGGGTGCCCTCGCCGTCGTGACCGGGGTCCGGTGGATCGGCGAGCGGACGGGGCTGCCCGCCGCCGCACTGCTGCCGGTCATCGGCATCCTCTACGCGCTGCTGCCCGGGCCCAACATCGAGCTCGAACCGCACATCGTGTTGACGTTCATCCTGCCGCCGCTGCTGTACTCGGCCGCGCTGGACTCGTCGCTGCTGGCGATCCGGGCCAACCTCCGCATCGTGATCGGGCTGTCCGTGCTGCTCGTGCTGGCCACGGCGCTGCTCATCGGGGCCGGGTTCGGGCTGTTCGTGACCGGGGCCACACTCGCGGCGGGGGTGGCCGTCGGGGCCGCGGTCGCGCCGCCCGACCCGGTCGCCGCGCTCGCCGTCGGGCGGAAGGTCGGGCTGCCGCCGCGGCTCATCACGATCATCCAGGGCGAGGGGCTGCTCAACGACGCGACGGCGCTGACGATTCTCAACGTCGCCGTCGCCGCGGCCGTGGGCGGGCACTTCTCGTTCCCGATGGCCGCGGGGCTGTTCCTGCTCGCGGCGGTCGGGGGTGCCGCGGTCGGCATCGGGGTCGCGTTCGCGGTGCGGATGCTGCGCCCGATCGCCAAGGACGCGCTGCTGGCCAACGCGGTGTCGCTGGCCACACCGTTCGTCGCCTACCTGGTGGGCGAGCGGCTGCACGTGTCGGGCGTGCTCGCCGTGGTGGTCGCGGGGCTGATCGTCGGGCACGACACGCCGCGCTCGGGGACCGGGGCCAGCCGGCTGCAGACGAGCGCGGTCTGGCGGCTCGTGGACTTCCTGCTGGAGGGGCTGGTCTTCCTGCTCATCGGGCAGCAGTTGCCGGCGGTGCTGCGGGGGCTCAGGCAGTACGACATCAGCACCATCGTGACCGCGCTCGTCATCTCGGTCGGGGTCACGCTGCTGCTGCGGCCGGTGTGGCTGGCCCTGACGCAGGCCGCGCACCTGCTGCTGCGCCGCGAGGACGAGGGGCTCGCCAGGCGCGAGATCGCGGCGCTGAGCTGGGCCGGGACGCGGGGCGTGATCAGCCTCGCGGCGGTGTTCACGATCCCGCTGACCACGGACGCGGGCGACGCCTTCCCGGACCGGGACCTGCTGCTGTTCTGCACGTTCGTGGTGGTGCTCGTCACGCTGGTCGGGCAGGGGATCACGTTCGCGCCACTGGTGCGGCTGCTGGGGCTGCGGCACAACGAGGTGGACGAGGCCCGGATGCGCAACGAGGCGCGGGCGGCGGCGGTGCACGCGGCGCTGGACCGGCTGGACGACCTCGAGGAGGACGAGCCGGCCGAACGGCCCGAGATCGACGCGCTGCGCACCAAGTTGCAGGAGCGGCTGCGGCGGTACGAGCACCGCCTGGACGTCCTGCAGAACGCCGACAGCGACGAGCTGCCGGTGTCGGAGCGCTACGAGGCGGCGCTGCGCATCCGCCGCCTGGCGATCGAGGCGCAGCGCGAGGAGCTGCTGCGCCGGCGGGATGCGGGCACGCTGCCCGACGAGGCCCTGCGCCGGCTCGAGCGGGAGCTCGACCACGAGGAGCGCGTGCTGCCCGACCGGCCGAACTAATCCCATCTGGTGAGTGGGATTGACGAACGGCGGCCATCTTCACTACATTGCCTACTCATTAAGTAGACAACGTCGACTTTGACTTCAAGGATGGCTCCGTGAAGCTGCGTACCCGTGTGCTCGCTGTCAGTGCAGCGTTACTCCTCCCCGGGACCGCGCTGAGCGCCTGCGCCGGCACCGCGGACAACTCCACCTCGGCCGACGGCAACGGCGCCGTGACCCTCTCCCTCGTGGCCTACTCGACCCCGCAGGCGGCCTACGAGGCGCTCATCGCCGCCTACCAGAAGACCGACGCGGGCAAGAACATCAAGTTCACCCAGTCCTACGGCGCCTCCGGCGACCAGAGCCGCGCCGTGGCCAGCGGGCTCAAGGCCGACATCGTCGCCTTCTCGCTGGAGCCGGACATCACGCGGCTCGTGACCGCCAAGCTCGTCGACGCGAGCTGGAACAGCGACCAGTACAAGGGCATGATCACCGACTCCGTCGCGGTCATCGGCACCCGCAAGGGCAACCCGAAGAACCTCAAGACGTGGGACGACATCGCCAAGCCGGGCGTGCAGGTGCTCACGCCGAACCCGTTCACCTCCGGCGGCGCGAAGTGGAACATCCTCGCCGGCTACGGCGCCAAGTCCAGCAAGGGCAAGGACGCGGCGGCCGGGGCGGCCTACCTCGACGCGCTGTTCAAGAACGTGCCGGTGCAGGACAACAGCGGCCGCGCCTCGCTGCAGACGTTCACCAGCGGCAAGGGCGACGCCTTCATCTCCTACGAGAACGAGGCCCTCTTCGCGCAGAAGAACGGCCAGGCCGTCGACTACACCGTGCCGGACGACACGATCCTGATCGAGAACCCGATCGCGGTCACCACGAACAGCGCGCACCCGGCCGAGGCCAAGGCGTTCCTGGACTGGCTGCACACGCCCGCGGCGCAGAAGATCTACGCCGAGAACGGCTACCGCCCGGTGGTCAAGGACGCCGGCGGCCCCTCGTTCCCGAACCCGTCGGGCCTGTTCACGATCAGTGACCTGGGCGGCTGGTCGAAGGTGAACAAGGAGCTGTTCGACCCGGGCAACAGCGTCATGGCCTCGATCGAGCAGAAGCTCGGCATCTCCACCTCGGCCGCCCCGAGCCCGGCGGCGTCCAAGTAATGTCCGCCACGGCCGTTCAGAAGCCCACCGGGTCCGGCTCCGCGCCGGGCCCGGCCGGGCCGCGTGTGCACCGGCGCCGGCCGCCGGTCGGCACCGCCCTCAGCCTCGGCACGGCGGTGCTGTACCTCAGCCTCATCGTGCTCATCCCGCTCGCCGCCGTCGTGTGGCGCTCGACCGAGGGCGGCTGGGACACGTTCTGGCGCGCCGTGCAGACCCCCGACGCGTGGGCGGCGCTGAAGCTCACCGTCGGCGCCTCCCTCGTCGTCGCCGTCATCAACGTCGTCATGGGCACCGTCATCGCCTGGGTGCTGGTGCGCGACAACTTCCCGGGCAAGTCGATCGTCGACACGCTCATCGACCTGCCGTTCGCGCTGCCGACCATCGTCGCGGGGCTGGTCCTGCTGGCGCTGTACGGCACCAGCAGCCCCCTGCACATCAACCTCGCCTACACCCGGGTCAGTGTCGGAGTGGCCCTGCTCTTCGTGACGCTGCCGTTCGTGGTGCGCACCGTGCAGCCCGTGCTGCGCGAGCTCGACCGGGACATGGAGCAGGCGGCGTACTCGCTGGGCGCCTCCCCCGCCACGACGTTCCGCCGGATCATCCTGCCGAACCTCGCCCCCGCCATGATCTCGGGCGCGGGCCTGGCCTTCACCCGGGCCATCGCCGAATACGGCTCGACGAACCTGCTCACCGGCAGCATCCCGTTCGAGACCCAGGTGTCGGCGGTCAACATCTTCGGCCGCATCGAGAGCGACGACACCACGTCCGCCGCCGCGATCTCGACCGTGCTGCTCGTCGTCGCGTTCGTGGTGCTGATCGCCCTCGACCTCTTCCAGCGCTGGAGTGCCCGCCGTGGCTAAGTACCCGTTGCGCGTCCTCGCCCTGGTGTACCTGCTGTTCCTCCTGGTGCTCCCGGTCGGTCTGGTCATCTGGCGGACCTTCGAGCACGGCCTGCGACCGATCATCGACACGCTGACGTCGGACAACGCCACCCACGCCTTCGCCGTCACGCTCTCGGTGGCGGTCTGGGCCGTGCTGGCCAACACCCTCTTCGGCGTCGTCGCCGCGCTGCTGCTCGTGCGGCACCGGTTCCCCGGCAAGCGGCTGCTGAGCGCGCTCATCGACCTGCCGCTCGCCGTGTCGCCCGTGGTCGTCGGCCTCGCGCTGATCCTGGTGTACGGCAAGTTCGCCCCGGCCGGCGGCTGGCTGGAGCGCAACGGCCTGCAGATCATCTTCTCGCTGCCCGGCATGGTCCTGGCCACCATCTTCGTCTCCCTCCCCCTCGTCGTGCGCGCGATCGTGCCCGTGCTGGAGGAGATGGGCGACGAGCAGGAGCAGGCGGCGCACACCCTCGGCGCGTCCCGCTGGCAGACCTTCCTGCGCATCACGATCCCCGGCATCCGCGCCGCGCTCGGCTACGGCGTGGTGCTCTGCCTGGCCCGCGCGCTGGGCGAGTACGGCGCGGTCGCCGTCGTCTCCGGCCGCCTCGTGGGCCAGACCCAGACCGCGACGCTGTTCGTCGAGGAGCGCTACCAGAACTACGACCAGACCGCGGCCTTCACCACCGCCAGCGCCCTGGCCCTGATCGCCATCGTCATCCTGCTCGTCACCAAGCTCCTGCGGCCGAAAGAGAACGCCTGATGGCCATCGAAGTCCGCGACGTGAACAAGTCGTTCGGCAAGACCCCGGTCCTGCGCGACATCTCCGTCGACATCGCCTCCGGCTCCCTCACCGCACTGCTCGGCCCGAGCGGCGGCGGCAAGTCCACGCTGCTGCGCGTCATCGCCGGCCTCGAGCGCCCCGACACCGGCAGCGTGCACATCAACGAGGTCGACGCGACCGGCCTGACCCCGCAGCGGCGCAACGTGGGTTTCGTGTTCCAGCACTACGCGGCGTTCAAGCACATGACGGTGTACCGCAACGTCGCCTTCGGCCTCGAGGTCCGCCGCCGCCCGAAGGCCGACATCCGCAAGCGCGTCATGGAGCTGCTCGAGCTCGTCCACCTCGACCAGTTCGCCGACCGGTACCCGGCCCAGCTCTCCGGCGGCCAGCGTCAGCGCATGGCCCTGGCCCGCGCCCTCGCCCCGGAGCCGGAGGTGCTGCTGCTCGACGAGCCGTTCGGCGCGCTGGACGCCCAGGTCCGCAAGGAGCTGCGCACCTGGCTGCGCCGCCTGCACGACGAGGTCCACGTCACCACCGTCTTCGTCACCCACGACCAGGAGGAGGCGATGGACGTGTCCGACTCGATCGTCGTGCTCGCCGACGGCGTCGTGCAGCAGGTCGGCACGCCCGGCGAAATCTACGAGAACCCGGCCAACCCGTTCGTGATGAGCTTCCTCGGCCCCGTCACCCACCTCGACGGCAAGCTGGTGCGCCCGCACGACGTGGCCCTGTCCCGCGAGCCCGGCGGCACCGAGGCGACCGTCACGCGCGTGGTCTCGCTCGGCTTCGAGGTCCGCATCGAGGCCAGGGCCGGCGACCGCGACGTGTGGGCCCAGCTGACCCGGGCCGGCGCGAAGGCCATCGACGTCAAGCCCGGCGACACCGTGTACTTCAGCCCGTCCGCCGAGGCCCGGACCTTGGCCGCTGTGTGACGCCGACCGTTCGCATGCTTCCCAAGCGCATCGAGTACTCGATCCGGGCCCTGGTCGTCCTGGCCGGGTCCGCCCCGCAGACGGTCAAGGCCCAGGACGTCGCCGACGCCCAGGACATCCCGGCCGGCTACCTGTACGACCTGCTGGCCGACCTGCGCCGCGCGGACCTGGTGCAGGTCCAGCGCGGCACGGGCGGCGGCTACGCCCTCGCCCACCCGCCGGCGTCACTGACCCTGGGCGAGATCGTGCGCCGGTTGGACGGCCCGGGCCAGGACCCGCCGGCGGGCCACGACCTGCCGGTGGACCACGCCATCGAACGCCTGCACCACCTGTGGGATCGGGCCAACCGCGTCCGCCTGGACTACCTGGACGCGGTGACCCTGGCCGATCTCATCAACCACGCCCGCTGAGACCCCGGCTCAGGACTCCGACTCGGGCGCCGGCTTCTTCCAGGTCATCTTGACGTTGAAGGTCGCCTCGGCGGTGCCCTTCGCGACGATGAGCCCGCACCCGCCGCCGACCTTGAGCCCGAGCTGCAGCTCCAGCTCGTCGGGCCGATGCTCCTTGAGCCGCCGCACGACGTAGTTCAGGGCCGGCATCACGCTGTCCATCGAGCCGGCCAGCGTGTACGGCAGCATCATCACCGCGTCCTGCACGGAGACCAGGGACACCGCCTCGTCCAGGTCCCGGGGGCTCACCTCGATCTCGATGAAGTCCGCCGTACCGTCGCCGATCGGCATGCGACCAACCGCCACGCCCGCCGCTCCCTTCGCAGAGACCGCCATGTATGCGGCCATCGTAGCGGCGCCAACACCCGCCTGTGACGATCCGTCCGGGTAGTGGTCGCCGCCCGAACGGGGCGGCGGCTAGGGCTTGACGGCGTGGGCGCCCACGAAGGACGGGGTCCACACGACGGTGCCGTGGTCCGTCGCGTCCGCGCGGATGCGGTCGGCCAGCGTGTCCAGCTCCAGGTCGTCCGGGTCGGCCACGCCCAGCTTCGCCATCGCCGGGGACAGGCTGCGGGTCACCGCCGCGAGCCAGGCGTAGCCGCCGAAGTCCGGGCCGCCGCCGGTCAGGGCCTCGTCCAGCATCGCCGGGGCGGGCAGGCCCGCGGCCCGGAACGCGGCGAAGAGCCCGCGGCCCATGCGGACCTGCATCCCGGCGCGGCGGAAGGTCTCGATCACCAGGCGGCCGGTGTCGGTCCAGAGGGACTGCTCCGGCAGGGAGCGGGACGGGATCGACGGGTCCAGGTCGAGCTCCTGGAACGCGAGCACGCCGCCCGGGCGGACCCTCGCGGCGATGTGCCGCAGCGCCTCGGCCGGGTCGGCGCGGTACATGAGGACCAGGCGGCCCACGGCGGCGTCGAAGGGACCGTCGAGGTCGACACTGGCCGCGTCGCCCTCGACGAAGCGGACGTGGTCCAGCCCCAGCGCGCGGGCGCGGCCGCGGGCGACGGTCAGCACGGCGGGGTCGACGTCCACGCCGACGACCGAGCCCGCCGGGCCGACCAGCGAGGCGGCGAGCAGGGCCACGTCGCCGGAGCCGCTTCCGACGTCGAGCACGCGCATGCCGGGGCCGAGGCCGGCCGCGCGGAGGAGGCGTTCGGTGGTGCCGTGCAGGAAGGCGGCTTGCCGCCCGAGGCGCTCGTACTCTTCCTGAGTACGCGCCAGTGCGTACGCCGGATCGGCGGATGAATACTCCATGAGCCCAGAGGGTCCTCCGCCGCGCCCGGACGCGCAGTCGGCAACGCGCTACCCGCCCGTTGAACCCGCGGGGCGGCGCGTGCGTGGGGGTGATCCCGGCTCGGCGGCGCCCTGCGTGGGCAGTGTCGGGGGCGCCGCCGAGCCGGTGGTCCACTACACGCCGGCGGGCCGGCCGCGGCGCGCGTAGTCGTCGTACTCGGCGCCGAACCGGGCGCGCAGGTCCCGCTCCTCGAACCGGATGCCGACCAGGATGTAGCCGCTGGCGGCGACGGCGAAGAAGAGGTGCCCGGCGGTCATGTGCGGGGTGGCCCAGAACGTGATCGCCAGGCCGAGCATCATCGGGTGGCGGACCAGCGCGTACAGGCCGCCGCGGACGAAGCCCGGCTCGTGGTACGCCCGCCGCCGCAGGTGCGTCCACGCCTGCTTCAGGCCGAGGAAGTCGGCGTGGTCGACGGCGAACGTGGACCACACGACGAGCACCCACCCGGCCGCGAACAGCACCCAGATCGCGGCCGCGAAGGGCCCGCCGACCCGCCAGATCCCGGCCGGCACCGGCTGCCAGAGGCCGAAGATCGCGAACAGGACGAGGGCGGAGGCGAGGACGTACGTGCTGCGCTCCACCGGCGCCGGGATGCGCCGCTTGAACCAGGCGCGGGCCATCACCGTGTGCTGGGCGGCGAAGGCGAGCAGGAGCGCGCCGTCGATCGCGAGCGCCGCCGCGGCCGGCCGGGTCGCGGGGCCGTCCCCGCGCACGAGGAACACGGCCGCCCAGGCGGCGCTGATCAGGAAGCACGCGTACGCGATGACGGCGTACCCGGCGATGACGAGGCGCATGCGCAGATCGTCCGGCACGGGGACGGCCCGGCGCAGTGGGGAAAATACCTCAGTTCGCGCCGTACCAGGCGGCGATCTGGGCCCGCGACCGGAAGCCCATCCGGGCGCGGATCCGCTCGACGTGGGCCTCGGCCGAGCGCTCGGTGATGCCGAGGCGCTCCCCGATCTCGCGGTTCGTGCACCCCTCGGCGATGAGCGCGGCGACCTCGCGCTGCCGGGCGGTGAGCGTCAGCGCGGCGCCCCGGTGCCGGGCCGGCAGCCCGAGGAACCGCCGGATGGCGCCGGTCAGGGGCCGGGTGTCGCCGATGTACGGCAGGTGCGAGCGCCCCGCGACCGCCTCGAACCGCGCGTGCGCGATGCCCTCGGCCAGCCGCCGGCCCTCGGCGAGCGGGGCGGCCCGGTCGCGGTCGCGGTGCAGGACCAGCGTCGGCGCGGCGATGTCCGGGAGCAGGTCGAGCACGTCGACGCGGTACGCGAGCTCGAGCATCGCGCACGCCGTCGCGGCGTCGGAGGACTCGCGCTGGTAGCGGGCGAACGCGGTGCGGGTCGCGGCGTCGGTGTCGGCATCGGGCGCGAAGACGTCGGCCAGCAGATTCGAGGCCAGACCCCAATGCTGCCGTACCAATCCCAGCACATGATGCCGCAGCTCCGGCGACGCGATGTCGGCCCCGCGGGCCCATCCGCCGTAGAGCACGAGCCGCCGGACGGTGTCCGGGTGCCGCGCGGCCCACGTTGCGGCGACGGCCGCGCCGAGCGAGATGCCCATGAGGTCGAACCGCTCGAGCCGGGCCGCGCCGACGACCGCTTCGAGCGCGTCGAGCTCGTCGTCCATCGTGTACTCGGCGCCGGGCGCCGCGGCCGTCGACAGCCCGATGCCGGGCTTGTCGTAGCGGATGAGCCGCCGCCCGTCGGCGAGGGCCTCGTAGAAGGCACGCTCGGCGGGCAGCGCCCAGCTGCGCTCGAGGTGGCCGATCCAGCCGGAGACGTACACCAGCGGCGGCCCGGTCCCGGTGACCGCGTAGGCGATCCGCGCCCCGGCGGCCGACCCGGTGACGGCGATCCTCTGACCCATCGAGGCCATTCTGCCGCGCCGCGCCGGAACGGGTTGGAACGGGTTCGCCGACGGGGCCGGCCGCCGCGTCACCGGCGTCGAGCCTCTCGGCTACGACAGCATCTTGCGCGACTTGAGGTAGCGCACCAGATCGTCGTACGCACCGCCCTCGTTGGCGAACATCGCCACATTGCGGGCCGCGGCGAACCAGGGGCCGGTGGACGGGCGCACCTCCTTGAGCGCCCGTTCCAGGTCGCGCTGCTCGATCGGGCGGACCTCGCCCCGCTCGATCGAGTCCTCGATGGCGAACTCGGCCGCCGTCTCGCACAGGTGGGCCAGGTCCGCCCCGGAGAAGTCGGCGGTGTCCGGGACCAGCCGGGCCAGGTCGATGCCGGCGATCGGCCGGTCGCGCAGGTGGTAGCGCAGGATGCTCTCCCGGGCCGGCCCGTCCGGCGGCTCGACCAGCGCGACGCGGTCGAGCCGGCCGGGCCGACGCAGGGCCACGTCGACGTCCCACGGGGTGTTGGTGGCGGCCAGCACGAACACGCCGTCGTTGTTGCCGTCCACGCCGTCAAGCTCGGTGAGCAGCTGGTTGCCGATGTTGCGCAGCCAGGCGGAGTTGAGCTTGGAACGCTGGTGGCCCAGGGCGTCGATCTCGTCGAGGAACAGCACGCAGGGCGCGCTGCGGCGAGCCGATTCGAACAGCTCGTGCAGGTTGCGCTCGGAGTTGCCGATCCACATGTCGAGGACGTCCACAATGGACAGGGAGATGAAGCGGGCCCCCAGCTCGCCGGCGACCGCGCGGGCCAGGAAGGTCTTGCCGCAGCCCGGCGGGCCGTAGAGCAGCAGGCCGCCGCGGAGGCTCTTACCGTACAACCGCCGCAGTTCGGGGTTGCGCAGCGGGCCCAGGAAGGCCAGCTCGAGGCGCCGCTTGACCGCGGCCATCCCGCCCACGTCGGCCAGGCGCACGGTAGGCACCTCGACGTCGTAGTCCCGATCCGCCTCGCCGGCCGCCGGCTCCGGCCGGTCCACATCGGACGCCGCGAACCGAGGCGGCGGCGCGATGTCCTTGAGCTCCTCCTCGTAGGCGGCCAGCGGATCGAGGGCACGCTGCATGAGCGCGATCGCGGCGGGGTTCCCGGGCTCGCGGGCCAGCACCCGCCCGATGTCGGCGACCGCCTCCGGGCCGCGGCCGGCCTCGAGCAGCAGCTCGGCGAGGTGCAGACGAAGGATCGCGTCGTCCGGGCGGGCCTCGAGCGCGGCCCGCAGCGACGCGATGATCGGGGAGTCGGCCATGCCTAATATTGACGCATGACGGTTGGAACGGGGGCCGCGCGGCTCGCCCGCGCCCGCGCGCTGCTCGACGTCGGCCGGCCCCGGGCGGCCCGGCGCGAGATCACCGCCTTCCTCGCCCAGGAGCCGCACCACCACGAGGCCCTGTGCCTGCTCGCGCGGGCCGAGGGCAGCCTGCGCGACGGCCCCGCGATGCTCGACGCGGCCGGGCGCGCGGTCGAGGCCGACCCCGGCCACCAGTACGGCCACATCATGCTGGCGACCGCGAACCTGCGCCTCGAGGACTGGCCCGCGGCCCGGGCCGCCGCGCTGGAGGCCATCCGCCTGGGGCCGGACGAATGGCTGCCCCACACCATCCTGGCCTGGGCCGAACTGCGCCTGATCCACCCGCTCACCGCCCTGCGCACCGCCGCGCGCGCCGTGCGCCTCGCCCCGCAGGAGGCCGGCGCCCACTACATGCGCGGCACGCTGCTCGACACCGTGGGCTTACACCGCAAGGCCCGCCGGTCGTACCGCCACACGCTCGCGATCGACCCCCAGCACTCCGCCGCCCTGGTCCGCCTGGCCCGCCTCGAAATCCTCCGCAACCGCCTGCCGGCGGCGGCTGCCCACCTGAGCGCCGTGCTGTCCGCCTCGCCCACCGACCCCGCCGCCCGCACCCAGCTGGACCGGCTGCTGCAGTCCGGCCTCGGCGGCTCGGCCCTGGAGGCGGTGTGGATCGCGGGCGCGCTCGGCCTGTTCACCATGTACCCGTGGATGTGGCCCGCCGTGGCCCTCGCCCCCGCCCTGTGGTGCGTGCGCGCCGCGCGGACGTGGCGCGCCCTGGCCCCGGGCCTGCGGACGTATGCCCGGCAGCTGCTGCACACCTCCCGGACCCGGGTGGCCCTGCTGGCGGCCTGCGTCCTGACCGCCGTGACGCTGACCGTCTGCGGTTCGCTGCAGGACCCCGGCGCCACCGTGCCGGCCTGGCTGCTCCTCCCGATCGCCGCCCACGCCCTGACCCTCCTCGCCGCCGTGACCGTGCCCGCGATCACGACCCGCCGCACCGCCGCACCCCGGTCGACCACCGCCCCACCCCGCCCGACCGGCCGCACCGCCGAGTGGGGCGTGCGCCGGGCCGCCGCCGGCGCGATGTTCGCGTTCGGGTTGTGGATGCTGCTCGACCCGCCCTCGTGGGCATCCGGCCACACGCCAGGCATCGCCGCGGCCGCCGCCACGTTGGCCGGGATCCGGGTCCTGATGCGGCCCCCGGAGGACCCCCAGTAGGCCGCATCACAGCTTCAGTGCTGCCCGCGGCGCTGAGCACCCGGTGGCCGAGACCGCGATACAGTCCGGGTATGCCGATCGAGGTCGCCCGCGGCGAGCCGTTTCCGGTCGCGACCGAGGCCGATGTCGCCGCGCTGGTCGAGCGGCTCGGGCCGACGGCCGGGAACGAGCGGCAGCGCGGCGCGCTCGGCGACCACTTCGCCTACGAGCCCGACAACGACGGCGGAGGGACGGCAGCCGTGGTACTGCGGCCGTACGATGCGAACCGGCTGACCGCCTCCACCGCGACGAACTTCAACTGAGCGCCATGCGGCTCGGGATCGTCGGCGCGGGAGAGGTGGCCTGGCGGCACGCGGCCGCGGCCGAGGGGGTCGGCGGGCTCACGCTCGCCGTGGTCGCCGACCGGGATCCAGGGCGGGCGGAGCGGCTCGCGGAGCGTTTCGGGGCCCGCGCCGCCGCCGGGCCGGACGAGGTGTTCGCCGGGGCGGACCTCGTCGTGCTCGCGGTGCCGCACGCCGACCACGAGGAGCTGGCGCTGCGCGCGGCCGCGGCCGGGCGCACGGTGCTCGTCGAGAAGCCCCTCGCGGTCTCGGCCGCGGCGTGCGACCGGATCATCGTGGCGGCCGGGGACCGGCTCGTGGTCGGGCAGCAGGGGCGGTTCTTCGCCCAGGTGCGGGCCGCGCGCGAGGAGCTGGCCGGGCTCGGGCGGCCGCTGCTGTACCTCGAGCGGCGCTCGACCGACTACGCGCGCCCCGACCGGCCGGCCTGGTTCACCGATCCCGCGCGGGCCGGCGGCGGGATCGCGATGCTCGTCGGGGTGCACAGCATCGACCGCGCGGGCTGGCTGCTCGGCGCGCGGCCGGTGGCGGTCGCCGGGTCGGTCGCGGCCCCGGCCGGGTCGCCGGTGGAGACGTCGGCGGCGGCGACGCTCTACCTCGACAATGGCGTGCGGGCGCATCTGACGCTCGTGGACTCGCCGGAGTTCTTCCACGAGACCACGATCGTGTGCGAGCGGGGCACGCTGACGGTCGACCCGGCCGGGGTGAGCGTCGGCGTGCGGCGGGTGCTCGAGGTCGACGGCGACCGGGAGTACACCCTCTCCTTCCGGCGGCAGTACGAGGCGATCCTGCGCGGCGAGCCGACGGCGACCCCGGAGGAGGGGCGGCGCGCGGTCGCCACGGTCGAGGCGTGGTACCGCTCCGCCGCCTCCGGTGGCCGGCCGCAACCGGTCGCGTCCGCCGGGACGCCGTGACGCCCGGGCCGCGTCAGGCCTGCTCGCCGTCCAGGGCCAGAGTCGCGGCCCGCCGGCCGCAACCGGTCGCGTCCGCCGGGACGCCGTGACGCCCGGGCCGCGTCAGGTCTGCTCGCCGCCGAGGGCCAGGGTCGCGGCCCGCAGCTCGTCGAGGGCCGCCCGCGTGTAGGGCCCGAGCTCGGCCCGGGCGTCGTCGCCCTCGGACCAGGCCTGGAAGCCGCGCTTGAACGCCAGCACGCCGAGCTCCCCGGCGAGGGCGGCGATCGGGTCGGGCACGCCGCGGGCGGCCAGGGCGGCCGTCATGGCGGCCGCGAGCCCGACGCTCTTGAGGGCGTCGCGCTCCTGCAGCTCGGCACTGGCCGCGACGGCCGCCCGCAGGCGCGGGCCGAGCTCGCGGTTCATCGGACCCATCGCGCTCGCCGCGCGGTCGAGCCCGGCCGCGACCGCCTCGAGCGGGCCGGCGCCCGGGGCCGCGTCGGCGATCCCCTCGGTCAGCAGGCGGCTCAGGGTTTCCTGGCCCGCCACCAGGATCTCGCGCTTGTCCTGGAAGTGCCGGAAGAAGGTGCTCTTCGTGACGCCGGCCCGCTCGGCGATCTGCGCGACCGTCGTGTCGTCGAAGCCCTGCTCGGTGAACAGGTCGACCGCGGCCACGACCAGTCGTTCACGCGCCCCCGGTTCCCATCGAGCCATGAACCCATCATAGGTGACGGGACCTTTGTCCCATCACCCTGGTACAGTGACGGGACAAGAGTCCCATCACTGTTGGAGCAAGTCATGCGCGTCTTCATCACCGGCGGCAGCGGCCTCATCGGCTCCGCGGTCGTCGCCGAGCTCCTCGGCCACGGCCACACCGTCCTCGCCCTCGCCCGCTCCGAGGCCTCCGCGCTCGCGCTCAAGGGGGCCGGCGCCGAGACCCTCAGCGGCGGCCTCGCCGACCTCGACGTGCTGCGCGCCGGGGCGGCCCGGGCCGACGGCGTGATCCACCTGGCCTTCAGCAATGACTTCAGCAGCGCTGAGGCCGTCGGCCGGGCGGTCGCCGAGGAGAGCGCGGCCCTCGCGGCCCTCGGCGAGGCGCTCGTCGGCAGCGACCGGCCCCTCGTCACCGTCTCCGGCACCCCGGCGGTGCCCGGCCGCGCCTCCACCGAGGCCGACCCGGCGCCGACGGAGGGCCCGGTCGGCGCCCGCGGCCGCTCGGTCCGGGCAATCCTGGACCTCGCCGGGCGCGGGGTCCGCAGCACCGCCGTGCGCCTGCCCCGCACGGTCCACAACGAGGGTCAGGGCGGCTTCGCGGGCCTGCTGACCGGCATCGCGCGCCAGACCGGCGTCGCGGGCTACCCCGGCGACGGCGCCCAGCGGTGGCCGGCCGTGCACGCCCTCGACGCGGCCTCGCTCTTCCGCATCGCGCTGGAGTCGGCGCCGGCCGGCACCAGCTGGCACGCCGTGGCCGACGAGGGCGACGCCGTGCGCGACATCGCCGCGGTGATCGGCCGCCGCCTCGGCCTGCCGGTCGAGCCGGTCCCGGCGGAGTCCTTCGGCCCGCTCGGCCCGATCTTCGCGGCCGACCAGCCGTCGTCGAGCGCCCACACGCGGGAGACGCTCGGCTGGACCCCGGCGCACCCGAGCCTGCTGCAGGACCTGGAGCTGCTGCGGCCCTGAGCCGTCAGGCGACCGGGAAGTCGTAGTACGTATCCGGGAACGGCTCGTCGGCGAGGGTGTAGTGCCACCACTCCTTCGGGTAGTTCGCGAAGCCGCCGGCGGACATGAGACCCGTCAGCAGGTCCCGGTCCGCGCGCTGGGCCGCGCTCACACCCGCCGCCGCCGTGTGCGCCAGCGGGTCGAAGCAGTCGAAGCCGGTGCCCATGTCGATGGTGTCGTCCGGGAACCGCTGCGCCGCCGGGGCGGTGCAGGACACCAGCGGGTCGCCGGGGTGGTACGCCGGCCCGGTGCGGCCGGGCAGCGCCACCAGCGTCAGGTCCAGCGTGCTGCCCCGGCTGTGCGCGGTCGGGCCGCCGATGTAGCCGTCGTCGAAGAGCGCCGACTTGTCCACCTGCGGGTAGAACTCGGCCTTCATGCGCTGATCGGCGTCGCCGGACCAGTGCACGAAGTCGTCGACGGCCCGCTGGGGCCGGTAGCAGTCGTAGACCTTGAGGCTGTAGCCCCGCGCCAGGGCGCTCTGCTGCACCCGGTGCAGCGCCTCGGCCGCCTGGCGGGCGAGCAGGCACCGCGGCGCCAGATACCCGGTGACCGGCCGCCCGACGAAGTTGTGCGCGGTGGCGTAGCGGATGTCGAGCAGGATGCTGTCGTCCACGTCGGTCACGGACACGAAGCCGGGCGGCAGCGGGGCGGAGGACGCCGACGGCGACCCGGCCGGGCTCGAAGCCGGCGACGGCGACGGCGACGGCGACGAAGGCCCTGCCGCGCGAGCCGTGGCGGAGGCGGACGACGGGGGCGCGGGCTGGGCCGGACCGCCGCACGCGGCCAGCAGCAGACCGGCCATCAGGGCAATGAGCAGGCGCACGGCCGGATTATTCGGGGTCCGTCCCGGTCGATGCGACGCCGTCCTTCGCACCCGCCACCCGGCGAACCGCCGCCGCGACGTAACCATCGCCGCCACTCGCGGGTCATATCCATATGCGGACCGTGACACTGCTCAGCTGCCTGCTGCTCCTCGCCGCCTGCGCCGCGCCCGCGCCGGCCCCCGGCGAGCCGGCCGTCTCCGCGAAGCCCGGCCCGCCGAGCCCCACGCCGAGGTGGTGCGGGGAGCCGCAGCTCGACGACCGGCAGGTGGCCCTGCCCGGCGAGCACGGCACCTACCTGGCCGGCTACCTGCTCGGCGCCGGCGACGTCACCCTGGTCGTCGTGCCCCAGGCGAGCGCCACCGCCTGCTCCTGGCTGGCGTGGGCGAAGGACAAGGCGGCGGCCGGGTACCGCGTGCTCGCCTTCGACTTCAACGGCGAGGGCCGCTCCGGCCGCGCCGAGACCGGCCACGCCTCCGACGACGTCACCGCCGCCGTGGCGTTCGCCCGCACCGGCGCCACCGGGCCGGTGGTCATCGTCGGCGCCTCCAGGGGCGCGACGGCCGCCCTGGTCGCCGCGGCCCGCCTCGACCCGCCGCCCGCCGCGGTGATCAGCCTCTCCGGCCCCGGCGACTACGCCGGCGAGAGCGCCCTGGACGCGGTGCCGCGGCTGACCGCGCCGGTGCTGTACCTGGCCGCCACCGCCGACGGCCGGTTCACGGAAGACGCCCGGGCGATGTACGACGCGACCCCGGGCGAACGCCGCACGCTCACCGTGGTCCCGGGCCGGCTGCACGGCACTGCCCTGCTCACCATCGCCGCCGAGGGCGCCACCGAGGCGGCGAAGGCCGTCGACGACTTCCTGCGGGCGACCGCCCCGCCCCGGGCCTGACCCGATGTCAGCGCGGCAGCCGGTACACCGACACGTGCTTGGTCGAGTCGCCCGTGAACTCGGTGCCGGACCAGTCGGCGTGCCGGGACTCCAGGGTGAACCCGGCGAGCCGGCCCATCAGGTCCATCTCCGACGGCCAGATGTACCGGTGCGGGCTGCGCGTCAGCCGCGCCTGCCGGGCGTCGCCGAAGTCGAACGTGAAGTGGTGCGACACGATCCGCTGGTTGAGCACGTCGAAGGTGTCCAGGCCCAGGTATCCGGGCTCGGAGCCGAACACGACCGCGCTCTGCGTCGGCGGGAGCCGGCGCAGGTCGGGCACCTCCAGCTCGACGACGAACCGGCCGCCCGGGACGAGGTGCCGGGCCGCGTTGCGGAAGCACGCGACCTGCTCGTCCTGGGTCAGCAGGTTCGAGATCGTGTTGAACACCAGATAGACGAGGGTGTACTCCCCCGGCGCCGTCGCATGCGCCATGTCCCCGGCCACGACCGGGATCTCGTCCGCGCCGGCCTTGGCCCGCAGCCGCGCCAGCATCGGCCCCGACAGCTCGATCCCGGTCACCGGCACGCCCGCGCCGCGCAGCGGCACCGCGATGCGCCCGGTGCCGATCGCGAACTCCAGCGCCCGCCCGCCCCCGGCGAGCGACGCCAGCCGCGCCACGACCGGATCGACCTCGGCGGGCGCGAACATCCCCTCCCCCGGCGTGTCGTACCGAGCGGCGATCTCGTCGTCCCAGACCTCGTCCTGACCCATGCGCTCGACACTTTCGCGCCGTCGCGCCGGTTGTCCAGTCAATTGTTCCCAGGCAACACGGCCGTGTCGTCGCGCACGATGGTCGCCAGGTGGCCGGGGCGGTGAACACGGCCCGCTCCCGGCGTCCGCGGCGTCCCTAGTACACGTCGCGCAGGTAGCGCTTCTCGGCCGCCAGCTGCTTCACGTACGCGGCGGCCGCGCCCTCGTCCATCCCGCCGTGCGCGGCCACGATCTCGCGCAGCGCCGCGTCCACGTCCTTCGCCATCCGCGTCGCGTCCCCGCACACGTAGAAGTGCGCGCCGTCCTGCAGCCACGCCCACAGCTGCGCCCCGTGCTCCCGCATGCGGTCCTGCACGTACACCTTCGCCCGCTGGTCCCGCGAGAACGCCACATCCAGCCGGGTCAGCACCCCGTCCGCCCGCAGCGCCGCCAGGTCCTCCTCGTAGTAGAAGTCCGAAGCCCGCCGCTGCTCCCCGAAGAACAGCCAGTTCCCGCCCCGCGCCCCGCGCGCCCGCCGCTCCTGCAGGAACGCCACGAACGGCGCCACCCCCGTGCCCGGGCCCACCATGATCATCGGCGCCGAGTCGTCGGCCGGCGGCCGGAAGTGCGGCGAGCGCTGCAGGAACACCCGCACGGGCGCATCCGGCTCCGCGTCCGCCAGATACGCCGAGCACACCCCCTTGCGCACCCGCCCCGCCCCGTTGCCGAACCGGACCACCGACACCGTCGTCGCGACCCGGGTCGGCGCCAGCAGCGGCGACGACGAGATCGAGTACTGCCGCGGCTGCAACCGCTTCAGCACGCCCACCCACTCGTCCGCGCCCGCCTTGACCGCGTGCTCGGCGACGACATCGACGGCCTGCCTGCCCCAGGTGTACTTCGCCAGCTCCCCCTGGTTGTCCGGCCGCAACAGTGTCCGCAGTGGACTGTCGTGCCCCCGGTCGGCGACGAAGCGCAGCAGGTCCGGCGTGACCCGCGTGATGTCGAGCCGGTGCAGCAGCGCCTCCCGCAGCTCGACCGGGCCACCGACGTCCACTGTGGACAGCGCGTCGAGCCCGGTCACCGCCAGCCACTCGTCGACCAGGTCCGCGCAGTTGACCGGCCACACGCCCAGCGCGTCCCCGGCCGCGTAGCCGAAGTCCGCGTCCACGTCGAACGCGAACTGCCGCACCTCCTTCGCCGACCCGGGCCCGCTCAGCAGCCGGTTGCCGCGCAGCGTCGCGGCGACCACCTCGCCGCGGCCGGCCCGGGGCGGCGCCGGGCGCGCGGCCGGGGCCGGGGCCCGCAGCGCCAGCAGCACCGCGTCGAGCCAGCCGTGGGCCGCGGTCTCGAAGTCCGGCTCGCAGTCGACCCGCGCCGTGAGCCGCTGCCCGCCCAGCTCCGTCAGGCGCGCGTCGAGCCTCCGCCCGTGCCCGCAGAAGTCCGCGTAGCTCGAGTCGCCGAACGCCAGCACCGCGTACCGCCGCCCGTCCAGCCGCGGCGGCTCCGCCTGCAGCGAGTCCCAGAACGCCGTGCCGTTGTCGGGCGCGTCGCCGTCGCCGAACGTGCTGGTGATGACGAGCAGGTCGTTGCCGCCGCCGAGCAGGTCCCCGGCCGCGGCCGTCATCCCGCGCAGGTTCGCCCGCCACCCCTCGTCGGCCAGGCGCCGGCCCACCAGCGCGGCGAACTCCTCCGCGGTGCCGGTCTGCGACGCCCACAGGATCTCGATCGTCCGCGCGGTGCTCTCCACCGCCGCCCCGGGCCGGTAGTACTTCCCGGCGAGGAAACCGTCCGCCCAGGCCGCGGTCGCGGGCGCGAACGGCGCCCCGGGCGGCAGCCGGGGCACCACCCCGGCCGCGGGCGGACTCGCGGCCAGCGCGCTCAGGAACCCCGCGAGGTACATCCGCTCAACCTCGGACAGCGGTGCGAGGTCCACCCCGGACAGCGTCGGCGGCGAGGAGTCCGCCTCGGGCGCGACCCGGGTCAGGGCGACCGCGCAGACCTTCAGCTCCGGCTGGAACGAGATCGGGTCGACCGCGTCCGACGTGACCGCGTTCACCGACAGGTCCGCCCCGAACACGTCGTTCCAGTGAAACGGCGCGAAGCAGTCGCCGGGCCGCACCCGGTCCGACACAGCCGCCGGCAGCACCGCCCGGCCCCGCCGCGACTCCACCCGCACCGAGTCGCCGTCGGCGATCCCGAGGCGCCGCGCGTCGGCCGGGTGCAGCTCCACGAACGGGCCCGGGTTCAGCCGGTTGAGCTTCGCCACCTTTCCCGTCTTCGTGAGCGTGTGCCACTGGTGCTGCAGCCGGCCGGTGTTGAGCAGGAACGGGAAGTCGTCATCCGGCAGCTCCGCCGGGTCCAGGTGCGGCCGCGGGAAGAACACCGCCCGGCCGTTCGCGGTCGCGAAGTTCAGCCGCGGCCGGGTGCCGTCGGCGGACTCGCGGACGGGCTGGCTGACGCCGTCGTTGCGGTACCGGATGGGATTGCGGCTCTTCGCCTCGGGCGGGGCGGGCCACTGCACCGGTCCCCGCCGCAGCCGCTCGTAGTCCACGCCGCGCAGGTCGTAGCCCGTCTGCGGGTTGTGGAAGCCGCGGATCTCGGCGAACACCTCCTCGGCGCACGAGTAGTCGAACGCGTCGCCGTAGCCCATCGCGACCGCGACCCGCGCGATGAGCTCCCAGTCCGCGAGCGCCTCCCCCGGCGGGTCGGCGACCGCCGCGACCAGCGTCAGGTTCCGCTCCGAATTGATCATCACGCCGTCGGTCTCGGACCACATCGCGGCCGGCAGCACCACGTCCGCGTACGCGTTCGTCTCCGTCCGCTCGTACGCGTCCTGGGTGATCACCAGCTCGGCCGCCTCCAGCCCCGCGATCACGGTCGCCCGGTTGCCGACCGACGCGACCGGGTTCGTGCAGATGATCCAGCACGCCTTCACCTCGCCCGCGGCCATCCGCTCGAACAGCTCGACGGTCCCCTTGCCCACGTCGGTGCGCAGCGTCCCACCCGGCAGCCCCCAGGCCCGCTCGACGAAGACCCGATCGGCCTCGACCAGCACCGAGCGCTGCCCCGGCAGGCCCGGCCCCATGTACCCCATCTCCCGGCCGCCCATGGCGTTGGGCTGCCCGGTCAGCGAGAACGGCCCGCTGCCCGGCCGGCAGATCGCACCGGTCGCCAGGTGCAGGTTCACCAGCGCGTTCGTGTTCCAGGTGCCGTGCGTGCTCTGGTTGAGCCCCATCGTCCAGCAGCTCATCCACTCCCCGGCCCCGGCGATGAGCGCGGCCGCCTCGCGCAGCCGCTCCTCGGGCACCCCGGTGATCGCCGCGACCCGCTCCGGCGGATAGCCGGCCAGGAACTCCGGCATCGCCTCCCAGCCCTCGGTGTGCTCGGCGATGAACCCCTCGTCGATGTGCCCGCCCGCGACGAGCAGGTGCAGCAGCCCGTTGAGCAGCGCCAGGTCGGTGCCGGGCCGGACCTGCAGGAAGAGATCGGCCCGGTCCGCGGTCGCGGTCCGCCGGGGGTCCACGACGATGAGCTTCGCCCCGGCCTTGATCCGGTCCATCATGCGCAGGTACAGAATCGGATGGCAGTCGGCCATGTTGGACCCGGTGACGAAGAACAGATCGGCCCGGTCGAAGTCGTCGTAGGAGCCCGGCGGCCCGTCCGCGCCCAGCGACAGCTTGTAGCCGCTGCCCGCGCTGGCCATGCACAGCCGCGAGTTCGACTCGATCTGGTTGGTGCGCACGAACCCCTTGGCGAGCTTGTTCGCCAGGTACTGCGCCTCGAGCGTCATCTGCCCGGACACGTAGAACGCCACCGCGTCGGGACCGTGCTCGTCGATGATCGCCCGCAGCCGCCGCGCGGTGTGCTCGATCGCCTCGGCGACGCCCGTCTCGGCCCGCGGCTCCCCGCGCCCGCGCCGGACCCGGGCCCGCTCCAGGCGCCCGCCCCCGGCGAGCATCTCCGCGCTCGTGGCCCCCTTGGTGCACAGCCGCCCGGCGTTGGCGGGATGGTCCTTGTCGCCGAGCACCTTGAGCACGCGGCGGCGGCCATCGGGGTCCGTCGCCACGTCGAGGACCATGCCGCAGCCGACCCCGCAGTAGGAACAGACCGTGCGGGTCTGCATCACGACCCGACGGTACAAACGCTCAGTTACACGCGTGTCACACGCCTTCGGCTCCCCGGATTACACGCGCCCCACATCGAGGCTCTCGCCGATGTGATCCGCCGGGGCCGGCTGCGCGCGGTACCAGCGGATCTTCTCCCGAATCCGCTCCTGCTCGTCGCGCAGTGCGGCGATCTTCGCCTCGATGTCCCGGTCGTGCTCCTCCAGCAGCCCGGCGCGCTCGGCGAAGGTGTCGTCGCCGCCGCGGGCGAGCTCGGCGTAGCGCAGCATCCGGGCGATCGGCATGCCGGTGTCGCGCAGGCAGCGCAGGACGCCCAGCCAGCTGAGGTCGTCGTCGGTGAAGACCCGCTGGCCGCCGGCGTTGCGCTCGACGCTGTCGAGCAGGCCGATGCGCTCGTAGTACCGCAGGGTGTCGAGCGTGAACCCGGTCCGTTCGACCGCCTCGCGCGGGGTGTACGCCATCCGTCAGTTGTACCCGTCGCCGGTCCGGGTACGGAAACATGAACAGGAGGTTTACGGCAGCCGAACTTTCCGGAGGAGGTCCTCCGCCCACTGTCGCCACCTGGCCGGCGGCGCGACGATCGGATTGTGACTGAAACGACCGTGGTGCTCGTTCTGGTGATCGTGACCGCCCTCGGTTTCGACTTCACCAACGGCTTCCACGACACCGCCAATGCGATGGCCACCTCCATCGCGACCAAAGCTCTCCGGCCCAAGACGGCGGTGCTGCTGTCGGGCGTTCTGAACCTCGTTGGCGCCTTCCTCTCCGTCGAGGTCGCGCTCACCGTCACCAACGCGGTCGTGAAGATCCAGAACTCCGACGGCACGCCGAAGGCGAACCTGCTCGAAGGCGGCGGTTCCGCACTCCTGCTCATCGTGCTCGCCGGCCTCGTCGGCGGCATCGTCTGGAACCTGCTCACCTGGCTGCTGGGCCTGCCCTCCAGCTCCTCCCACGCGCTGTTCGGCGGCCTGGTCGGCGCCACCATCGCGGGCCTCGGCTGGGCCGGGGTCAACTGGAACGGCAACGGCACCAAGCTCGACGGGCTCGTCGGCAAGGTGCTGCTGCCCGCGGTCCTGTCCCCCGTCATCGCGGGCGTGATCGCCGCGGTCGGCACCTGGCTGATCTACAAGGTGACGATCGGCGTCGCCCAGCGCTTCACCGACAACGGGTTCCGCTGGGGCCAGATCGGCTCGGCCTCGCTGGTGTCGCTGGCCCACGGTACGAACGACGCCCAGAAGACGATGGGCGTGATCACGCTCGCGCTCATCGCCACCGGCGACTGGACCGACACCAAGAACATCCCGTTCTGGGTGAAGGCCGCGTGCGCCCTCGCCATCGCGCTGGGCACCTACCTCGGCGGCTGGCGGATCATCCGCACGCTCGGCAAGGGCCTCGTGGAGATCGCCCCGCCGCAGGGCATGGCCGCCGAGTCGGCCTCGGCCGCGGTCATCCTCGTCTCCAGCCACCTCGGGTTCGCCCTGTCCACGACGCACGTGGCGACGGGCTCCATCCTTGGTACCGGCATCGGCAAGCCCGGCGCGCAGGTGCGCTGGTCCGTGGCCGGCCGCATGGTGCTCGCGTGGCTGATCACGCTCCCGGCCGCCGCGATCGTCGGCGCCGTGATGTGGTGGATCGGGCACCTGATCGGCGGCCTGGCCGGTGCGGTCGTGGTGTTCCTGATCCTTGTCGGGCTCGCCGGATACATGTTCTGGCACTCCCGCAAGAAGCCGGTCGACCACAACAACGTCAACGACGAGTGGGAGCCTGCCGCTCCCGAGATGGCCGAGGCGGTCCGCTGATGACCCACAACCTGCAGTTCGCCCTCCAGGCCGCCTGGCGCGTCCTGCTCGTCGGCCTGATCCTGGGCGCCGGCCTGCCGACCCTGTTCGCGCTCGGCGTGCGCTCCCTCGCCTGGGGCGCCGGCGGCGACGCCGAGGTCCACGCGGACGGCACCGCGGGCCCCAAGGCCAACCCCGCCGGCACGGTCCTGGGCTGGGTGTGCTTCGTCGTGGTGCTGCTCGGCGTCGTGCTGGGTATCACCTTCATCGTGGCCAGCGGCTTCGGCAAGGCGCTGAGCTTCGAGCACATCTACCCGACGATCGTCGACAAGAAGTAGGGGGATCCGTGGGCGAGTCCCGCTCCAACTTCCTGGTCCGCAGCATCGAGTGGCTGCGGGCCGGCTACCCGACCGGCGTGCCGCGCCAGGACTACGTGGCGCTGCTGGGCATCCTGCGCCGCAAGCTCACCGAGGACGAGGTCCGCAAGATCGCCCGCGACCTCGCCGAGCAGTCGACGGCCGACCCGATCACGCCCGAGGACATCGAGGCCATGGTCAAGGACGAGGTGCTGCAGACCGCGACCCCCGAGGACGTGGTACGCGTCTCCGCCCACCTCGCCGCCGGCGGCTGGCCCCTGGCCGACCCGCCGACCGAGTAGGCATCGCCGCTCAGCGCGCCCGCACCGGCCTGGCCGGTGCGGGCGTTCGCGTATTCACTGGTCCACGGTGAAGATGACCGGGCGGCCCGCGGCCGCGGCGCGGCGGTAGAACTCGCGGGCGGCGACCAGGTTCTCCCAGGTGTACGCGAAGTCCTCGTCGCCGGGCGCGCCCTCGTAGTCGTCCGGGTCGAGGCGGTCGTACCGCTCGCGCAGCCACGCCTCGCCGATGCCGTCCAGCGCCGCGGCGACCGCGGGCACCTCGTCCGCGTCGACGTGGGCCACGATGTAGTCGTCGCCGTCGTGGCACTGATACCCGCCGAGCACCGCCAGCTCCAGCGGCCCGCCGTGGCGGTGGCCGAGCCAGAGCGTGCCGTCGGTGAGGCAGCGGTGCATCGCGTCCCAGGCCTTGTCGACCTCGCACGTCCACTCGGCGTCCCAGGCCTCCTCGACCCCGGCGACGACGGCCATGACCTCCTCGTCGTCGCGCGCGGCGGCGAGGGCCTCGTCCTGCGGGTCGGTCAGCGCGAAGTACACCCCTCGGGCACCCATGGTGATGATCATAGAGCCGCGCCTGTGGTGGGCATTAAGGAAGCTTTAGAAGGCTTTCCGCCCGGCCCGGCGCCACCTAGCATCGCCGCGTGTCTTTTGCCGTGTTCCGGGGCCGGCGGGGCGTCGCGGCCGTCCTGGCCGTCGTCGCCATCGTCGTGACGGCGGTCGCCGTGTACCTGAGCCGGGCCTCCGCCGAACCGGCGCCCGAGTCCGCGAGCGCCGACAGCGCCCTCGCGCCCGCGTCGGCCGCGGCCCCGGCCGATCCGTCCGACCCGTCCGGCGCGCTGTCCTCCGCGAACGCCTCGGCAGCCCCGTCGGCCACCGCGAAGACGACGGCGAAGGCGCCCGTGACCGGGTGGGTGCCGGTCGACACGGCGGCGTGGAAGGCCCAGGCCGACGCGTACAACGCGCTGAAGGCGGACCCGGTCCCGGCCGGCGTGGGCAACCTCGCGGAGTTCCGGGCCGACTGCGCCTACAGCCACTCGGCCGCCGACGACCCGATCGTCTTCCCGGGCCTGCCGGGCGCCTCGCACATGCACTCGTTCATCGGCAACGCGGCCACGAAGGCCTCCACGACCGCCGAGGACCTGCAGCGGTACACGGCCACGTCCTGCAAGCCGGTGCAGGACCACTCCGCGTACTGGGTGCCGACGCTGTACGACAACAAGACCGGCAAGCCCGTGGAGACGACGGGCTTCCGGGTGTACTACCGCTCGATGATGAACACGTCGGCCGGGCAGATGCCGATGCCGACGGGCCTGCGCATGATCGCCGGGGACGCCAAGAAGAGCGTCCCCACCCCGCGGGGCGCCCAGGGCCAGTTCTACTGCGCCTTCTACGGCCCCGGCGACCTCGACGGCATCGCGCGCAGCACGAACGGCAACTGGCCCATCTGCGGCGACGGCGCGACCTTCCACTTCATGCTGCAGTTCCCGGACTGCTGGGACGGCGAGCACCTGGACAGCCCGAACCACAAGGACCACGTGGCGTACGGCTACAACAACAAGTGCCCGGCCGACCACCCGGTGAAGATCCCGGCGATCACGTTCGACATCCAGTACGGCGTGAAGGGCCAGCCCGAGGGCTACTACCTCTCCTCGGACAAGGACGGCAAGAGCGCGTCCTCCATGCACGGCGACGCCTTCGTGGTGTGGGACACCGCGACCATGAACAGCCGCACCAGGAACTGCATCCAGCAGCGCCGCACGTGCGACGACTTCGGCTACCAGCGCTAGCCGGCTCGCTTCGCTCGCTGCCGGGGGAGACTTCGTCTCCATCGGCGCGCCGCCCGGCTGATCCGCGCTGCCCTCCGGCGCGGGCGACCTGCGGCGCTGGCCGACGCCGGGGGCGATGCGGCAGGATGCGGGCGTGTTCACCACCGATGAGACATTCCGCAGCGGCGGGGAGAAGGTGTGCGACTGCTGCGGCCAGCCGAGCCGCCGCACGTGGGCGATGGTCGAGCGCGACCGGCACCCCTACGCGCTGTTCTTCGCCGCCTGCTACGACCACGGCGACGTCCGCGAGAGCTGGATCGACGTCGTCTTCGGCACCTGGGGCGAGGGCACCGAGTACACCGACCATTTCACCTTCGGCTGCCGGTTCGGCCCGGTCACGAACAGCCCGCTGCCGGCCGCGACCGCCGTCGACGCGGCCGCCGTCGCGCCGGACGGGCCGCTGTTCGGCACCAAGCTCGGCCGCGCCGAGGCGCTCGCGCACCCGCGGATCGCCGACTTCTGGCAGGTCGTCGACTACATCGTGGAGACCGATCCCCTGGTGCACGAGCACCACTACGGCCACCGCCCCTGACGTCGGGGTGCGTCAGGTGTCGTACTCGCCGCTGTCCCAAGGCGACGCGAACGCCATGTAGTTGCCGGGTTCCAGCTCCACCCACCACGGATCGCCGCCGTCCTCGGTGAACTCGGTGTCCTCGCGCAGCAGGAGGCCGAAGGTCGTACCGAAGCGGTCCACGCTGAAGGGGGCGACCTCGATCCGGCCGTACGTCACCGGGCCCAGCGAGGCCAGGCGCGCGTCGTGCACGGACTGGGCGTGGGCGCGGTCCAGGGTGGCTCGCGGGCCCAGGGAGTCGATGTGGGCCTCCAGGAAGGTGCCCGCGGCGTCGAACAGGAACAGGGCCACGAACTCCTCGCCCGGGTCGTCGTCGCTCGCGAAGCGGAACGGGGTGGTGAGGAAGAACTGGCGGCCGTCGGCGGTGTGGCCGACGAACTCCGCGTGGTAGTCGTCGTGGTCGATCGCGACGCGGGTCGGGGGTGGAACCGGGGTCATCTCGTGATCATGTCAGGGCCGGGAGTCGGCGCGGTCAGTCAGGCCAGGGTGGCGGTGTCGATCACGAACCGGTACCGCACATCCGAGGCGAGGACCCGTTCGTAGGCGTCGTTGACCTGGTCGATGCCGATGACCTCGATCTCGGCGCCGATGCCGTGCTCGGCGCAGAAGTCGAGCATCTCCTGGGCCTGCGGCAGTCCGCCGATGATCGAGCCGGTCAGGATGCGCCGCCGCAGGCTCAGCGACCCGGCGTGCACCCGCATCGGCTCCGGCGGGCCGCCGACGCTGACCAGCACGCCGTCGACCCGCCCACTCAAGCTCGTCACGGCCCGGCCCAGCCTCCGCCCGCCGATCCAGCGAATCCTCGACTCGATGACCACCACCCCGGCCGTCGTCTTCTCCGGCCGGCTCGACGTCATCGGCACCAACACCCTCGGCCGGGCGCTCTACGAGCCGATGTACGCCGACCCGGTCCGCCCGGTCAACACCGCCCGGTTCGCGTTCCTCAACCCGGCGGCCCGCACCTTCTGGCGCGACTGGGACGCCATCGCCAACGACTCCGCCAGCCTGCTGCGTGCCGAGGCCGGCCGCAACCCCTGCGACAGCGCCCTCACCGCCCTCGTCGGTGAACTGTCCACCCGCAGCGAGGACTTCCGCGTCCGGTGGGCCCGCCACGACGTCCGCATCCACACCAGCGGCGTCAAACGCATCCACCACCCCGTCGTCGGCGACCTGGAACTGCCCTACGAGGCCATCCCGCTCGCCACCGACCCCGGCCAGACCCTGCTCATGTACACGGCCGAATCCGGCACCGCCAGCGAGGACGCCCTCCGCCTGCTGGCCAGCTGGGCAGCCTCCCTCACCACCGCGGTTGCAACCGAGCGGCAGCCCACCGAGCCGGATTCGGCCTGACCTGGCGATCAGGCCAGGGCGGCCAGGCGGGCGGCCAGGAACTCGCGCTCGGGCTCGTTCGCGGTCAGGGCCAGGGCGCGGCGGTACGACTCCGCGGCCTCCGGTCGCCGGCCCAGGCGCTCCAGCAGGTCCGCCCGCACGGCGGGCAGGTACTGGTAGCCCCCCAGCCGCACGTCGCGCTCCAGGGTCTCCAGCTCGCGCAGGGCGTGCTCGCACCCGTGGACGCGCGACAGGGGCACGGTCCGATTGAGGGCCACGACCGGGGACGGCCAGACGCGCAGCAGCTCGTCGTACAGGGTGAGCAGCTGCGGCCAGTCCGTCTCCTCGAACGTGGGGGCCTGCGCGTACAGGGCGGCGATCGCGGCCTGCAGCACATAGCGGCCCGGGCGGGCGGCCGCCGGCGGGACGCGGAACGGGATGCGGGCCTTCGCGATCTTCTGCTTCGCCCGGGTCAGGCGCGCGGCCATCGTCGGCTCCGGCACCAGGAAGGCGCGGGCGATGTCGGCGGTCGAGACGCCGCAGACCAGGCGCAGGGTCAGCGCCGGCTGCACGTCCGGGCCGAGCGCCGGGTGGCAGCACATGAACAGCAGGCCGAGCCGCTCGTCCAAGACTGGCATCGGCTCGGGCAGCGGCTCGGATTCGGGGACCGTCAGCAGCGCGAGCTTGGTGCGGTGCACCCGCTCCCGGCGGACCACGTCGATGGCCCGGCGCCGGGCGGCGGTGGTCAGCCAGCCGACCGGGTTCGCGGGAATGCCGTCGACCGGCCAGGCGACCAGGGCGGCCGCGTACGCCTCCTGCACGCACTCCTCGGCCACGTCCACATCCCGCACGACGCGCACCGTGGCGGCGAGCACCAGGGCCCAGCCGTCACGGTGCGCGCCGGCGACCGCCTCGGCGACGGTCACGCGACGAAGCCGCCCGCGACCGGGCGCACCTCGACGCCGCCGCCCATGCCGATCACCGGGTTGCCGCCGGCGATGCGCAGGGCCGCGTCGAGGTCGGGGGCCTCCAGGATGTAGAAGCCGGCCACGACCTCCTTCGCGTCCACGAACGGGCCGTCGGTCACCCCGCCGGCGCGCAGCGAGGTCGCCGTCGCGCTCGGCTCCAGCGCGAACGCCGCCCTCAGCGCGCCGGACGCCTCCAGCTCCTGCGCGTGCCGGTCGTGCGCCTCCAGCTCGCCCGCGTCCGTCGCCGAGTCCGCCGCGTAGATGAGCACCGCGTACTGCGCCATGATCGTCCCCTTTCCGATGAGCCTTCTCACCCACTTGTCGAACGGCCCGCCGGAAATCGACAACCTCAGCCCAACGATTGCAGAGCCCGCCGCAGAGCCGTCGCACGGGTCGCCTCCGTGCGCGCCTTGAGCAGCGGGAGAAAGCGCGCGTATCGGGCGGTCCGCGACAGTTCCGCATAGGCGACAGCGGCCTGCGGCGAAGTGGCGAGGGTCGGTGGGGTTCTCGGTGTCGGCGAGCCAGGCGTCGAAGCCGGCCGCGTCCAGCACGAGGCTCACAGCATCTCCAGGTAGTGCGGGTTGTGCATGATGCCGAGCAGGTTGCCGAAGGGGTCGAGGACCGTGGCGGTCACGAAGCCGTGGCCGCGGTCCTGGGGCCGCTCGTGCACGGTGGCGCCGAGGTCGAGCAGCCGGGCGAGCTCGGCCTCGACGTCGTCGACGTGCCAGTACAACACGGAACCCACGGGGCCGGTCGGCGTGCCCGGGGCGCGGAAGCGGGCGTCGATCAGGCCGAGCTCGGCCTGGCGGTCGCCGATGCGCCACTCGGCGTAGCCCTCGCGCAGGAAGTACGGCTCGGCGCCGGTGACCCGCGTGTACCAGTCGCGGGCGGCGGTCCAGTCGGCGGCGAAGTAGTTGACGGTGGCCATGCCTCTCAAGGTCATGCCCCTACCCTCCCGGCAATTGCGGAAGGATAGCTTCCTAGACTCGACGAATGTTGGTCCGCGTGCTCCGGCTCCTGTCGCTGCTGCAGCAGCGCCGGGAGTGGGCGGGCGCCGAGCTGGCCGCGCGGCTCGAGGTCAGCACGCGCACGGTGCGCAGCGACGTGGAGCGGCTGCGGGAGCTCGGCTACCAGGTCGACGCGACGACCGGGCCCGGCGGCGGCTACCGCCTCGCCTCCGGCACCGCGCTGCCGCCGCTCGTGCTCGACGACGACGAGGCCGTCGCGGTGGCCGTCGGGCTGCGCGCGGCCGCGGCCGGCAGCGTGGCCGGGATCGAGGACGCCTCGCTGCGGGCGCTGACCAAGCTGGAACGGACGCTGCCGAAGCGGCTGCGGCCCCGGGTCGACGCGCTGCGCAGCGCGACCGTCTCCGCGGCCGGCGGCGGCCCCGCCGTCGACCTCGACACGCTCACCCGGATCGCGGCGGCCGCGCACGGGCACGAGCGGCTGCGGTTCTCCTACGCGGCCCACACCGGCGAGGCCAGCGTGCGCGACGTGGAGCCGCACACCCTCGTCTACACCGGGCGCCGGTGGTACCTGCTCGCCTGGGACGGCGACCGCCGCGACTGGCGCACGTTCCGCGCCGATCGCATCACCCCGCTGCCGCCCGACGGCCCGGTGCGGCGCTTCCTGCCCCGGGAGCCGCCCGGCGGGGACGCGGCCGCGCACGTGCTGCGGGGCGTGACCGCCGCGCCGTTCCGCTACCGGGTGCGGATCCGCTTCGCCGCGCCGGCCGTGGTGATCGCCGAGCGCAGCACGCCGACGTCGGGCCGGATCACGCCGCTCGGCGACGACGCCTGCGAGCTGGCCACGGGCACCGACTCGCTGTACGACCTCATGACGTACATCGGCAAGTTCGAGGTCCCGTTCACCGTCCTGGACCCGCCCGAGCTGCGGGACTTCCTGCGCGCCCTGGCGGGGCGGTATCTGGACGCCGCCGGTTCGTAGACTGCGGACCATGCGGGGACGATTCGACAACCTTCACCGGATCAACGCGCTCGACCCGGTCGCGGACCACCTGGAGATCCACCGGCTGACGCTGACCGAGGAGTTCCCCTGGGACATGCGCATGGCCTTCAACCTGGCGTTCAACCGCTCCTTCGCGCTCCCGCGCATCGCCCGGCGGCTGGTGGCGACCGGCGCGATCCTGCGCGCGCCCCGCAAGCGGGCCGACGACACCGGCATCATCATGTACGAGATCCTGCTGCACGGGCCGGACTCGCCGCGCGGGAAGCTCGCGCTGCGGCGGCTGAACGAGGCCCATCGCGGGTTCGCCCTCGACAACGGCGACGGCGTCTACGTCATCGCGTGCCTGGTCGTCGTCCCGATGCGGTGGCTGCGGCGGTACGGCTGGCGCGCGCCCGCCCGCAACGAGCTCGAGGCCGCGGCGGTCTGCTACGCCCGGATCGGCCGCCTCATGGGCCTGCGCGACCTGCCCGCCGACTTCGCGGCCTTCGAGGCGTACCTCGAGCGCTACGAGCGCGAGCACCTGCGCCCCACGCCGGAGGCCGAGCGGATCGAGCGCACGACCCGCGACCTGCTCCGCGTGCGCATCCCGGCCCGGCTGCGGGGCGCCGCCGACGCGCTCATCGCCGCCCTCTACGACGCGCCGCTGCGGGCCGCCTGCAACGTGCCGGAGCCGCCGCGGTGGGCGCGCGCGGGCCTGCACCTGGCCCTGCGCGCCCGGGCGGTGCGGCTGCGCCTCGGCCGGCCCCGCGCGGTGCCGCTGTTCGCGGACGGCATCGTCACCAGGACCTACCCCGGCGGCTACGACCTGGCGAAGGTCGGCTCCTCGGTACCATCCGAGGCATGCGGGAGCTGACCTCGGACCGGCTGCGGCTGCGGGAGTGGCGCGACGAGGACGCGCCCTTCGTGCTCGACATGGGCTCACGGTGGGCTACAACATGACGTGCGAGCTGTTCTCCACTACCCCACCGCAGTAGGGGAGTCGGGGTCCAGGGCGGCCTCGACGGCGACCGCCTCCAGGCCCCGCAGCAGCGCCTCGGCGTCGTCCGGCGCGATGACGTGGGTGTCGCAGAAGACGATCGCCTGCGTCGCGCCCGGCAGCTCGTCGAGGTGCACGATCAGCGGCTCGAACGGCACGTCCTGCCGCGTGGTCCAGGTGAACACCCCGCCGCCCCGGGCCCGGGCGATGTCGTCGACGCTGGGCACGGGTGCACCCGCGATCGCGGCGTCGTCGCGGCGGTCGTTGAAGTAGCAGGGCAGCTGCAGCCCCGGCCGGTCGGCGACAACGGTTTCCACCAGCGCGTCTAGGCCGGCCGGGTCGTAGTACGCGTGCTTGTAGGTGCTCATCGCCGAGCGGCGGGCCCGCTCGAAGGCCTCGGCGAAGGTGAGGCCGGCGATGTCGAGGCGGCAGAGGCCGTACTGCGCGAGCATGCACACCACCCGGTCCAGCCCCGGCCGGAAGCGGTTGTTCACCATCGGCCGCACCACGACCGGGTTCAGCCCCGTGACCCGAGCGAGCGCGATGGCGAACACGGCGAGGAGCACCGGGGCGGCCGCGACGCCGGTCTGGGCCGTGACCGAGCGCAGCGCCATGCTCAGCGCGGGCGACTGGAACTCCCCGCGCCAGTGCCGCGGCGACTGCGGGGCGCGCGAGGCGGGGTAGCGGCGCAGCGGCATCTCGCGCAGGATCGTCTCCCAGTGCCGCAGCGCCATCGCGTGCTGCCGCTGCCCGGGCGCGGAGGCCTGCCAGCGGGCCTGCTCGAGCGGCTGCAGGTCGGGAACCGGCAGCTCGGGGCGCTTGTCGAGCTCCTCGAGCAGCACCCCGGCCCCGAACCCGTCGGTCACGAGGTGGCACATGACCACGATGAGGTGGGTGTACTCGTCGCCGCGCCGGACCGCCGCCATGCGGATCGGCCAGTCGCGCTCGAAGTCGAACGGGTCGTTCTGCAGCTTGAGCCGAATCTGCTCCGGGTCCGCGTCCTCGTAGACCTCGAGCGCGACCTGGCCCTCGTTCGCCACCACCTGCCGGGCCGCCCCGTCGGGCCCGAACCGCAGCCGGGTGCGGGCGGTGGGGAAACGGCTCATGAGGTACCGCAGCCGCTCCTGGATCTCGTCGAGCGTCGTGCCCTCGGGCAAGGGTCCCCAGGCCCCGTTGGGAATCCAGGACTCCTGCCGCACCATGGCACGGTAGATGTCCTGCTGCCCCCAGGACAGCTCGCCCTCACCGGCCCCGTCACCGTCGAAGGCCACCATGTGCCGCTCGGTCATCCGCCCCACCCCTCGATCGGAGAGACTGGATGCTAACCACACCACAGATCATGACCACATCGGTACAGCGACCGATTTGCTGCTCAGCTATTGCCGGGTGAGGCTTCGTCTCCCCCTCTCCGCACCCGCTACCGCGTGAGCCGGGCAGCGAGGAACTTCGGGGCCATCTCGGCGTAGCTGTCGGTGACCAGCTCGGCGACCTCGGTCCAGTCGGTGTGGTCGCCGAGGATGACCGCGGCGACATTGCGGCCCCAGGGCGCTCGGAAGGACGGAAAGCCACGCGCGGTCAGCCCGAGCAGGTCGTCGGCGGGCACCCGGAACGTCATCACGGTCGGCGCCACACCGTCGACCACATACTGCGCGTAGACCGCGAACCGTTGCGGATCAGGCGTGTAGACGTGCGCCACGGTCCGCGTGCGGATCCGCCACCGAACCCCGATCCAGGCCGGCTCCTCGTGGATCTCGGGCAGCTCCCCGCAGATCGTCCGCAGCCGATCGAGAATCTCCGACGGTACGTCCCCAGGTCCCGACACAGCTCGACCCTAACGGTTGCCGCCCACCCTCGCGGCCGCTCCCCGGAGCCCGTGGCCTCTTAATCGAAGTCGAAGATGCTGTGCGTGTCGTAGAAGTGCAGCACGTACCGACACTGCACGCAGATCATGAGCGTCATCCGGTGACTGGTGAAGCCCCAGCGACTGTCCTGACGCGACTCTTCCCGCTGGAAGGCGGTCCCCCTGCACAGCGGGCAGGTCAGCTGGTATGCGGTCATGACCTGACGGTAGCAAGCCGTTGCAGCGGTCCAGCGCTGCTCGCGTCGATGGCACCATAGGCCCGTGCCGATCTCCGTGAACGACTCCCCCAAGGCGCACATCGTCACCGCGCTGCTGCGCGACGGCAACCGGATACTGCTCTGTCACCGATCGCCCCGGCGCCTCCGGTATCCCGACGTCTGGGACCTGCCCGGCGGGCACGTGGAGCCCGGCGAACAGCCTGGCGCGGCACTCGCACGAGAGCTTCGAGAGGAACTGGGCATCGACATCGCGGTGCCGGCGGGCCCGCCCCTGGGGGAAGTTCGCGGCGACACGTTCGACATGCAGATCTGGCTGATCGAAACGTGGACGGGGTCCCCGGCCAACATCGCACCGGAGGAACACGACGCCATCGCGTGGTTCACCGAAGACGCGCTCGAAGCTTTGTCCCTGGCGCACGACGGCCACCTTGCGATGTTCCGGAAGGTTCTCGCCGAGCATCGGCCCTGAGCGCGAAGCGAGCCGGAGACACAGCGGGGGCTCCTCGTGAGAGCCCCCGCCGCCGCGAAACCTCAGCTGCCGGAGGTGAACAGCTGCCGGATCTCGTCCGCGCTCAGCGCGCGGTCGTACAGGTGGACCTGGTCGACGGTGCCGTCGAGGTAGTCCACCGGGTTGCCGCCGTACTTGCCGCGCCCGATCACGGTGTTGCCCGTCGGGCCGGCCTGGGGCAGGCAGGCGCTCGCGGTCCCGGCCAGTTCGCCGTCGACGTACAGGCGCAGCTCACCCTTCACCGTGTCGCGCACGCCGACCAGGTGGTACCACTGGCCCACGTTCGGCTTCACCGGCGCCAGGGCCCGCACACCCGCGAAGCTCATCGCGAAGCGCTGGTCCGCGCCCGAGTACTGCAGGTAGAAGTCGCTGTTCGAGGGCCCGTCCTGGCTGACGACCGTCTGGAAGGCGCCGTCGGCCTTGTCGAGCTTCACCCACGCCGCAGCGGAGTAGTCCGAGGCGGTGTTCAGCAGCGGCTTGCCGGCGTCGAGGTACTGGTTCGAGCCGTTGAGCGAAACCCCGTTGCCGTTGTGGCCGGTGACGAACGCGGCCCCGCCGACCAGCGTGGCGTCGTTGTGGCCGGCGGCGTCGGCCGCGACCGTCCCGTCCGTCTCGTCCAGCGGGTAGAACACGACGCCGGTGAGGCCGGGCGTGCCGGGCGGCGGCTGCGGGACGTTCGCCGCCGAGCCGTCGGCGTCCTTGATGATCTTCTGGTTGATGGCTTTGACCTGCTTGAGGTCCATCTTGGTGACCTGGCGGTCGTAGGTGAAGAAGCCGTTGAGCTCGGCCTCGACGTCGGTGATCTGGGTGTAGATCGAGCCGCTGATCCCGCACGACTTGGCGGACGTGATGACGGCCTGCTGGTTCTCGACGTACTTGCGGGTGAGGGTGGCCGAGTCCGGCTCCATCTCGTAGGCCTGCCCGTCGCCGAACCACATGTGGTTGGACGTCTTGAGGCCGAACCCGCCGTGCTCACCGTCGATCGCCACCCGGTTGCCCGACGGCGAAGGTGACGCCGGCCCGAGGTACTGATGGAAGTCGATCACATCGCCGCGACCTGAGTCGCCGTGGGAGTTGCAGCAGTTCACGCCGCTGTGGGCGTCGACGAGCCGGGTCGGGTCCTGGGCCTTGACGTCGTCGGCGATGCGGCCCGTGGCGGCGCGGTCCCACTCGCCCCAGCCCTCGTTGAACGGCACCCACGCCACGACCGAGGTGAACGAGCTGTGCTCGCGCACCATCTCGTGCAGCTCCGACTCGAACTGCCCGCGCCAGGCCTCCGGGATCGGCCCGGTGTTCGCGGCCGGCATGTCCTGCCAGATCATGAGGCCGAGCTTGTCCGCCCAGTAGTACCAGCGGTCGGGCTCCACCTTGATGTGCTTGCGCACCGCGTTGAACCCCATCGCCTTGTCCTGCTCGAGGTCCCACTTCAGCGCGGCGTCGGTCGGCGCGGTGTAGAGCCCGTCGGGCCAGAAGCCCTGGTCGAGGTTCGCGAGGTTGAACAGGATCTTGCCGTTGAGCGTGATCCGCAGCTTGCCGTCGGCGCCCGGAGCCGTGCCGATCTGCCGCATGCCGAAGTAGGAGCCCACGGTGTCGACGGTCTTGTTGCCGTCGAGCAGGGTGACCTGCAGGTCATAGAGGAACGGGTTGTCGGGCGACCAGAGCTTCGGATTCGGTACCGGCAGCCGCAGCTCGGTCCCGGCGGCGCCCGTCACCGTGCCGACGACCTTGCCGCCGTTCTTGGCGACCGCCTTGACCTTCAGGTTCGTCCCGCCCGCGACGGCCGCGGTGAGCTTGAGCGCGCCGCCGGCCACGTCGGGCGTGGTGGACAGGCCGCTGATGGAGGCGGCGGGCACCGGCTCCATCCAGACCGTGCGCCAGATGCCGGAGCTGCCCTGGTAGAAGATCCCGTGGTCGGAGTTGCGCCGCTGCTTGCCGATGGGCTGGCCGGTCGCGTCTGTGAGGTCCTCGGCCCACACGATGAGCTCCTGCGGCCCGGTGCCCTGCAGCGCGTCGGTCACGTCGACGTCGAAGCCGTCGTACCCGCCCCGGTGCGTGGCCACCTGCGTGCCGTTGACGTAGACCTTGGCGTCGTAGTCCACGGCACCGAAGTGCAGCTGGAGCCGCTGCCCGGCCCAGGTCTTGGGCACCGTGAAGGTCCGCCGGTACCACATGCGGTCCTCGTGCCGCTGGATGCCCGACAGCGCGGACTCGATCGGGTACGGCACCAGCACCCGCTCCCCGAGGCTCTGTCCGGTGGGGACAGCCTGGTTCACGTCGGCGCGGGCGAACTCCCACACGCCGTTGAGGTTCTGCCACTTGTCCCGGGTCAGCTGCGGCCGCGGGTATTCGGGCAGCGCGTTGTCGGGCCCGACCTTACTCGTCCACTTGGTCGCGAGCGGCGGGATGCCCACGTGCCAGGCGGGTGAGTTGTCCGGCGGCGGGGCGGCACCCGCTCCGGCCGGGATGGCCAGCACGGCCGCGAGCGCGGCGGCGCCGGCGGCCATGAATTGGCCAAGTCGTCTGTCCAGTCTTCGCATGGCGGGGTGCCCCTTCGACGTTGGGGAGCGGTGAAGAGTGCACTCATCTGAACAAATATGCTCAGCAATCGTCAAGAGACGCCGGTAACTACGTTCCAATCGAACACATTCACACAAGCCATGGCACGGTACCCTGGCGCGATGTCGGAGCATGACATCGAGGACCTGGTCCACGCATCGATCCTCATCCTGGACCGGAACCGGGCCCCGCGGCTGCGCGACTGGTGCACGGCCCTGTACGCGTTCCAGCGCACCCACGACTGCTCGCACACCATGGGACGGGTCGAGGACATCCTGCTGCGGTGCGGGCACACGTACCGCTTCCCGCTCGAGGAATTCCCCGAGTACGCGCACCTCACCGACGAGTTCACCGAGCTCGGCGAGTACGACGAGGAGGACCCCGACGAGGGCGTGCGGGACGGCTACGTGCGCCCGCCGTGGCTGTACTGCGAGGCCGGCACCCGCATGTGGCGGCGGATGGTCGACGAGGGACGCCTGCGCGGGGCCGACGCCCAGCCGCCCCGCCCGGCCGAGCTCATCGACGTCGTGGCGGCGGTGGCCGAGGCGGCCGAGCGCGACGGCGACGTCGAGCTCATCGCGATGTGGTGGGGCCTCGGCCACCAGACGCTCGTCGGCGGCACCCCGTTCGGGCCGGAGGACCTCGGGGAGATCCCGGCGGTGCGGCGCCTGCGGGAGGTCGTCGAGCGCTCCGGGGCCTACGCCTTCGAGCTTCCGGACGGCTTCCGCCCCACGGAGGACGAGCTCGAGACGCTGGACGACGAGCTCGAGACGTGGTGGTACCGCATCCCGGCCTGAAAACGTCGGTATTACCGCGTGAACCGGCCCGCCTCCGCGCCCGCCAGCCGCCCGGGCGGGAGCCGCCGCCCGCAGACCGCCAGCAGCAGGTCCTGGGCCGCGCCCCGCACGGGCGAGCCGGTGCCGTGGTGCCAGTCGAGGTCGGTGGCCTCCAGGCGTACGCCGGCGAGGTCCACCCCGAAGAAGGCGACGTTGCGCGGGCTCATGCCGCCCAGCACGATCGCCAGCCGATCGGGCGGCACCCGCCGGTCCAGCCCGAGCCCCTCGGTGATGTCGAGGCCGTGGATGACCTCGTGGGACAGCGCCCCGGCCGGCCCGCCGCCGGGCGGGGTCCACGGGTGCCGCGCGTTGTCGCGCACGGCGGCGACGAGCGCGTCCGGGCTCATCCGGGCGGCGTCGCGCCGGGCGGTGCGGTCGGCCATGCGGTTGAAGCTGAACCCGGACCGCACCAGCTCGGCGACGGTCCGGCCCGTCGAGGAGCGGAACGGCTGCGTGGTGTGCGCGACGACCTCCCGCACCCGCCAGCCCGCGCACAGCGTCGGCGCGTCCCACTGCGCGGTCGTCAGCTCGTCGTAGAGGTCCGCGAGCTCCGTGCGCTCGTGCTCGATCGCTTGGAACTCGATCGCTTCGAAAATGTCCATGTCGAAGATACGGGCCGGACAGGGCAGACTCATCGGGTGCGGCTGGACGAATTTCGCATCGAGCTGACCGGGTACTGCTACCGCATGCTCGGCTCCGGCTTCGAGGCCGAGGACGCCGTGCAGGAGACCCTCCTGCGGGCGTGGCGCTCCGCCGATCGCTACGACGAGCGGATCGGGTCGTTGCGCACGTGGGTGTACCGCATCGCCACCAACGTCTGCGTGGACATGCTGCGCAGTGCCCAGCGCCGGGCCCTGGCGATGGACCTCGGTCCGCACGCGCGCTTCGGCGACGCGCTCGGGCCGCCGCTGGACGACGTGCGGTGGGTGCACCCGATCCCCGACGCGCGCGCCCTGCCCGAGGACTCGGCCGTGCGGCGCGAGACGATCCGGCTCGCGTTCGTGGCGGCGCTGCAGCGGCTGCCCCCGCGCCAGCGGGCCGTGCTCATCCTGCGCGACGTGCTGTGCTGGAGCGCGGAGGAGGTCGCGACGCTGCTCGAGTCGAGTACCGCGTCGGTGACCAGCGCCCTGCAACGCGCCCGGGCGGCCCTGCGCGCGCACCCGCCCGCGCCCGGCGACCCGTGGAAGCCCTCCGACGCGGCCCAGCGCGACCTGCTCGACCGCTACTGCGCCGCCTTCGAGCGCCACGACATCGACGCCCTCGTGGCCCTGCTGCGCGAGGACGCGACCATGTCGATGCCGCCGTTCGCGTGGTGGCTGCGCGGCCGCGCCGACATCCGCCTGGCCCTGTCGGACCCGGAGGCCTCCTGCGCCGGCGCCCGCCTGGTGCCGGCCCGGGCCAACGGCTCCCCCGCGTTCTGGCAGACCCGCCCCGGCCCGGACGGCGTCCACGAGCCGTTCGCCCTGGTGGTCCTCGACGTGGCGGACGACGCGATCGCGGGCATCGTCACCTTCCTGGACGCCCCGCGCCTGGTCACGCTGTTCGACTGAAATCGATCGAGTTCCGTCGCCGGTCCGCTGCGGGCGCCCGGTACGGTGGTGGCCGGAGGTGGGCATGGGCGACGAGGTCCTGGATCCGATCCTCGCCGAGACACTCGGCAGCGCCGCGAACGCCCTGCACGACTGGGGCCGGCAGCGTGGCCTGCGGTACGAGCTCGACCGGCCGCTCACCCACGGGCGCTCCGGCGCCGTCGTCGCCCTCGTGTACGTCACGGACGCGGCCGCCCGGCACACCCGCAAGCTGCTGCTCAAGCTCGACGTCTTCCCCGACGGGCCGGCCTCGGAGTTCCAGCGGCAGCGGGCGGCCCTGGACGAGGCGCCCCCGCCGTTCGCGCGCCGGCACCTCGCCCGGCTCGCGCCCCGCGGCGACGACCTCGTCCCGGTCGGCGACGGCCGGTGGTTCGTGTTCCAGGAGATCGCCGGCAGCGGCGACGAGCCCGACGGCGGCGGCCGCCTCGACGAGCTCGACGTGCTGACGAAGGCGCTGGCCGCGGCGCGGGCCGGCGGCACCCTCGCCGCGACGGGCGCCGGCACCGACGATCCCGTGCGCTGCGACGCCGCGGCGTTCGTCGACGCCTGCGCCGAGGTCACCCGCGCGGTGCTCGACGACTGGGCGGTCGCGGCCGAGGTCGCGTCGCTGACCGCGGCCGAATACGTCGAACGGCACCTGCTCGGGCGCGCCCGGCCGGGCAAGGCCCTGCACACCCTCGCGGCCCGGATCGGCGACGCGCCGATCCGCATCGACGGCGAGCGTGAGGTGCTGCCCAACCCGTTCGCCGCGCTGGCCGCCGGCCGTCCCGGCGGTGACCGCCGAGTTCGGGCGCTGCTCGGCCGCTGCCACGGGGACCTGCACGCCGGCAACATCCTGGTGCCGATGGTCCAGCCGGTCTCCCCGCTGCCGTTCCGCCTGGTCGATCTCGCCAAGTACGAGACCGCCGGGCCCCTCGCCCGGGACCCGGCCGGCCTGCTGCTGTACGTCATCGTGCGCACCCTGCCGGACCTGCCGCCCGCGCAGCGCGGCTCGCTGATCGAGGTCGTCGCCGACCCCGGCACCGGGCACGGGCTGATGCTGCCGGGCTGGCTGCCGGACCTCGTCGCCCGCATCCGCGACGCCGGCGAGCGCTTCGCCAACCGGGCCGGCCTGCTGCCCGAGTGGCGCGCGCAGTGGCCGCTGTCGCTGGCCGCCGCCGCGCTCATCCTCCTCGCCCGGGCCACCACGCCCGCCGACGCGAAGCTGTGGCTGCTCCGGCTCGCCGGCCGGGCCACCGCGGTGCACCTGGGCCCGGGCCCGGATCTCGCGGCGGCCACGACCGGCGAGCCCCGCGTCGTCACGACGCAGACGGTCGGCGGCCTGGTCGCGCCGAAGGAGACGAGCCCGGGGAGGACCTGGGTCGCGTCGTTCTGCCAGCTGCGGACCTACCTCGAGGAGCACGCCGGGGACGACGGGCACGGCGCGGTGCTGGCGCTGCGGGAGGCCGCGGAGGCGGGCGAGGATCGTCACGCGGAGTACCTGGAGTTCGTCCGGTCGGTCGGCGGCCCCGAGCTCACCCTGCGCGGGCCCGGCGACGACCCGACGCCGGACGTCGTCTACGCCTGCCCGATGCGCCGGCCGTGCGACCGCGTGGTGCGGCCCGGCCGGCCCGGCGACCCTCCGCCGTACTGCGCCCTGCGCTCGGGCGGCATGCGGCGCGAGTTCCGATGAGCGGCCTGCCGCCCGCCGAGGCCCGCACCGAGTACGCCCGCCGGCTCCTGGCCCGCTACGCCCGCAGCGGCGACCCCGCCGAGCTGGCCCACGCCGAGACCCTGGCCCGCCGGGTGGTCGCGGACTGCCCCACCGGCGACCCCGGCCGCGGCGACTACCTGTCCAACCTCGCGATCGTGCTCCGCACCCGGTTCGACCGCGAGGGCGACGCGGCCCTGCTGGACGAGTCCATCGCCCTGCAGGAGGAGGCCGTCCGGGCCGCCCCGCCCGGCGATCGCAACGCCGCGGCGCTGCTGGTGAACCTCGCCGTCGCGCTGCGGGTCCGGTTCGGCCACGGCGCCGCGCCGGAGGATCTCGCGCGCGCCGTCGAGCTCGTGCGCCGGGCCGAGCCGGACCTCGACGGGCATCCGCTGGGCGAGGCGCTGCGCGGCGCCGTGCTGGGCGTGCTGCGCACCGCCGCCGAGCACGACCGCGACCCGGCGGTCCTCGCCGAGGCCGTCGCCGCGGTGCGCAATCAGCTCGCCGTCGTGCGCGACCCGGACGAGCGACGCCGGCTGCGGCTCACCGCGAGCGGGCTGTTCCGGCTGCGGTACCAGCGCGGCGGCGCCCCCGAAGACCTCGACCGCGCCGTCACGGAGGCCGAGGAGGCGGCCGCCGGCCTGCCCGACACCCACCCGGACGGCCCGGCCGTGCGCTCGACGCTCGGCGCGGCGCTGGTGCTGCGCTTTCGCCGCCGCGGCGACCTGGACGACCTCGACCGGGCGCTGCCGCTCCTGCGGGCCGCCCTGGAGGACCTGCCGCCGGGACATCCCACCCGGACGTCCGCCGCCACCAATCTCGTCGCCGCGCTGCAGGCCCGATACGAGACGCGCGCCGACCCGGCCGACCTCGACGCGATGATCGAAGCCGGGAAGATCGCGGTGGCGGCCGCACCGCCGGCGGGACCGGTCCGGGTCGCCGCCCTGGCCAACCTCGCCTCGGCGCACGCGGCGCGTGCGGAGAGCCGCGACACGCCCGCCGACCTCGACGCCGCCGTGGACCTGCGGCGCTCGGCCCTCGGCGCGGCACCGGCGCCCGATCAGGTGGCCGCGCTGCACTCCGGGCTCGCGTCGTCGCTGCGGCACCGCTACGAGCGGCGGGGCGACGAGGCGGATCTCGACGCCGCCATCACGTCGGGCGAGGCCGCCGTCGAGGCCGCCCGCGACGGCTCCGCCGAGCGGGGCCGGGCGCTGGCCGACCTGTGCGCGGTGTACCGCACCCGCTACGACCGCCACGGCCGCCATGACGACCTGGAGGCCGCGGTGCGGGCCGGACGCGCGGCGGTCGACGTCACCGCCGAAGACGATCCGGCCCGGGCGCGCCGGCTGTCCACGCTGGGCCTGGCGCTGCTGCGCCTCGCCGGTCACACGGGCTCCGCCGCCGACCTCGACGACGCCGTGGACGCCGGGCGCCGGGCGGTGGCGGCGACCCGGCCCGGCGACCGGATGCACGCCCGGATGCTCGCCAACCTGTCCAACGCGCTGCGGGTCCGCCACGAGCGCACCGGCGACCTCGCCGACCTCGACGAGTCCGTCCTCGATGCCCGGGCCGCGCTCGCCGCCACCCCGGCGGGCGACGCGCTGCGGCCGCGCCGGCTCGCGGCGCTGGCCACCGGGCTGCTGCGCCGGTTCGAGGCGAGCCGCCGCGACGAGGACATCGACGAGGCGATCGTCACGGCCGAGCAGGCGGTCGCGGCCACCGCCGCCGACCACCCGGGCCGCCCCATGCACCTCGCGAACGCCGGCCTCATGCGGTTCCGGCGGTTCGAGGCGTCCGGCGCGCACGAGGACCTCGAGGCCGCCATCGACCGCGACCGGCGGGCCGTGCTCGACACCCCCGACGACCACCCGGACCGGCCCGGCTACCTCTCCAACCTCGTCGTGCCGCTGCTGCGCCGGCACGCGATGCTCGGCGCCGCCGAGGACCTCGAGGCCGCGGTGGCGGCGGCCGGCGCGGCGGTGGCCGGCGACCCGGACTCCGGCGGTCTGCTGTTCAACCTCGGCGCCGCACTTCGCGCCCGCTCCACGCTCGCCGGGGCGCCGCCGGCCGACGCGGAGCGGGACCGGGCCGCCGCGGCCGAGGCCTTCCGCCGCTGTGCACGGCAGCCGGGCACGATGCCCGTGATCCGCGCCGCCGCCGCCATGTACGAGGCGGAGCTGGAGGCCGCCGCCGGGGACTGGGCGGCCGCCGACGCCGCGTACGCCGTCGCGCTGGACCTGCTGCCGGTCCTGGCCGGCCGGCAGCTGGGCTGGGACAGCCGGCACGCGCATCTGGCGCGGCTCGGGGGGCTCGGCACCGACGCCGCCGCGGTGGCGCTGCACCGGGGCGACCCGCTGCGCGCGGTCGCCGTGCTCGAACGGGCCCGGGGCGTCGTGCTCGGGCAGGCCGCCGAGCAGCGCCGCGACCTCGGCGAGCTGCGCCGGACCGACCCCGCCCTCGCCGACGCGTTCGACGAGGTCTGCGCGGTGCTCAACGCCGACACCGCCCCGACCGAGGCGCTGGTGGCGGACCCGGCCACGGTCGCCGCGGCGGCCGGACGGCGCCGGGACGCGGCCGCGAGGTTCGACGGCGTCGTCGCGCGCATCCGCGCGCTGGGCCTGCTCCGCGACCCGGAGCCCGGGGACCTGCTCGCGGCGGCGGCGGCGGGCGGGACGGTGGTCGTCGTCAACGTGTCGCGGTACCGCTGCGATGCCCTGATCCTGCGGCCCGGCGGGGTGGAGCCGGTCCCGCTGCCCGAGCTGCGCCGCGAGGACGTGTCCGCGGATGCCGCCGCCCTGCTGGCCGCGACCGAGGCGAACGACTGGGACAGCAACCCGGCGCTGCGGCGCGTCCTCGGCCGGCTGTGGGACCGCGTCGCCGCTCCGGTCCTCGCCCGGCTGGACCCGGCACCGGGGGCCCGGGTGTGCTGGCTGCCGACCGGGGCGCTCGGCGTGCTGCCGCTGCACGCCGCCGCGCCGGACGACGGCGGGCCCGGGCTGCTCGACCGGACGGTCTCCACCTACACCGCGACCCTGCGCTCACGCATCCACGCGCGCGATGCCGGGGCCGCCGGGACCGAGCCGGCGAGCGCCGCGGCGCCGCTCGTGGTGGCCGTGCCGCACGCCGGCGACCTGCCGCCGCTGCGCCGGGCCACCGAGGAGGGCCGGGTCGTCGCGGGGCGGCTCGGCACCGATGCCGTCATCGCGGACGCGGACGCGAACCCGGACTCGGACTCGGACTCGGACGCGGGCCGCGACGCGGTGCTGAAGCGGCTGCGCGACGCCGACTGGGCCCACTTCGCCTGTCACGCCGTGACGGACGCGGCGGACCCGGCGGCGAGCGCGCTGCTGCTGGCCGACGGGCCGCTGCGGGTCCGCGACATCGGCGCCCTGCCGACCCGGCCGCGCCGCCTCGCGTATCTGTCCGCCTGCACGACCGCGCTCGCCGGCGGCCTGCTGGCCGACGAGGCCATGCACATCTCCTCGATCTTCCAGCTGACCGGGTTCCGCCACGTGGTCGGCACCCTGTGGCGGGTCGGCGACGACGCGGCGCACGACCTCGCCGCCGACGTCTACGGGCGGCTCGGGGCCGGCGCGGCGCCGGCGGAGGCGGTGAACGCGGCCGCGCGCGAGCAGCGGGACCGCTACCCCCGCAGCCCGATGCTCTGGGCCGGCCTGGTGCACCTCGGGCCCTGACCCGCTCAGGGTCCGAATCAGGGTCCGAAGTGGACGTGCGACGCCCACAGGGCGATGGCGGACGGGTGGCGGCGCCGGAGGTCGAGCACGACGCCGTGCAGCGCGCTCGCCGGGTCCGCGCCGGCGTCCACCGCCGCGTAGAACGCCTCGGCGATGTCCGGCGCCGCGTCGTCCGAGACCGGCCACAGCGTGCCGACGACGTGGCGGAACCCGGCGAGCTGGAGCCCGGACGCGACGTGGATCGACTCGTCCAGCAGCACGGTGCCGCCGAACGCGGTCGCGCACGCCGACAGGTAGGCCAGCTCGCCGCGCGGCACGCTGAGCGCCGCGAGCTCGGGAACGCTCAGCGAGCCGGCGTGCACCTCCAGCCGGCCCCGGCCCGGGTTGGTCGCATCGGTGACGGCATGGCAGGCGAAGTGGGCGTGCGTCGCGTCGGGCAGCGCGGCCCGCACCGCCGGGGCGCTCGCCGCCGCGTCGATCAGCGGCGTGGACCCGAGCCGCAGCGCCACGTCCCGGGCCTCCGCGGCGGCCAGGCGCAGCCGCGGCAGCCCGGCCGCTTCGCCGACCCCGACGACGACCGCCCGCCGTACCGCGCCGGACCCGGCGCGGGCGCGCTGATGGCGCAGCGTCGCCACGGTCGGCGTGTACGACGACACGACGTGGTCGAGCGCCACCGCGTGGATCGGGAGCAGGGCGAGCGGCCCGGTCGGCATCCACCACACCCGCGGCCACGGCGAGCCGGGCGGCGGGGTGCCCGCGTGGCCGAGGTGGCGCAGCACCGGCTCGCCGATCGCGGACCGGAGCCAGGCCAGCACGTCCGCGCGCCGCCGGCCGGCCGCGACCGGGTCCGGGTCCGACTCGCTCGCCAGCAGCGCGTTGACGTTGGCCACGACCTCGTCCTCGGTCGCCTCCAGCCGCACCTCGCCGGCGCCCTCCGCGGTCAGGGTCAGCGCCACGACGCCGGCCGCGGTGACGATGAGCGCCACGACGGTGCCGCCCGCGGCCGCCGCGCGCAGCTCGTCGAAGGTCGGCGGGCGGCCGAACCGCTCCAGCCCCGGCCGCCGGCGGATCCGTTCCAGCAGTGCCGTCCACCGCTCGGCCGCCCTCCGGCGCTCGGCGCCCCGGCGGGCCGCCTCCAGCGCCGGCAGCAGCGCGCTGTCGTCGCCGGAGGGCGCGTGGAGCACCGCCCGCAGCCGCTCCAGCTCGGCGTGCAGCTGCGGGTCGAGCCGTTCGAGCAGCCCGTCGTCCGCGCGGGTCTGCAGCGACTGGGCCAGCAGGACGCCCCGGCCGGCCTCCAGCGCGGCCCACGCGCCCGGCAGGTCGCCGCAGTGGACGGCGGCCGCGGCCGCCTCCGGGCCGAGGCCGTTGAGCAGCTCCAGGTGCCGCCGCCGGTCCACGGGCGACAGCGCCCGGTCGACGAGCGCGGGCAGGAGCTCCAGCACCCCCGCCCAGGCGTCCCGGGCCCGATCCCACCGTCCGGTGCGCCCGGCGAGCCGGGCCAGCGCCCGGCCCTGCAAGGCCCGGCGCAGCGCGGGTGCGGAGCCTCCCGCAGCCCCCTCCGCGAATGCGGCGAACGCGCGATCGAGGGTGGCGGCGGAACCGTCGCGGGCGTGGGTGCGGACCAGAATCTGCGCGAGGTTGCCGAGCCGGGAGGCGCGATAGACGCTCTCCGGCGGGGTCGCGGCGACCGCCTCCTCGCTCGCCGCGAGGGCCCGGTCCAGATCCTCGGGCCGCCCGTCGCGCTCGAACAGCATGAGCGTGGCCGCCGCGAGGTTGTTGGCCAGCCGCGGCCGGTCGGGGTGGCCGGCGGTGGCCGCGTGCAGCGCCTCGGCCGCCAGGTCCACGCCGGCGCGCGGGTCGCCGCCGGTCTCCTCGGCCAGCGCGAGCGTCGCGTTGCTCAGGTTCGACAGCGCGGTGGCGCGCTCCGCGTGCCCGGCCGACGTCGCCGCGACCGCGGCCCGGCCGGCGAGCACCGCCCCCTCGAGGTCGACGACCCGGCCGTCGCGGTCGTAGCGATCCTTGAGGAATCCGCACAGGTTCGCCCGGTGCAGGCCCTCGTCGGCGCCGATCCGCGCGGCGGCGTCGGCGGCCTGCGCGGCGTAGTCGACGGCCTGGTCGAGGTCGGCGAGGGCGCCGGCGTCCTCGAACCGGCCGTGCAGCGCGTTGGCCAGGTGGGCGAGGTAGGCGGGGCGCTGCACGTGGCCCGGCGGCGTCGCCCGGACGGCCGCGGACGCGAGGTCCACCGCCGAGTCGAGGTCGGCGCGCCGGCCGAGCACCTCGAACCGCAGCCGGAGCGCGTTGCTCAGCGTCGACAGGACCCGCGCCCGGTCGGGGCTGCCCTCGGGCGCCAGGGCGGTGGCCCGCTCGGCCGCCGCGACCGTGTCCCGCAGGTCGGCCGGGTCGCCGCCGGCCGCGAACCGCGCGTTGTGCGCCAGGGCCAGCGCGGTCAGGATGATCGGCAGGTCCGGGTCGCCGTCGCGCGCCGCGTCCACCGCCGCCGCCGTGGCCTCGACCGCCGCGTCGTAGTCGGACGGGCCGCCGGCGAGCTCGGCCCGGTGGCGCCGCAGCGTGCCCAGGTTCGACAGGTAGCCGGGGAGCTTCGGGTGGCCCTCCGGCACTCCCCCGACCGCGGCCTCGAGCAGCTCGATCGCCACGTCGAGATCGGCGGGGTCGCGGTCGCGGTCGAAGCGGTCCCGCAGCGCGGCGGAGAGGTTGGAGCGGTAGGCCGACGCGTCCGGGTCGGTGTCGTGCGCGGCGTCCACGGCCGCGGCGCCGGCCTCGATCGACCGGCGCAGGTCGTCGGCGTCGCCCGTGAGCAGGTACCGCTGCCGCAGGCCGATGCCGAGGTTGGACAGGTGCCCGGCGCGCGACGGGCTGCCGTCCGGCACCCGGGCCAGCACCGCCTCGCCGAGCGCGATCGCCTCGCCGAGGTCGTCCGGGTCGCCGAACCGGTCGTAGCGGGCCTGCAGCGCGGAGGACAGGCTCGAACGGTAGGTCACGTCCCGCGGATCGTCCGGCGGCGAGGCGGCGAGGGCGGCCCGGCCGTGCTCGACGGCGGCGGCCAGATCGGCGTCGCGGCCGAGGGTCTCGTACCGCAGCCGCAGCGCCGCCCCGAGATTGCCCTCGGCGGCCGGGAGTACTTCGGCGGCGGCCACCCGCACGGCCTCCGACCCGGCCGCGACGGCCTCGTCCACCGCGCTCACGTCGCCGGTGGCCCGGAACCGGTTCTGCTGGGCGCTGCACAGGTTCACCAGGTAGACGGCGCGCTGGGGGCCGCTGCCCCGCGCCGCCGCCTCGCGCAGGAGCCGGATCGCCCGGTCGAGCAGCGCCGGTGTGCGGCCCGACCGGCTCGTGAGGAGCCGAGCGGCCTCGGCGCTCCAGGCATCGGGGTCGGTGCCGGCCGGCGGCACGGTGCGGGCCAGGCCCTCGTGCATCGACGGCGGGACCTGGTCGGGCGCCCAGGGGAACACGAGACCGAGCCAGTGCGCGGCCCGGTCCAGGTCCGCCTCGTCCTCGCCCTCGGGCAGGTGCAGGTACCGCAGCCAGTGCCCCAGCCCGATCAGCAACGCGGTGTCGAGGTCGTCCGGGTCCACGCCGAGCGCGGCGCGCCGCAGCACGGCCAGCGCGGCGGGGTCCAGTACGACATCCGGTTCTTCGCTCCCGGCCGCCCGTTCCAACCAGCTGCGCAGCTCGTCCATCCCGTGGCCGCTCCTGTACGAGTCCGGCTTGCCGTCGTCCGACCTTGCCCGACCTGTGCGCGCACCGTCAACCGCTCGCGGCCGGGCACCCGATCGTGGAGGGGAACGTCAACCGGAGGTGGCCATGATCCGCTCCCGCCTCGCGACGGCCGGCCGCGCCGCCGTGCGCGCCCTGGCCGTCGTGGCGGCCGTGCTGCAGGGCCTCGACCTGCCCGACGGGCGCGCGGCCTGGGTGCTGCGGCTGCTGACCGTGGCCGCGTCGGTCGCGGCGGCCGTCGATGGACTCCGGCACCTTGGCCGGTCCCGCGACGGCACGGTACAACGGAGACACCCGACGAGCGCGGAGGAGGTGCCCGGTGCCGGAGGAGACGCCGGCGGCACAGCCGCGGCCGGACCGGATCGCTGATCGGCACGGCTTCGCCCGCGAGCTGGGCCTCCTGCGCGACGGAGCCGGCCTGACCATCCGCGACGTCGCCGCCCGCAGCGGCGTCCCGGCGAGCACCCTGGGCGGCTACTTCGCCGGCACGCACCTGCCGGGCCGATCGCCGGCCGGGCAGTTCGAGCGGATCCTCGCGGCCTGTGGCGCCACCGATCCGGCCGTCGTCGCGCAGTGGCTCCTCGGGCTGCGCCGCGCCCGGCGGGGCCAGCCACCCGCGCCACCACCCGCGCCGCCGCCGGCCGCGAGCCCTCCGGCCGCCGCCGAGTCCGACGGCGCGATGGACACGCCGGCCGTGGTCTCGACCCGGGCGCCGACGGAGCGGCTGAACCGGCAGCCGGGCATCCGCGGCCGGGCGTCGCTGCTGGCGCGGCTGGAACGGGATCTCGACCAGCCTCCCACCGGCGACCCGGCCGCGCGGGTGCACGTGCTGCACGGGCTCGGCGGGTCGGGCAAGAGCACCGTGGCGCTCGCGCTCGCCCGCGCCGCCGAGCGCCGCGGCGTCACCGTGTGGTGGGTCTCGGCCGTCCGCCCGGCACTGTTCACGACCGGCATGCACGCCGTCGCCATCGACCTCGGCGCCACGCCCGACGAGCTGCGCGTCGGCAGCCTGCCGGACCAGGTGTGGCGGCGGCTGGCGGGGCACGACCGGCCGTGGCTGCTGGTCGTGGACGACGTCGACGATCCGCGGGCGGTGCTGAGCCTCCCGGGCGCCGAGGTCACCGACGGCAATGGCTGGCTGCGGCCGATCGCCGGCGGCCACGGCGCGGTCGTCGTCACCACCCGCGACGGCGGCGGGCGGACCTGGGCCGGCGGCGAGCCGCCCTGGTTCGAGCTGCACCCGGTGCCCTCCCTCGACGCGGCGCTGGGCGGGGAGGTGCTGCAGGAGCTGGCCGGGCCGGCGGCGGGCCCGGCGGACGCGGCGCGGCGCCTCGCCCACCGGCTGGGCGGGTTGCCGCTGGCCCTCGGGATCGCCGGGCGATACCTGGGCGAGGTCGCCACCATGCCGCCGGGCCTCGCCGGCGGCAACGAGGTGCGGACGTTCGACGACTACGCGGCCGCCCTGGACCGCGCCGGCCCGCTGCGCCTGCTCGACGAGGACGAGGACGAAGGCGCCGCCGGTCCCGGGCACGGCCGCACTCGCGAGATCGTCGGGCGGACCTGGGAACTGTCGCTGGATCTGCTGGCCTCGCGCGGTCTGCCCCAGGCCCGTCCGGTGCTGCGGCTGCTGTCGTGCCTGCGCCCGGCCGCCGTGCCCCCGAGCCTGCTGCGCGCCGACGTCCTGGCGGCCCACGCGCCGTTCGCCGGGCTGACCCCGCGGCGGTTGTGGCGGGCCGTGCGCGGGCTCACCGACGTCGGGCTCCTCGATCCCGGCGGCGACCCGGCGGGCGAGACGCTGCTGATGCATCCGCTGGTCCGGGAGGCGTCGCGGCGCAACGACGACGTCGACGGCGATCCGGACACCTACCTCGCCGCGCTCGTCGCGCTGCTGCGGGCGGCGGTGCAGGACCTCGACCCGAAGCACCCGGCCTCCTGGTCGACCTGGTCGGCCCTGGCCGAGCACTGCGGCGCTCCCCTGGACCTGATCCGCGACCACCGGATCGCGCCGCCCGGCACCGGCCCCGACGTGCTCGAGCCGGCGCTGCTCGCGGTGCGCTACCTGCGGGCCGCCGGGCAGAGCCGCCGCGCCCGGGCCCAGGCCGCGGCGCTGATCGCCGAGGCCGGTCCGGTCGTCGGGCGCACCGACGCGACGGTGCTCGCGCTGCGCAACGAGCTCGGCCGGTCCATGTACGACACCGGCGAGTACAACCCCGCCAAGCGGGAGCTGCACGCGACGCTCGCGGCCCGGCGCCGGCTGCTCGGCCCGGAGCATCCCGACACCATGACGACCGCGCACTATCTCGGCCGGGTCCTGCGCGACGACGGGCAGCTCACCGACGCCGAGCGGGTGTTCCGGGAGGTGCTCGAGCAGCGCCGCCGGGTCCTCGGCGAGGAGCACCTCGACACGCTCACGAGCCTCAACAACGTCGGCGACGTCATGCGGGCCCAGGGCCGGCTCGACGCGGCCGGGCAGGTGCTCGGGCACGTCCTGCACGCCCGTCGCCGGCGGCTGGGGGCGGATCACCCGGCGTCGCTCGTCACGCTGTTCCACCTGGCCCGGCTGCGCCGCGACCGCGGCGAGCTGGCGGCGGCCGAGGCCGAGTTCGAGTCGCTCGCGGCGACCAGCGGCCGGGTCCTCGGCGAGGACCATCCGCGGACCCTCAACGCGTTGCAGGGCCTCGCCGACGTCCGCCACGGGCTCGGGCGCGCCGCCGAGGCCGAGGCGCTGACCCGGGAGGTGCTCGCCCGGCGGGCGCGGACGCTTGGGCCGGAGCACCCGGCGACGCTCGTGTCGCGGCACCGCCTGGCGCTGACCCGGCGGGATCTCGGCGACGACGCCGCGGCGCGCGCCGGGCTCGAGGAGGTGCTGGCCGCCCGCCGCCGGGTGCTCAGCCGCGGGCATCCGGCGACCGCGCGTGCCGCGGCCGACCTGGAGGCGCCGGCCTGATCAGCCGGCGCCCGCGTGGGTCTTGGCGATCTGCGCGAGGTTCACCCGGGACTGGATGCCGAGCTTGCCGAAGATGCGCCGTAGGTGGAAGTTGACGGTGTGGGTCGAGATCCCGAGGCGGCGGGCGATCTGCCGGTTGGTCAGCGCCCGGCCGACGAGGGCGGCGACCTCCCGCTCGCGGCAGGTCAGACCGGCCCAGGCCGGGGCCGCCGCCCGCTGGGCTTCCGGCGGGGCTCCCGGTAGGGCTCCCGGCACGATCAGCACGACGATCAGCTTCATACCACCAGCGAAGCGGACCGGCGGGCCAGCCGGACAGCGGCGCGCGGATCCCCGGACACGCTCGTACGAGCGTCGTACGGGGCCGCGCGCCGCTGCGTGCTACGGCAGCGTCCAGCGCTGGTTGGCGCCGGCGAAGCAGTCCCAGATCTGCAGCCGCGCGCCGTCGGCGGAGCTGTTGTCGCTCACGTCGAGGCAACGGCCCGACGCGGTGTTCACGAGGGTGCTGTTGCCGCTGTTGTACTGCCACTTCTGCGCGCCGGTACCGTTGCAGTCCCACAGCTGGATCTTCGTGCCGTTGGCGGTGCCGGCCGAGGTGACGTCCATGCACTTGCCGAGCGCGCGCAGGGATCCGTCCGACGCCACCGTCCAGTTCTGAGCGGTCGTGCCGTTGCAGGTGTACAGCTGGATCGCCGCCCCGTTCGCCGTGGACGCCGCAGCGACGTCCGCGCACTTGCCCGCGAGGCCCGTGATGCGCCCGGTGCGGCCCGCCGGCGGGGTGGTCGGCGGCGGGGTGCCGCCCGTCGCCGTCTCGTAGGCCGCGCTGATCAGCGAGTTGGCGCCGGTCGCGTCCTGCGAGAGCTCCCAGAACATGATGCCGCCGCCGTTGGCCATGGCCCACTGGGTCTTGCGGCGCACGGTACCGAGGCCGTTGTAGCACTCGTTGGAGCCGTTGATGGTGACGCAGTCGCGGTTGGCGTTGGCCGGGTCCCGCGAGACCAGGTCGGCGTAGGTGAGGTAGCTCGGCCGCGAGTAGATCGGCACCCCGATGACGGCCTTGCTCGCGGGCAGGCCGCGGCCCTTCCAGAAGTTCACGGCGGCGACGGACCAGTCGTAGTTGGCGTGCGGGCTGCCGCCGTCGTACGTCATGATGTTGAGCCAGTCGACGTAGCCGAACACGGCCGGCTGCACCCCGTTGGCGGTGCCGCCCTCGGAGACCACGGCGGCGGTGAGCAGCTTGCCGCGGCTGTGCATCGCGGTGCTCAGCTGGGACATGAGCGCGGTGTAGTTGTTGCCGGACGTGCCCGGGTCCGGGTACTCCCAGTCGATGTCGACGCCGTCGAGGTTGTACTGGTTGACGAGGTTGACGACGTTGTTGACGAACGCGGTCCGGGCGGTGGCGTTGCCGGCCAGGGTCTCGAAGGCGGAGTCGTTGCCGTCGTTCCAGCCGCCGATCGACAGCGACACCTTGGTGTTCGCGGCGTGGCCGAGCGAGACGATCTGCTGCAGCTTGGACGGGTTGTCCACGGCGCCGAGGCTGCCGTTGCCGTTGGGCAGGACGAAGGCGTAGTTGACGTGGGTCAGCTTGCTGTACTGGATCGCGGTGGCGCTGCCGGCCCAGGACGGCATGTACCCGATGCTGCGGAAGCCGTTCGGCAGCGTGGCGGCGCTGGCGGACGGCTGGACGGCGAAGGCCACGGCGGCGCCGGCGGCGACCGTGACCGCCGCGATGGCTAGGGCGGATCGGCGCATAGGGGCTCCTTCGGGTGTGGGGGTGAGCCTCTTGGCCAGGGACGATAGGAAAGTTAACTGTCAGTTGTCAATGCGCGTCTTAGTTCAAGTCGCATATTGACGATGCGGTGCGCACCACATAGCCTCCGATAGATCTGTTAAGTAACCTCACTAATCCGCCTGGGAGGTAAGCAGATGCGAAGGCTCAGGTCATTGGCGTCCGCCGCGCTGATGGCAACGATCGCCGCGACCGGCCTGCTCGTGGTGGCGTCACCCGGCGCCGCGCAGGCCGCGGTCGTGTGGAACGAGGACTTCAGCGGGGCGTCCGGCCAGGGCGTCGACACGTCGAAGTGGAACTTCGACACCGGTGGCGGGGGCTTCGGCAACTCCGAGCTGGAGTACTACAACAGCGGCACCAGCAACGTGTACCAGGATGGCCAGGGGCACCTGGTCATCGAGGCCCGGCGCGAGAGCGGCGGGCGCACCTGCTGGTACGGCACGTGCCAGTGGACCTCCGGGCGCATCCAGACGGCCGGGAAGTTCACCCAGCAGTACGGCCGCGTCGAGGCCCGCATCCAGGTGCCGAAGGGCAACGGGCTGTGGCCGGCGTTCTGGATGCTCGGCGGCAGCAACTGGCCGGGCGACGGCGAGATCGACATCATGGAGAACGTGGGCCGCGACCCGAACACGGTCTACGGCACCATCCACGGCCCCGGGTACTCCGGCGGCAACGCGGTCGGCGGCACCCGCAACATCGGCCAGGCGCTCGGCAACGCGTACCACGTGTTCGCCGTCGACTGGTCGCCGAACCTCATCGTCTGGACGATCGACGGCTCGGAGTACTTCCGCGCCACTCCCGCCAGCACCCGCGGCAACCCGTGGGTGTACGACCACCCGTTCTTCATCATCCTCAACCTGGCCGTCGGCGGGAACTTCCCCGGCAGCCCCGACGGCTCCACCCCGTCGGTGAACCGCATGCTCGTCGACTACGTGCACGTCAGCACGACGAGCACCCCACCGCCGGGCGGCAACGCGCTGCGCGGCAACGAGAGCGGCCGCTGCATCGACGTGCCGTCGGCGAACCCGGTCGACGGGGCGCGGCTGCAGGTGTACGACTGCAACGGCACCACCGCCCAGCAGTGGACGATCGGCTCGGACGGCACCGTGCGGGCGCTGGGCAAGTGCATGGACGCGGCCGCCGCCGGCACCGCGAACGGCACCGCGATCCAGCTCTACACCTGCAACGGCACCGCCGCCCAGCGGTTCACCCTGACCGCCGCGGGCGACCTGGTGAACACCAACGCCAACAAGTGCGTCGACGTGGCCGGGCACGGCACCGCCAACGGCTCGCAGCTGCAGCTGTGGGACTGCACCGGCGGCGGCAACCAGAAGTGGACCCGGGTCTAGGTTTCGCCAAATTGCCGTGGCCCGGGACTCCCGGGCCACGGTACAACCTCCCTATGACGACACTCGATGCGCTCGAAGGCCTGCACGGCGCCGTGGCCGTGCGCGACGGCTCGATCGTGCTGGAGCACTACGGTTCCGGGCCGGACAGCACCTGGGGCCAGCCGCTCGGCGTCATAGACTTCGGACCCGGGACGCTGCACGACATCAGGTCGATGACCAAGAGCATCACGGCGCTGTTGTACGGCATCGCGCTCGCCGAGCGCCGGGTGCCGGACCCGTCCGAGCCATTGCTGCGGTACTTCCCGCGCTACCCCGACCTCGCCGCCGAGCCCGAACGCGCCCGCCTCACCGTCGAGCATGCGCTCACCATGTCGCTGGGCCTGCAGTGGCGCGAGGACCTGCCCTACACCAGCCCGGACAACGCCGAGATCGCGATGGAGCTGGCGCCCGACCGCTACCGGTACGTCCTGTCCCGCCCCGTGCTGGAGCCGCCCGGCACCCGCTGGTCCTACTGCGGCGGCGCGACGGCCCTCCTCGGCGCGCTCATCGCCGACGGGACCGGGGTCGCGTTGCCCGAGTACGCCCGCGCGAAGCTCTTCGACCCGCTCGGCATCGACGCCTTCGAGTGGATCGCCGGCCCCGACGGCGTCCCGTCGGCGGCGTCGGGCCTGCGGCTGACCCCGCGCTCGCTGGTCCGCCTCGGCGAGCTGGTCCTGGCCGAGGGCGCCGGCATCGTCCCCGCGGCATGGGTGCGCGCCATGCTGGAGCCCCGCCTGCCGAACTCGTGGGGCGGGGAGTACGGCTACCAGTGGTACATCGAGCCGGTCGACGGCCACCGGATGTGGGCCGCCATGGGCAACGGGGGCCAGCGCCTCTTCATCCTGCCGGAGCTGCGCCTGGTCGTCGCCGTGACCGCGGGGAACTATGACGGGGACGAGCAGTGGAAGACCCCGCTCGCCGTGCTGCGGCAGTTCGTGCTGCCCGCGGTCGCCGGCTCTCCGCCTGCCTGATCGCCGGTTCTCCGCCCGCTCGTTCGCCGGTTCCCCGCCCACTCGTTCGCCGGTTCTCCGCTCGCTCGTTCGCCGGTTCTCCGCTCGCTCGTTCCGTTTCCCGCTCCCTCGTTCGCCGGTTCCCCGCCCGCTCGTTCCGTTTCCCGCCCCCTCGCTCGCCGGTTTTCCGCCCCCTCGTTCGTCCGTTTCGCGCGCGCCCGATCGTCGTAATAGGAGGAGGACTGTTCGCTCACCGTCAGGAGGGAAACGATGACGCTTCCGGAGATCGTCTCGCGGGACGAGTGGCTCGCGGCGCGGCTTGCGCTGCTGGAGCGGGAGAAGGAGGCCCGGCGCGAGCTGGACCGCATCAACACCGAGCGGCGACGGTTGCCGATGGTGCGGGTAGCCAAGCCGTACCGCTTCCACGGCGCCGAGGGCCCGGCCGGCCTCGCGGACCTGTTCGCGGGGCGGGCGCAGCTCATCGTGCAGCACGTGATGTTCGACCCGGAGTGGGACGCGGCCTGCCCCTCCTGCACCGCGAGCATCGACGAGATCGCCCCGGCACTGCTGGAGCACCTGCACAACCGCAGCACCACATTCGTACTCGTGTCCCGGGCGCCCCACGCGAAGCTCGCCGCCTACGCCGCGACGCGCGGCTGGGACATCCCGTGGTACTCCTCCCACGGCGACGACTTCAACTTCGACTTCGACGTGTCGTTCGACGAGGCGGTGAAGCCGGCCGTGTACAACTACCGCGCACTGCCTGTGATCGGCTCGCCGGAGCTCCCCGGGTTCAGCTGCTTCCTCACCGACGGTGACGACGTGTTCCACACCTACTCGACATACGCCCGCGGCACCGACTTCGGCGGCGCGTACGCGCTGCTGGACCTGACCGCGCTCGGGCGGCAGGAGGAGTGGGAGGAGCCGAAGGGACGGGCCGGGCACGCGCGCTCGGCCGTGCCCGATTTCGCCCCGTAGCTCTGGCGCCGGCCCTGCCGGGCCTGGTTCCCGGCGGGGCGGCTCCCACCTCGGGTCCGCTGCGCCCGCCGGGGTCCGCCGCGCCCGCCCGCCTCCGCGCCTCCGCCCCGCCCGCCGCGTCCGCGTCCGCCCTGCCCGCCGCGTCCGCCCCGCCCACCGCGTCCGCGTCCGCCCCGCCCGCCGCGTCCGCCTCCGCCCGCCCGCCGGGGTTCGCCGCGTCCGCCGCCGCCTCCGCTCCGCCGGCCGCGCCCGCCGCGCCCACCGAGGTCCGCCGCACCCGCCCGCCTCCGCCGGATCGACAGGGTCCGCCGCGCGGACCTGGAATCGGGGAAACTCTCCCGGTGGAGCACGTGACCTACCCGAAGATCCCCGCCGTGCTGGCGAACGCCTCCGCGGCCGGCCCGTGGATCGCCACCGAGAAGATCCACGGTGCACAGCTAGTAATCGCCTACGACGGGACGGCGCTGCGGGTCGGCAAACGCAAGGCGTGGCTGCGCGATGACGAAGCGTTCTTCGGCTGGCAACTGCTGCGCTCGACGCTGGAACGAGCCGCCCGAGCCGCCCTCGGCCGCGGGGGCACGTCGGTGCGGCTCTACGGCGAGCTGTACGGCGGCCATTACCCCGGCGCCGACCCGGTCCCCGGGGCCAGTCCGGTGCAGACGGGCGTCTGGTACAGCCCCGGCATCCGGTTCGCCCTGTTCGACGCGGTCACCGACGACGGACCGGTGTGGTTGTACGCCGACCTCGCCGCGATCGCCGCCGAATCGGGCGTGGATGTCGTACCGCTGCTCGCCCGCGGCACCAGGTCCACAGTGGACGCCGTGCCGATCCGCTTCCCGACCCGGGTTCCGGCGCTGCACGGCCTGCCGCCGCTGGACGGCAACCTCGCCGAGGGGCTCGTCCTGCGCCCCGACGCGCGCCTGCCGCTGGCGACCCGCCCCGTCCTCAAGCGCAAGATCCCCGAGTTCGACGAGGCCCGCTTCGCCGAGGCCCAGCCGTGGGACCCGCACATCTCCCCCACCGCCGTCGCCCCGCTCGCCGCGACCCTGGTGAACCCGGCCCGCGTGGCGAGCGCCCGCTCCAAGGTCGGCCCCGACGACCCCGCGGCGCTGGAGGAGGAGCTGGTCCTGGACGTGATGGTCGACCTGGTGGACGCGTACCCGATGCTGCAGTCGCGCGACGACCTGGAGGCCCTTGTGCGCTCCGCGGTGGTGGCACGTTTCCGGGATTCGACGGCCGCCGGGACTCCGTAACGTATTCCTCAACAGCGACGCAAACAGCGACAACGACTTCCAGGGGAGACCGCAATGAGCGACTACGACATGGGCGACACGGGTCACGGCGACGTCGACTACGGCCACTACGAGGCCGGTCAGGAGCAGGGCTCGCTGGACCAGCTGCA
>NZ_JBEPEH010000046.1:0-108579 GCF_040300725.1 Dactylosporangium sp. NPDC000244
GATGTGTTCGGCAACGGGATGCTGCTCTCGCCGTTCATCCGGCTCGTGGCGGCGTTCGACCACCGGCACATCTTCATCGACCCGTCCCCGGACGCGGCGACGTCGTTCGGGGAGCGGGCCCGGCTCTTCGCGCTGCCCCGGTCCTCCTGGGACGACTACGACAAGTCGCTGATCTCGGCCGGCGGCGGTGTCTACCCGCGGGCGGCGAAGTCGATCCCGATCACGGCGGAGGCGAGGGCCGCGCTGGGGATCCCGGCGTCGGTCATCGCACTCGCGCCCAACGAGCTGATCCACGCGATCCTGTCGGCCCCCGTCGACCTGCTCTGGAACGGCGGCATCGGCACCTACGTCAAGGCGACCGGGGAGTCCCACGCCGACGTCGGTGACAAGGCCAACGACTACGTGCGGGTCAACGGCCGGGAGCTGCGCGCGAAGGTCGTCGGCGAGGGCGGCAACCTGGGCCTGACCCAGCGGGGGCGCATCGAGTACGCGCTCAACGGCGGCCGCATCGCGACGGACTTCATCGACAACTCGGCCGGCGTCGACTGCTCCGACCACGAGGTCAACATCAAGATCCTGCTCGACCGCGCGGTCCTCGACGGCGCGCTCGACCCGAAGGACCGCGACCCGCTCCTGGCCGAGACGACCGACGAGGTCGGCGAGCTGGTCCTGCGCGACAACTACGAGCAGGCCAGGACCCTGGGCAACTCCCGCGCGCAGGCGCGCCTGCTGCTGCCGGTCCACAAGCGGCTCATCGCCGACCTGGAGCGCCGCGGCCTGCTCGACCGCGCGCTGGAGGGCCTGCCCACCGACGAGGAGCTCGACGCGCGTGCCGAGGCGGGAATCGGCCTGACCTCACCCGAGTTCGCGGTGCTGCTCTCCTACGTGAAGATCGTGCTCGAGCGCGAGATCCTCGACTCCGACCTGCCGGACGAGGAGTGGACCCACGACGTGCTGGTCGAGTACTTCCCGACCCCGCTGCGCGAGCGGTTCGCCGAGGCGATGGCCGAGCACCCGCTGCGCCGCGAGATCGTCACCACCGCGGTCGTCAACGAGGCCGTGAACCGGGGCGGCACGTCGTTCTTCCACCGTGCCACCGAGGAGACCGGGACCGGCGCCGCGGACATCCTCCGGGCATTCGTGGTGATCCAGGAGGTGTACGGCCTGGGCGAGCTGCGCCGCGCCGTCGAGTCCCTCGACAACCAGGTCCCGACGGAGGCGCAGACGGAGGTCTACCTGGGCATCCGGCGCCTGCTCGACCGGGCGGTCCGCTGGCTGGTCACCAGCCGGCGGCTCCCGATCGACGTGCCCGCCGAGATCGCGCGGCTGAAGCCCGGCATCGCCCGGCTGCTGCCGCAACTGGAGACGCTGTTCCGCGGGCAGGAGCGCGAGGCGCTACAGGCCAACACCGCCACGCTGCGCGGGCTGGGCCTGCCGGCGGAGATCGCGGACGCGACAACCCGGATCACGTACGGCTTCGGTCTCCTCGACATCGTCGAGGTCGCCTCGCAGACCGGCCGGGAGGTCAGCGAGGTCGCCAGGGTCTGCTACGTGCTGTCGGAGCGCTTCCGCATCTACGACCTGCTGTCGCGGATCGCCGACCTGCCCCGCGAGGACCGCTGGCAGACGCTGGCCCGCATGGCGCTGCGCTACGACCTCTACGCCGCGCTGGCCGCCCTGACGGCGGAGGTGCTCAACGAGACGGCGCCGGACGACGACGCCGTGGGCCGGGTCCACGAGTGGGAGCAGCGCAACGCCACGTCGATTGCCCGCACCCGCAACGCGATCGGCGAGTTCGGCGAGTCCCCGGGCGACCTGGCCGCCATCTCGGTGCTGCTCCGCCAGATCCGCACCCTGGTGCAAACCTCCGCCGCCTGACCGTCCCCGAGGCTCCGTCACATGGCGTCCGCCGCGTGCGGGCGCAGCCGGACGACGGCGATCCGGCGGCGTACCTTGGCCTGATAGCCCTCGTACGCGGCGAGGGACGCGACGAGCCGCGCCCACAGGGCGCTGCGCTGCTCGTCCCGCACCTCCGACGCGGTCACCCTGAGCCGCTCGCCGCGGGTCTCGACCACGGCGTCCGGGTCGGCGAGCAGATTCAGCCACCACTGCGGTTCCCGGTCGATGCCGCCGTTGGACGCGGCCACGATGTAGTCCGTGCCGTCGCGCAGGTACAGCATCGGCACGGTGAAGAGCTGACCCGAGCGCCGCCCGCGGGCCGTCAGCAGCAGCACGTCACAGCCGCGGAAGCGGTGCCCGATGCGGCCGTTGGTGCGGCGGAACAGGGCGATGTGCATCCGGGCCACGTTCCTGCTCACCCGGGTGAACATGCGGTCCCGGCGGCCGGTGCGGGTGTCCGTGCTCATGCGCCGGCCTCCGGTGCGACGTAGCGGAAGGTGCGGCGTTCGGCGCGGGCGAACCGCCGGACGAGGAGCCCTCCGACGGCGCGCAGGACGGGACCGCCGGGGATCCGGCGCACGGCGCGCGGCGGGAGGCCGTACATCACCCAGGCGAGCGCCGCGGGAACCTCGCGCGGGCTGTAGTCCGGCGTGAAGTGCTCCTTGTCGAGCCGCTCCCAGTCGTGCTGTGTGAGGTAGGCCTGGACGAGCGCCATCGCGTCACGCTCCTCGTGGGCGAGGTGGGCCTCGAGCCGGTCGCGCAGCTCGGTGACGTGCCCGGCGAGCGCCTCGCGCGTGTCGGCGGCGCCGGCGGTCCCGGCGGCCAGCCCGGAGAACCCGGCGCCGCAGGCCCGCAGCAGCGGATCGATGTGCTCGTGCTCGGCGGCCATCGCGTGCAGCACGGCGGCGTCCTCGCCACCGGCCGTGCGCTCCAGCAGCAGCGGCCAGAGCCCGGAGTCCTCGCCGTGGTGGTGCTTGTGCAGCACGCCCGAGAACAGTGCCCACCGGCGCTGGAGCCGCTTCCAGCACGCCTGGTCCCCGGCCGGGGTGGCGGCCGCGGCCGCGGTGAAGAGCGCGAGGTCGCGCCGGAACGCGTGGTGCATCAGGTACATGCCCGCCGGGTCGACGGGACCGGCGGGTGCGGCCGTCTGGCGGGGAAGGACGAGCTGCTCGACGTCGAGGGCGCCGTCCGGGCGGATCACGGCGGTCATGATCTCTCCTTTCGCTTGAGTCAGGATACTATGAATTGACTTCTGATAAAGTCAATAAGTGGTCGAAGGAAAGCGGACATACCAGTCGAAGATCCGTGCGCAGCAGGCCGAGCGGACGCGAAACGCCGTGATCGCCGCCGCCGCGGAGTGCTTCACCCGGCTCGGATACGCCGAGACGACGATGAAGGCCATCGCGGCGCACGCGGGTGTCTCGGCGCAGACCGTCTTCGCGCACGGCGGCAAGGCCGCGCTGCTGCTCGCCGCGGTCGACCGGAGCATCGCCGGCGGCGGCGACGACGTGCCGCTGCTCACGCAGGACCGGTTCCAGCAGATGCTGAACGCGCGCGACAAGGACGAGAAGCTCCGCCTGCTGCGCGGGATCACGCTGGACTGGCTGCCGGCGGCCGGGCCGATCCTGCGCTCGTTCCGCGAAGCGGCGCCCGGTGATCCCGAGATCGCCGCGGCGTGGGAGGAGTACGAGCGCCGCCGTCATCGCGACGCGGGAGCCATCATCGAGTCCTGCTCGCACCTGCTGCGGCCGGGGCTGACGGTCGAGCGGGCCACGGACATCTACTGGGCGGCCCTCGGCCCGCAGGTGGCGGACGCGTTCCTGCTCGGCCGGGGATGGGCGCTGACCGACTACGCCGACTGGCTCATGGACGCCATGGACCGCCTGCTCTTTCGATGACTCCCGCCGTGGCCCGCGTCCGGCGTCGAGGGCACCGCGGCCGGAACGCATGAAGGTATGGAGATATCACGTATCGACGCCTTGACGTCTTATTGAACATGAATACCATCTTCAACTAGCGCCGCGTGGTGCTGCTGAGGATGGGAGCTTGTGTATGCGTACGCGATCAGGGTTGCGGATGGCGGCATTCGCAACGGCCGCGACGATAGCGGCGGTCGCCGTGGCCGCGCCGGCGCAGGCGTCGCCGGTGACGGTCATCTCGGAGGGCCACGTCGACGCGGTCGATGTCGGCTACGAGGACGGCCACCTGCAGATCGTGATCCACGACGAGCGCACCGAGCCCGGCGCCGAGCTCGACCCGGCGCGCGTGGTGCTGGTGGCGAAGAAGGAGTCCGCGACGCAGGTGCCGAGCGACCCTGCGTTCGGCTTCCTGGGCTCGCCGGGCTCGACGGTGTACCTGCTGCCGGAGACCCAGGACGAGCGCCTGCTCTGGCCGGGTCTGTCCACTGAGGACATCGAGCCGGGCGTGTTCCGCAACGACGCGGTGACGATCCGCTTCAAGCAGGTCGTCGGCCCCGACGGCGTCAGCCTGTTCACGTTCGGCCCGGACGGCTCGCCGAACAAGCTGGTCGACAGCGAGGACGGCCTGCCCGACAACGTCACCCTGCTCGCCGGCGCCCACGTGCACAGCAACTGGGCGTTCGAGCGCGACGGCACGTACCGCATCAAGGTCGACGCGACCGCCAAGCTCGCCGCCACCGGCGCGACCGTGACGTCGCCCGCCGTGTGGATCACCTTCTGCGTCAAGAAGAAGTAGGGGACCCCGATGAGAATCCTCGCTCTGCTCACCGCCGCGACCGTCGGCGCCCTGGCGGCGGTGACGCTGGCGGCCGGACCCGCCTCCGCCGCGACGATCACCACCGGCCACGTCGACGTCCTCGACGTCGACTACGAGAGCGGCGCGCTGTCGCTGAACATCAAGACCAACGCGCCGCTCAGCCCGGTGACCGACGACCTGGACCCGGCCGCCACCGTCCTGCGGGTGCTGCCGTCGTGGACGACGACGGTGCCGTCGGGCGCGGCGTGGTCGTGCCTCGGCCCGGCCGGATCGACCATGTACGTGGCACCGCAGGCGTATGACGCCAACAAGCTCTACGCGGGCTGGGACACCGGCGACGTCGCCGCCGCGCAGGGCCCGGTCAAGCTCGAGCTCGTCAGCGTCGTGTCCAGCCCGGCCGGTGGCCGGTTCACGCTGTACACGACGGCGACGAGCGGCCTGTCCGTGGTGCCGACGTTCCGGCTCAACAGCAACACCGCGGCCGGCTGCGGCGTGCCGGTGTGGCCGGGCGGCATCGGCGCCGCCGTGCACGGCCACGGCAACTGGGCGTTCTCCCAGGCCGGCACCTACACGATCACGTTCAAGGCCACGGCCCAGAACGGCGCCGGCGCCACCTCCGGCAACGTCGCCTACACCTTCCAGGTCGGCTGATGCGCACCGCCGGGCGGCGGGCCCGCGTCCGCCGCGCGGCGGTGCTCGCCGTCGTCGTCACGCTGCTGGCCGGCTGCGCGGGCAAGCCGGTCCTGCGGGCGCACAGCGACCGGCTGCGGGTGGTGACCACGACCGGGCTGCTGCGCGACCTGGTCCGGCAGGTCGGCGGCGACCGGGCCGACGTCGTGTCGCTCGTGCCCGACGGCGGTGACCCGCACACCTACGAGCCGACCCTGCGCGACGCCCGCAACGTCGTCTACGCCGACGTCGCCTTCAGCAACTACGCGCTGCTGGAGGAGCACAACGTCATCAAGACCCTCGACGCCGACCTGCGCCCCGGCGCGACCAGCGTGTCGCTCGCCGAGGAGTCGGTGAAGTACGCCGCGGAGCTCATCCCGCTGGTCGAGCACGCCAACCTCGACACCGTCTGGCTCGGCCTGCGGGTCCGCGGCGACGGTGCCGGGCTCGGCGCGACCCGGGCCTCCGACGTGCTCGTCACCGCGACCGCGCTCAGCGGCCCCGGCCGGCTCTACGCCTACCTCACCGGGACCTTCGGCGACACCGACGTGTACTTCGACTCCTCCGACGGCCTCTCCTCCGACGGCCTCCGCGACGACACCGCGACCCTGCCCGCGGACGCGCACACCCACCTGTCGTGGGCGTTCACGAGACCGGGCGTCTACCGGCTCACGCTCCAGGCGAGCCTTCGGGTCGCGGACACCGGCCCGGCCGTGCCGCTGGGGGAGGCCACCTACACGTTCGCGGTCGGCGTCAATCCGGCGGGCGCCGGCGTCCCTGGTGCGACAGTCCTGGACGCGGGCCACGCCGACCTGACCGTGGACGTGGACACGGGCCGGCTCGGGGTGCTCCACGACCCGACCGGCGGCGGGGAGCAGGCGCAGCGGTGGTACACCGCCGACCAGGTCGTCGTCGACGTGCCGGGCAAGGCGCTCGCCGAGGTCCCGCCCGGCCCGCAGTTCCGCTTCCTGGGCCGGCCCGGGACGCCGGTGTACCAGCTGCCGCAGGCCGTGCTCGGCAAGCACGTCCACGGCGAGATCGACCCGCACCTGTGGCAGAACGTCCGCAACGGCATCGCCTACGTGAAACTCATCCGCGACACCCTCATCGGCCGTGACCCCGCCGGAGCGCCCGCCTACCGGGCCAACGCCGAGCGGTACCTGGCCGAGCTGCAGGCCACCGACGACTACGTGCGCCGGACCATCGCGGCCATTCCGAAGGCGAACCGGTACCTCGTCACCACCCACGACGCCTTCGGCTACCTCGCCGCCGCCTACGGCGTCACGGTGGCCGGGTTCGTCACGCCCAACCCGTCCGCCGAGCCGTCGCTGGCCGACCGCCGCAAGCTCACCGAGACCATCCGGCAGCTGCGGGTGCGGGCGGTCTTCCTCGAGCCGAACCTCAGGGCCCGCTCGTCCACGCTCACCCAGGTCGCCGCGGAACAGGGCGTCCGGGTGTGCCCGATCTACGGCGACACCTTCGCGGGCCCCGTGCGGACCTACGTGCAGATGATGCGGTTCAACGCCGACTCACTGCTGACCTGCCTGGGCTCATGAGCCCCCGACACTTGGAAAAGACGATGCAGCATCGGTACCGCACGATCGTCGCCGTGCTCGCCGCGGCCCTGGCGGTGGGCGTCAGCCCGCCCGCGGCCTGGGCGAGCCCCTCGGACGATCCGCAGCTGAGCCAGAGCCTCGATCCGGACCAGCAGATCGTGCACGGCGAACGGGTCCTGCGGACCGGCCACGTCGACATGGGACCACGGTTCGACAACGGGCGCTGGCGGTTCCTCATCCACGACGACGCCCGCAAGGCCGACCCCGGCGCGGCCAGCGTGTGGCGCCACCCCGACGAGACCGTGCTGCAGGTGGCCGACGTGGCGAGACTGCCGGTCCCCGCCGACCCCGCCTACGCCTTCATCGGCGCCGAGCCCGCGACGCCGGTGTGGGTCGTCCCGCAGACGCAGAACCCCGACGTCGTCTGGGTCGGCTGGAACACCCAGGACCCGCAGGTGATGCAGCGCGTCGACCGCGGCGTCACGCTGTCGCTGACCGGCGTGCAGGGGCCCGGCGTCGTCACCGTCTACCTGCACTCGGGCGACTTCGGCAAGCCGCAGGTCCTGTGGGACTCGCGCAGGGCCGAGCCGCAGCCGGTGTGGGTCGACGTGAACACGCACACGCACGCGAACTGGGTGTTCACCAGGCCCGGCGCGTACCTGCTGCGGCTGGAGGTCAAGGCCCAGCTCCGCGACGGCACCACAGTGAGCGACACCCAGTTGATCCGCTTCGCCGTGGGGACCGCGACGCCGGCCGCCGACGCGCTCGCCGCGACCTGGTCCGGATCGGCGGGCCCCGCCGCACCGGCCCCGCTGCCGGGCACGTCCGAAGCGGCGCCGAGCCCGTGGCCGTTCGTCGTCATCGCCGTCGTCATCGCCGTCGTCCTGGTCGCCGGCGTCGCGGTCGCGGCCCGGGCCCGGCGCGCCCGGCGCCGGGTCTTCGCCGCCCGAACCGGAGCCGGCCGATGAGCGCGGGTCTGGCCGTGGCCGGCCTGGACGTCGACCTGAGCGGCCGCCGGGTCCTGACGGCCGTCGACCTGAGCGTGGCGCGCGGCGAGCTGGTCGGCCTGCTCGGCCCGAACGGGGCCGGGAAGACGACGCTGCTGCGCACGGTGCTCGGCCTCGTCCGGCCGGCCGCCGGGCGGGTGACGCTCGACGGCGCGGACGTGCGGGCCGGACGGGCCCGGATCGGGTACGTGCCCCAGCGGCACGAATTCGCGTGGCAGTTTCCGATCTCGGTCGCCGATGCCGTCATGACCGGGCTGACCGGCCGCCTCGGCCTGCTGCGCCGCCCGGGCGAGTCCGCCTGGCGGGCCGTCGCCGACGCGCTGGACCGGGTCCGGCTGACGGACCTGGCCGACCGGCCGATCGAACAGCTCTCCGGCGGCCAGCGCCAGCGGATCCTGGTCGCCCGGGCCCTCGCCCTGCGGCCGGCGGTCCTGCTCCTCGACGAGCCCTTCACCGGGCTCGACATGCCGACCCAGGAACTGCTCGCCGAGCTGTTCACCGACCTGGCCCGGGAGGGCCGTTCCGTGCTCATGACCACCCATGACCTGGCCGGGGCGCTGTATACCTGCGACCGCGTCGCCCTGCTCAACCGTACCGTCGTCGCCACCGGAACCCCGGCGGTGCTGGCGGCCGACCCGGCGGCGTGGATGCGCACCTTCGACGTCTCCGGGAACAGTGCGCTGCTGCGCATCCTGAAGGCGGTCTGAGCGAGTGAACCCCGTCGAGTTCCTCACCGATCTGCTCAACCCGGACCTGGCGTTCCTGCCCAAGGCGCTGGCCGTCGCCGTCATGTCCTCGGTCGTCTGCGGCGTGGTGGGCTGCTACGTCGTGCTGCGCGGCATGGCGTTCATCGGCGACGCAGTCTCCCACGCGGTCTTCCCCGGCCTGGCCGTGGCCTTCGTCGTCTCCGGCAACCTGGTCCTCGGCGGCTCGATCGCCGGCATCCTCACGGCGATCCTGGTCGCGGTCTTCGCCCAGAACCGGCGCCTGCGCGAGGACACGCTCATCGGCGTGCTGTTCGTCGCGGCGTTCGCGGTGGGCATCGTCATCATCTCCCAGGCACCGGGCTACGCCGGCTCCCTGCAGCAGTTCCTGTTCGGCTCGATCACCGGCATCCCCACCTCCGACCTGTACGTCGTGGCGGGCACCGGGACCGCCGTCCTGGCCGTGCTGTTGCTGTTCCACAAGGAGTTCGTCACGATCTCCCTGGACCGGGAGAGTGCCCGCGCGATGGGCGTGCGCGTGTTCTGGCTCGACCTCGTCCTCTACGTCATCGTCACGCTGGCCGTCGTCATCAGCGTCCAGACCATCGGCAACATCCTCGTCCTGGCGCTGCTGGTCACCCCGGCGGCCACCGCCCGGCTGCTGACCGACCGGCTCGGCCGCATGATGGCCATCGCCCCCGCCGTCGGCGCCGGCTGCGCGCTCGCCGGCCTGTACGTCTCCTGGTCCTGGGACCTGCCCACCGGCGGCACCATCGTGCTCGTCCTCACCGCGGCCTTCCTGACGGCATGGTTCCTCGCACCTCGCCGCGGCCTCCTCGCCCGGCGCCGGGCACCACGGCCGCACACCACCGACTGATGCAAGAAATGAGGTTCCTGATGCGACGCGCGCTGCTGCGCCATCCCATGCCACGCCGGGTCATCGCCGCCGGCGCCACCGTGGCCGCCCTGGTGTTCGCCGGCCTGTGGGCCCTCACGACGCCCGCGGCCGCGGCCGGCCCGCCGGTCAGCGGGCAGCGCCGGGTGCTCAACGACGTGCACACCGACGCGCTGGACGTGCGGTGGAACGACGGGCAGATGCGGCTGCAGACCCGCGTCGGCTACGAGCCGTTCGAGTACGAGGACCCGGCCCGGATCGTGTTCCAGCTCCGCGACACCCCGGACACGCAGGCCCAGGTGCCCGACGACCCCGCCTACGCCTTCCTCGGCCCGCCCGGCACCCCGGTGTGGCTGGCCCCGGAGACGCAGAACCCGGCCGTGATCTGGCCGGGCTTCGACACCGAGTCGATCGCGCCCGGCACGTTCGCGGGGGACACGGTCGACCTGCACCTGCGGGGCGTCAGCGGGCCGGGCACCCTCGAGGTGTTCTCGTTCAACCCGGACGGCACCCCGGCCCGGATCTTCTCGGCGGCCGATCCCGCGTACACCACCAAGACGCTGCAGACCGGCGTCCACGTGCACACGAACTGGTCGTTCACCGCCCTGGGCTGGTACACCCTGACCTTCGAGGCCACCGCCACCACCCCCGGCGGCGACAAGGTGCACTCCGGCCCGGTCGACTACACCTGGTACGTCGGCGGCGTCGCCGCGACCGACCTGGTCCCGATCACCACCACGGCGGCCCTCACCGCCGCCCCGGACGCCGCCCGGGCCGGTGACCCGCTGACGCTCACCACGCAGGTCACCCCGCCGGCCGCGAACGGCTGGGCGGAGTTCCTCGACGGCACCACGCCGCTCGGCACCGCCGACGTCGTCGACGGCACCGCGACCCTCGTCACCTCCGCCCTCGCCGCGGGCGACCACACGCTGACGGCCCGGTTCATCCCGCGGTTCGACAACCACTACGCCCCGGCGACGACACCGGCCCGGCCGCTCACGATCGCCCCCGGCTCCGGCCCGTCGCCGAGCACATCCGCGTCGCCGAGCACATCCGCGTCGCCGAGCACATCCGCGTCGCCGAGCGCGACCCGCTCGCCGTCGACGAGCCCGACCGGCACCACGCCGCCGCCGACCGAGGACACGACGACCGCGGTCCCCACGACCACGACCGGCGCCGGCACCCCGGCCCCGACCCGCACGACCTGCGTTCCGACGACGAGCACCACCACCGGCGGGGTCGTGCTCGACCAGGGCCACGTCGACTACGCCGCCCGTGTCGTCAACGGGGAGCTGGTGTCGCAGATCAAGGACGGCACGAAGGCCGGCTCGACGGTCTGGCGCAGCCCCGCGGACGTCGTGTTCCACCTGACCGACCAGGCCGCCGCGAAGGTGCCCAGCGGACCGTTCGACTTCATCGGCCCGGCGAACACCCCGATCTGGCAGATCCCGCAGACCCAGCAGCAGGGCGTGCTGTGGGCCGGCTGGAACACCGAGGAGATCACCACCGCCCAGGTCACCGGCCCGGTCACCTGGAAGCTCACTGGCGTGAACGGCCCCGGCGCCCTGTCCGTCTTCGAGTACGACTCGTTCGGCCAGCCGAAGGTCATCTTCAACAGCAAGGACGGCCTGCCGGACAGCTACGCCGTCCCGCTGGGCACCCACGCCCACGGCAACTGGGTGTTCACCGCGGCCGGCGCCTACCGGCTCACCTTCACCCAGAGCGCGACGCTGGCGTCCGGCAAGCAGTCGAGCGCCACGCAGGTGGTCACGTTCGCGGTCGGCAACACGGACCCCAGGGCCCTGCTGCCGAAGAAGACCACCACGACCGGGTGCGGTTCCGGCGGCCGGTTGCCGACCACCGGCGTGTCGCTGCGGGGACCGCTCTACGGCGGACTGTCCATGCTGGCCGTCGGCGTGGCGCTGGTGATGCTCGCCTCGACGCGCCGGTCAGCGGCTGCAGCGTGAGCAGGTGCCGAAGATCTCCAGGGTGTGCCCGATCTCGGTGAAGCCGTGCTCGGCCGCGATGCGTTCGGTCCAGCGCTCCACGGCCGGGCCGCGGACCTCGACGGTGGCGTTGCAGGAGCGGCAGACGAGGTGATGGTGGTGGCTGGCGCCGCAGCGGCGGAACAGCTGCTCGCCGCCCGGCAGCCGGGTCGCGTCGACCTCGCCGGCGTCCTGCAGCAGCTGCAGCGTGCGGTAGACCGTGGTCAGGCCGACCTGGGCGCCGCGCTCGCGCAGCAGTGCGTGCAGCTGCTGCGGCGTGCGGAAGTCCGCGATCTCGTCCAGCAGGGCGAGGACCTCGAAGCGTTGCCGGGTGTTGCGGGTCGCGCCGCTGATGATGTCACTCATGGCAATCCCAGCATATGTCGCGGAGCGGGATCAGTGAAGGCGGCGCAGCGGCGGCAGGACCTCGCGGCCGAGCCGCTCGATGTTGGCGAGGGTCCGGGCGGGCTCGCCGGCCCCCTCGACCATGAGCAGCAGCCGCCGCACCCCGGTGGCGCCGATCGTCGCGGCCAGCCGTCGCACGCACCGTTCCGGCGGCCCGACCGGGTGGATCGCGAGCAGGTGTTCCAGGTAGGCGGCGAGATCGCGGCGCGGCGGTGCGGTCCCGTCGAGGCGCGGCGATCCGCCGGCGGTGGCGAGCCAGCCGGGCATCGTGCGGCGCAGCACCGTCTCGGCCTCCTCGACGGTGTCGGCGACGAGGGCCAGGTGCGTCGAGGCGTGGCCGGGCGGGGGAGCCCCGGCGCTGTGTGCGCAGTACCGATGCAGCATCCCGGTTTTGGTGTTGTCGGCGTCGTGCATGCCGAGCAGGAGCGGCAGGCCCCGGGCCGCGGCCAGTTCGACGGTCGAGGGCCCGGTGGCCGCCACCCACACCGGTGGCCGGCGCGCGGCGATCGGGACCATCGGGACCTCGCGGAACGGGAACCGGTCCCCGTCGCCGGTGATGGTGGCGGCGCCGGAGAGACCGGCCAGGAGCAGGTCGAGCGCGGCGGCGAACCCGTCGTGGCCGTAGCGGTCCAGGCCGGTGCCGAAGACCTCCAGGTCCACCCACGGGCCGCCGCGGGCGACGCCGAGGTCGAAGCGGCCGCCGGAGACCGCGTCGAGCAGGGCGGTCTCCTCGGCCAGGGCGACCGGGTGCCGGGTGGGCAGGATGGCCGCCGCGGTGCCGACGCGCAGCCGGGCCGTGCGCCCGAGCAGATGCCCGGCGAGGGTCACCGCCGACGGGCACGTCCCGTAGGCGCTGAAGTGGTGCTCGGCCAGCCAGACGCCGTCGAATCCGGCCCGCTCGGCCGCCATCGCGTAGTCGACGGCGGCGCCGAGCGCGTCGGCGTGGGTGCGGCCCGGGAACAGGCCGGCGAGCAGGAACAGGTCGATCCGCGGCGCCGGGCCGGAGTCGGCCGGCCCGGCGCCGCGGTGCGGTTCAGCAGTCACGCAGTTCCGGCGACTGGTTGAGCAGCTGCCCGCGCGGCGAGACGAACGCGCGGTAGCGATCGCCGCCGACCGCCGACGGCGTGAACGCCGCGACGCGGTGGCAGTTCTGGAAGGCCAGGGTCACGCCGAAGTGCCGCTCGAGGCCGCCCCGGATGGCGTCGCTGGCCAGGGCGCGCAGGAGCTGGCCGCGCTCGGTCTCGCTCGGCGGCGGGACGCTGTGGTCGGCGAAGTCGCCTCCCTCGGTGTGCAGATCGGCGACGACACCGCTGATGACCGTCCAGGCGTACGGGAGCGACTCCCGCACGCACGCGACGAACTCGGCGTCGTCGACCGGGCCGGCCTCGGCGCGTTCCAGCAGGGCGGTGGGGACGTTGAGCGACATGTGCTCCTCCTCGGTTCTCAGCGCGCGGCGACGGTCGCCGGTGCCAGGGTGAAGCCGGGCGCGATCTGGTCGGTCAGGTCGGTGCCGGCGCGGTCGTTGCCCCACGCGAGCGCGTTGCGGGTGTGGAACTCGGCGGCCTGCTCGGCGTACCGGATCCAGTCCTTCGTCGATGCGTCGAGCGCGGCCTTGAGCTCGGCGAGGGCGTGCGCGTTGGCCGGCTCGAGCTCGTCGATCGGGAGGTGCCGGCCCCGCTCGGCGGCCTTGACGAAGCCGGATCGGCCGAACCAGCACAGCAGGTCGTCGCCGGCCTCGGCCCGCAGGAACTCCACGTCCTCGGCGTCGTCCACCTTGTTGCCGACCACGACGACGCGCACGCCGTGGTCGCGGGCGTAGCCGACGTACTGCCGATAGACCCCGACGCTGCGCACGGTCGGCTCGCACACGAGGAAGGTGAGATCGAAGCGGGTGAACAAGCCCGACGCGAACGAGTCGGCGCCGGCGGTCATGTCGACGACGGCGTACTCGCCGGGCCCGTCGGCCATGTGGTTGAGCAGCAGCTCCACCGCGCCGACCTTCGAGTGGTAGCAGGCGACGCCGAGGTCGTCGGCGGCGAACGGGCCGGTGACGGCGAGGCGCACCCCGTTGATCGGCCGCACGAGCCGTTCGTACAACGGATTCGCCTCGGCCACGCCGACGATCCGCGAGCCGGGCCCGGGCGGCGTGGTCTTGAGCATCGCCGCGGCGGACGGGATGCGCGGGTTGTCGCCGCGCAGGTACTCCTTGATCTCGCCCAGACGGTCCCCGAGCGCGGGCAGCAGCGCCGCCTCGTCCGGGTCGGCACCGAGCGCGACGGCCAGGTGCTGGTTGATATCGGCGTCGAGGGCCAGCACGCGCGGGGCGTCTTCGTCCGGAGCGCTGACCGCGAGGAAACGACAGAACAATGCGGCGAGGGTGGTCTTGCCACTGCCACCCTTGCCGACGAATGCGGCTTTCACCCCTTGTTGGTATCGGTTTCCATTTCCGGAGTCAAGCCGAACCGCGGAACGGCAACCAGCGCCTCCGACATGCAGGTATGCGCTTATAGCAATGGATTCGCGGGCTTGATCGCGCCGGTGTCCATCGCCTAAGGTCTTCTTGGAAACGAATTTCATTACGAATTGCTGCAGAAGGTGGGCATAGCGTCGTGGCACGTCGAGGTGTGAGATGGGGAGCCGGCGTCTTGTCGCTGGCGATGTTCCTGACCGCGTGCGGTTCGTCCTCGTCGGGGGAGCCGGCCGCGGCGCCGTCCGGCTCCGCCGGCGGGGCGGCGGTCTCGGTCGTCGCGTCGACGAATGTCTACGGCGACATCGTCAAGCAGATCGCCGGTGACCGGGCATCGATCACGTCGATCATCAGCAACCCGGACGCCGACCCGCACTCGTACGAGGCGAACACCCGCACGCAGCTGGAGCTGTCGAAGGCCAAGGTGGTCGTCGAGAACGGCGGCGGCTACGACGACTTCGTCGACACCATGCTGAAGTCCGCGGGCGGCTCCCCGAAGGTGCTCAACGTCGTCGACATCTCGGGCCGGAAGGCCGAGGGCGGCGGGGAGCTCAACGAGCACGTCTGGTACGACTTCCCGACCGTGCAGAAGCTCGCCGACCAGCTCGCGGCCGCGCTGGGCGAGGCCGACCCGGCGGGCGCGGCGACCTACACCGCCAACGCCGCCACGTTCAAGCAGAAGGTCCAGCAGCTGCAGGCCCGCGAGGCGGCGATCAAGGCCGCCCACACCGGCGCCGGGGTGGCCGTCACCGAGCCGGTGCCGCTGTACCTGCTCGAGGCGTGCGGCCTGGTCAACAAGACGCCGGAGGAGTTCAGCGAGGCGATCGAGGAAGGCACCGACGTACCGGCGAGCGTCCTGCAGGAGACGATCGACCTCTTCGCGCACAAGGACGTCGCGCTGCTCGCCTACAACGAGCAGACCACGGGCCCGGAGACGGAGAAGGTGCTCAACGCGGCCAAGGCGGCCAACGTCGCCGTCGTGCCGGTGACCGAGACCCTGCCCGCCGGCAAGGACTACCTGACCTGGATGGACGGCAACCTGACCGCGATCGGGACCGCCCTCACATGACCACCCGCACGGCACTGGAACTGCGCGACGCGGCGCTGCGCTACGGGCGGCGCACCCTCTGGAGCGGGCTGAACCTGCGGGTCGAGGCGGGCGAGTTCGTGGCCGTCCTCGGCGCGAACGGCTCCGGCAAGACCAGCTTCCTGCGCGCCGTCCTCGGCCTGCAGCCACTGGACTGCGGGACGCTGCTGGTCGCCGGCCACCCGCCCCGGCAGCGCCGCGACGACGTCGGATACGTGCCGCAGCAGCGGCACATCGACCCGCTGGTGCCGTTGCGCGTCCGCGACGTCGTCGGCCAGGGGCTCGACGGCCACCGGTGGGGCACCGGATGGCCGAGCCCCGGCCGTCGCCGGCGCATCGACGAGGTCCTGGCCGCGGTCGGCGCGACCCGGTTCGCGGACATGCCGATCGGCCTGCTCTCCGGCGGCGAGCAGCAGCGCGTGCGCATCGCCCAGGCCCTCGTCGCCGACCCGAAGCTGCTGCTGTGCGACGAGCCGCTGCTCTCGCTCGACATGCGCAGCCAGCGCACCGTCACCGCCCTCGTGGACAGCCGGCGCCGCGGCAGCGACACCGCGGTCGTCTTCGTCACCCACGAGATCAACCCGGTCCTGCCGTACGTCGACCGGGTGCTCTACCTGGCCGGCGGGCAGTTCCGGATCGGCTCCGTCGACCAGGTGCTCAACTCCGCCACCCTGAGCGAGCTGTACGGCATGCCCATCGAAGTGCTGCACACCGGAGGACGGATCATCGTGGCGGGCCTGCCCGAAACCGCGTCGGACGCCCATCACGCCCCGAGCATCGCATGACCGGCTCGGGGGTCTGGGACCAGATCTTCAACTTCGCCGACTACCCGCAGCTGCTGGCCCTCGTGCACAACTCGCTCATCGCCGGCGCGATCCTCGGCGTGGTCGGCGGCCTGATCAGCACCTTCGTCATGAAGCGCGACCTGCCCTTCGCCGTGCACAGCATCAGCGAACTGTCCTTCGCCGGCGCGTCGGGGGCGCTGCTGCTCGGCGTGAACGTCGTGGCGGGCTCTCTGTTCGGCTCGATCCTGGCCGCCGTGGTCATCGGCGCGCTGGGCACCCGGGCCCGGGACCGCAACTCGATCATCGGCGTGCTGATGCCGTTCGGCCTCGGCCTCGGCGTGCTGTTCCTCGCCCTCTACAAAGGACGGTCCGCGAACAAGTTCGGCCTCCTGACGGGGCAGATCGTGGCGGTCGACACGCCGCAGCTGTCGTGGCTGATCGCGACCTCGGCGATCGTCCTGCTCGGCCTGGCCCTGATCTGGCGCCCGCTGAGCTTCGCCAGCACCGACCCCGAGCTCGCGGCCGCCCGGGGTGTCCCGGTCGCCGCCCTGTCGACGGCCTTCATGCTGCTGCTCGGCCTCACCGTGGCGATGTCCGTCCAGATCGTCGGCGCGCTGCTGGTGCTCAGCATCGTGTGCACCCCGGCGGCCGCGGCCATGCGCGTCACCGCCTCGCCGCTGCTCGTCACGCTGCTCAGCGTCGTCTTCGCGGTCGGCTCGATGGTCGGGGGCATCCTGCTCGCCCTCGGCAGCACCATCCCGATCAGCCCGTACGTCACCACCATCTCCTTCACCATCTACCTCGTCTGCCGGCTCGTCGGCTTCTACCGCGGCAAGCACGGGTGGTCGAGACCGCTGCGTCCTTTACCCGGCGTTCACGGGGCAACGGTGTGACGCCCATGGTCATTCCGGGTGGTTGACGGTGCCTGACCCGGTGCGGAACGGGCTGGTGACTCCGGTGTAGCCGAGGTGCAGGATCATGCCGTTGGCGGCGTGTTCGCACGAAACTGGCCCCCGGCGCGACCGCGTCCTGGGTCACCCCCGCTACACCATTCGCGGCACCTGTGGCGTCTGTGCCGGTCAGGCCGGTCACGCTGATCCCGCCATGGTGCTGATGCCCGCCGCACGTCCGCCGCCGGTGTCCACGGCACCGCCGGTCATGCTGCTGCGCGCCGGCAGCACACTCGCCACGGACAGGCCCACCGCCACCGCGCCGACCACCGCCACACCACCGGCTGCCCGCGCCGCTCCGCGCCACCGTCCGGCCCGCGCGGGTGCCTGATCGCGCCGGAGCCCCCGGTACGCCCGTCCCAGCGCCGACACCCCGAGGACCGCAAGGCCGGCCACAACGGCGGTGCCCGCACCGGCCAGCAGCGCCACGGCCGCGACGAGAACGACACCGATCGCGCCGGCCACCGCGGCCGCGCGATACCGTGCCGCCGCCTCGCCCGGCGGCTTGCGGGCCGGGCGTAACCACACCAGGTACACCGCGGCCGCCACCACCAGGGCCGGCACCACGAACACCAGACGGGGCCCGGCGAACTCCCATCCCCAGGGCAGCAGCAGGACCCCGGCGACCAGCCGCAGCACCGCCCCGCCGAGCAACAGCACGAACGCCACCGCCGACGTGCGCGACGGCCGCGCCGCGGCGGCCTGCGGGCCGGTCCCGGCCCACCACGCCACCACCGCAGCGGGCAGCTGCAGCAACGCGACCACCATGTCGGTGTAGTGCACCCACGCGAACACGCCATCGCCTCCACCCCGCACCGTCGATGCGCCCGGTGCCCACGTCACGCGGACGGTACCGCGACCAACGTCGCTGCGAGCCGGCAACCGGTGCGGGGTGCTACCAGGCCGTCCTTCCACGGTCGAGGGCACCGTGCGAGGCCGCCCGGGACTCAGGTCCGGTGGTGCCGACGCAACAGATCGCCGGAGCCGGCCGACAGGCGTTCCGCTTTGAGGTGCCGGCCCAGCGGTACCAGCCGCCGAGGTGGTGGAAGTTGGCCGACTCGAACATGGCGGTCTCGACGTCCCTGGTCGGCCCGCCGGGCAGATAGGCGAAGCCGGCGTCGTAGAAGACGTCGCCTTGAGCCTCGAAGAAGATCGCGCCGCCGGGCACCCAGCCGGCTCTCGTGATGGTGTAGAGGCCCAGCCGGTGCGGCACGGCGAGGTCTTCCCACTCGCTGCCCGAGGGCGGAATCGGGTGTCCGGCCACCATGGCGGCGAACGCGCTGCGGCTGGCCGCCCACCGCATCTTGAACGGCGCGCCGGTGCAGAGCAGGACCACGGTGAGGATGCCGACGACCGGGCCGATCGGGAGCGATCCACCTGCCGGCCAGGACGCAGCCGCAGCGGCTAGATGTCGTGGAGGAACAGGGTCATCGCGTGTAGGCGGTCGCCGGTCGGCGTGAGCACCATGAGCCCGCCGGGTCGCTCGAACGCGGTACCGAGGAATTGCGAGGCGAACGCGGGCTGTCCGTTCATGCGAGTAGGGCGCAGCCGGATCTGGAGCCCTTGACCGGCGCGCCAGGCGGCACTGGTCCGCAGGAACGCGGCGATCGCCGCCGGGCCGTGGTATTCGTGCGGGGCGGGCGGCATGGCCAGCCACGCCTCGTCGGTGAGCAGACTGACCAGGGTGTCGATATCGCCGCCGGTGAAGGCCTCGGCGAAGCGGCTGACGATCTGGCGTTCTTGTGCCGACCCGGGCGCGGGTGGCGCCGCGCGGACGGGGTCGCGGTGGCGTTCGATCGCGCCGCGGGCCCGTTGGAGCAGGCCTTTGATTGCGGTCGGTGTGGTGTCCAGCATCGGTGCGACCTCACCGAGCGGGTACCCGAGCACGTCGCAGAGCACCAGCACGGCGGCCTGCCGGGGCGTGAGCCGCTGCAGCGCGGCGATGAACGCCAGCTCGATCGCCTCCCGGCCGGTGTAGCGCGCCTCGGGACCGGGATCGGTGTCGGGCAGCAGTGCGTCCGGGTACGGCTGCAGCCAGGTCACCTCACTGCGGCGGCTGGGCTCGGGAGGCTGGAACGGCGGCCGGGGCTCGAGCGGGATCCGCCGGCCGCGATCGCGCAGCGCGTTGAGGCAGCGATTGGTGGCGATCCGGTAGAGCCAGGACCGCGGCGACGCGCGGCCCTCGAATCCGTCCAGGCCGCGCCAGGCCGCCAGCAGCACCTCCTGCAGCACGTCCTCGGCGTCGGTCAGCGAGCCCAGGAGGCGGTAGCAGTGCACCAGCAACTCGCGCCGGTACGCCGCCACCAGCTCCTCGAACGTGACCTGAGTCACAGCAGTTCCGTTTCTCGGGTCTTCGGTGTCGGTACAGGCACCACACCGAAGGAGAGATCATGACCAGTTCAGCATTGCAGATCGCCGTGGCCCACCACCGCGCGTGGGCCGGCAAGGACCTGGCGGCGGCGATGGCCTACATCGCGGACGACGTCGTGCTCGACGCCCCGGCCGGGCGACTCGTCGGCATCCAGGCCTACCGCGAGTTTTCTCAGGCCGTTCGCCGAGCAGTTCCTGATCCGCACGGAGATGGTCGCCGCGTTCGGGGACGAGAGGACGGCCCTGCTCATGTACGACGCCGAGACGATCCCGGCCAAGAGCGCGCCGGCGGCCGAGTGCGTCACGGTCCGCGACGGAAAGATCGTCTACAACCGGTTCATCTTCGACCGCCTGCCGTTCGAGGAGTTCCGGCGCCGGCAGGCCGCTCATGCACCCAGGTAGGGGTAGCGGTAGTCGGTCGGGGGGACGAACGTCTCCTTGATCGACCGGGGACTGGTCCATCGGAGGAGGTTGCCCGCGGCACCGGCCTTGTCGTTGGTGCCTGAGGCGCGGCCGCCGCCGAACGGCTGCTGACCGACGACCGCGCCGGTGGGCTTGTCGTTGATGTAGAAGTTGCCGGCCGCGAACCGGAGCTCTTGCTGCGCCCACGCGATCGCACGGCGGTCCCGGGCGATGATGGATCCGGTCAGGGCGTACGGCGCGATCGACTCCATGCCCCGGACGACCTTCTCGAAGTCGCCGTCCTCGTAGACGTGCACGGCGAGGATCGGGCCGAAGTACTCGGTCGTGAACATCTCGTCGGTCGGGTCGCCGCCCTCGACGACGGTCGGGTTGACGAAGTAGCCCACCGAGTCGTCGAGCCCGCCGCCGACGACGATGTCGAGCGTCGGGGACTGCTTCGCGCGCTCGATCGCCGCCGTGTGCTTGGCGAACGCCCGGTCGTCGATGACCGCGCCCATGAAGTTCGAGAAGTCGGTCGGATCGCCGACCGCGATCGACTCGACCTCGGAGACGAAGGAGTCCCTCATCTTCTTCCAGACCGACCGGGCGACGTACGCCCGCGAGGCGGCCGAGCACTTCTGGCCCTGGAACTCGAACGCGCCGCGGATCATCGCGGTGCGCAGCACCTCGGGGTCGGCCGAGGGGTGGGCGACGATGAAGTCCTTGCCCCCGGTCTCCCCGACCAGGCGCGGATACGACCGGTAGGTGTGGATGTTGTTGCCGACCTCGCGCCACAGGTGCTGGAACAGCGGCGTCGAACCGGTGAAGTGGATCCCCGCGAGATCCGGATGCGCGAGCAGCACCTCGCTCACCCGCAGCCCGTCGCCGGGGAGCATGTTGATGACGCCCGGCGGCAGGCCGGCCTCCTCCAGCAGCTCCATCGTCAGTGACGCGGCGAGCTGCTGGGTCGGCGAGGGCTTCCAGATGACCGTGTTGCCCATCAGCGCCGGGGCGGTGGGCAGGTTTCCGGCGATCGCGGTGAAGTTGAACGGCGTGATCGCGTAGACGAAGCCCTCCAGGGGGCGGTGGTCGGTGCGGTTCCACACGCCGGGGCTGTTCGCGATCGGCTGGCCCGCGAGGATCTCCCGCGCGTAGTGGACGTTGTAGCGCCAGAAGTCGATGAGCTCGCACGCCGAGTCGATCTCGGCCTGCAACGGCGTCTTCGACTGGCCGAGTACGGTCGCGGCGTTGAGGCGCTGACGCCACGGACCGGCCAGCAGGTCGGCGGCCTTGAGCAGGATCGCGGCCCGGTCGTCGAAGTCCATGTCGCGCCAGCCCGGCGCGGCGTCGGCCGCGGCCTCGACCGCGGCGCGGGCGTCGGCCTGCGTCGAGTTCCGCAGCGTGCCGAGCACGTGCTGGTGGTCGTGCGGCTGGACGACCTTGATCTCGGCACCGCCGCCGGCCTTCCAGCGGCCGCCGACGTAGCCATGCAGGTCCTTCTGCCGCTGCTCGAGCTTCTCGATCTCCGTGCGGAGGGCCTGGCGTTCGGGGGTGCCCGGCGCGTAGGTCAGGTTCGGCTCGTTGCTGGGAGCCGGGGGAGTGGTGATGGCATGCATGGGGGCTCCAGGTGTCGTCGAGGGGAGAGGGAGGTCAGCCGCGGGCGAGGGCGCGCAGGAAGAAGGCGACGTTGGCGGGCCGTTCGGCGAGCCGTCGCATGAAATAGCCGTACCAGTCCGTGCCGTACGGGATGTAGATCCGTACGGTGTGGCCGGACCTGGCGAGCTGGGACTGCAGGCCGGCGGAGATGCCGTACAACATCTGGATCTCCCACTCGTCCAGCCCCTTGCCGTGTTGCTCAGCGGCGTCGCTCGCCGCCCGGATCATCGCCGGGTCGTGGGTGGCGACCATCGGGTAACAGCCGGAGGCCATCAGCTGGTGCAGGCCCTGCCGGTATGCGGCGTCGACCTCGTGCTTGCGTTGGTAGGCAACCGATTCGGGCTCTCGGTAGGCGCCTTTGACGAGTCGGACGCGGGCGCCGGAATCGGCGAGGCGGGCGAGGTCGCCGGCCGTCCGCCGCAGGTTGGCCTGCAGCACGTTGCCCGTCAGCGGGAACTCGTGCCGCAGCTCGTCGCCGATCGCGAGGGTGGAGTCGACCGTCGTGTGGTCCTCCATGTCCAGGGTCATCCGGCAACCGGCGGCGGCCGCCGCGACGGCGATCTGATGCGCGTGCCCCAGGGCGATCCCGTGGCCGTCCTTCGGGATGGACTGCCCGACCGCGGAGAGCTTGACGGAGACCTCGGACCGTTCGGCGTCGCCGGCCTCGTGCAGCCGGTCGAGCAGGGCCAGGTACTGGTCCCGGACGCGACGGGCGCCGGCCAGGTCGCTGACGTCCTCCCCGAGGAAGTCCAGGGTCGTCGTCATGCCACGCGAGTGCAGGCGGTGGACGGCAGCCAGCACCGCGTCCCGGTCCTCGCCGGCCACGAATCGCGTGACGACCTTCCGGGTCAACGGGTTCCGCTCGATCACGCCGCGCAGCCGTTGGTTGCGCGACGCCCGCAGCAACGTGGGACCCAGCACGTGCCCTCCTTCGGGTGCGAAGTGCCCCCAGCGGCACCACCAGCAGAAACTAGGAGGGCGGGCCCGCCCGCAACGAGAGACGGATGCCACGAACACCGCTCCGAAGGTTGTTACATTTGTCTGGTGACGGAGCTGGACGACCTGGTCGATGAGATGGCCGTCCTGCTCGGCGCACCGTGCACCCTCGAAGACGCCGACTTCAATCTGCTCGGCTACTCGGGGCAGAGCGATGTGGACAGTGTCCGGCAGCGCTCGATCCTGGAGCGGCGGGCGACCAGCCAGGTGCGCGACTGGTTCCACGCCCAGGGCATCCGGACATCGACCACGCCGATCCGTACACCCGCCGACCCGGATCTGGGCATCTCGGCCCGCCTGTGCATCCCCGCCCGGCACCTCAACCGCGTCCAGGGATACTTCTGGCTCCTGGACCCCGACGAGGCCATCCCGGAGCACGACTGGCCGGCCGCGAACCGCATCGCCGAGATCGCCGCGCTGCTGCTGAGCCAGTCGACCCGGCGCCAGACCCGGTTGAACCTCTTCTACCGCGACCTCGTCGAAGGCGACCGGATGACGGCCCGCGCCGCCGCCAAGGAGATCGCCTTCGCGTCCGACCTGCGCGTCGGCGACCCGGTCACCTGCCTCCTCGTCGAGCACCCGACACCGCTCTCCGCGCAAAGTCGCCGCGACGGTGTCGTCTGGGTCCAGGAGTCACCCACGATCGCCAGCGCCATCGTGCGCGGCCGCATCAAGCCACAGGCCCCGTCGAGGTCCGCGCCCTCGATCGAGCTCCTCACGCGCCTGGGCTACCTCCGCCGGTCCCGACCGCTGACCACCGCGCCGTTCGTGGGCATCGGCCCGCAGGTCGGCGCCCTGGAAGACCTGCGGCGGTCCCGCTGGGGCGCGCTGACGGCACTTCGGGTCGCGCGCGCCAACGACCCGGCCGCGCCGACGGAGTGGGCGTCACTCGGCGTCCTCAAACTCCTCTCGGCGGCCGCCGACCACGACCTGGCTGAGGCGGTCGTCTCCGAGCAGCTGATGGCGTTCCTGAGCGACGAGCGCCACGCGGAGCTTGTGCGCACGGCCCGGGTCTACCTCGACTTCGCCGGGAGCGCCGGGCAGGCGGCATCGGTGCTCAACGTGCATCGCCAGAGCCTGTATCACCGGCTCGCGCAGGTCGAACGCAGGACCGGGCTCGACCTCAAACGCGGGGCGGACCGGACCTACCTGCACCTGGCCCTGATGCTGGCCGACTTCCTGTTGCCCTCCTAGCCGGAACCCGTGCTTGGGGCGCTTCGCATCCGACCTGTTCGGAGGCATCGCCAACGCACGCCCGATGTGCCCGTTACCCGCGCCGGTCGCCGACTCGAACAGGATTGACCGATTCGACTGCGTTTACCGGTCGCGACCTGCCCTGCGCCTGCGCTGTGCCGCAACAAAGTTGTGCACGGTTGGACTGTTGACATCGCTGGATCGGACGCGCCAGACTTCCGGCCAAGAGGTTGGACCTCCGGTCCTCCATCATCTGGGGAGATGAGCGTGGCACGGTACCGCCCGATCGCGAGCGCGGCTGCGGAGCAGCTTCGCCAAGCCATCGATCGAGACTTTCCGCCCGGAACTCAGCTCCCGAACGAAAAGGATCTGGCCGTTCGGCTCGGCGTAAGCCGCAACACGGTGCGTGAGGCATTGGCTCAACTGGTTCTCGACGGGCTCGTCGAGCGCCGGTGGGGCGTTGGGACGATCGTGCGGGAGCCCGGTTCGCAGGTTTCGCTGAGCCTTCTCGCGATCAAGCCGATTCGCGACGTGATCGCGGACGCCGGCCGGACGCCGCGGCTGGCCCATGCTGCCGCGGTGCCCGCACTGCCGCCGTCGGAGGTCAGCAGGGCTCTTCGGCTCGGCCCGGAGGAGAAGGCGTGGTTCGTCGAACGACTCTTCTGCATCGACGACACGCCGGCCGTCCTGCTGCGGGACTACGCGCCGATGGTCGTGCGCAACCGACCGATCGATCTGGTGCCGCTGTGCGAGCTCAACGTCACGATTGTCGACCTGCTTGCGGAGCAGGCGAACATCACCGTTGATCGCATGGAGGGTGTGCTCGACGCGGTCGCCGCGAACGGTGACCTCGCCGACCTGTTCCGTGTTCAGCAAGGGCAGCCGCTGGTGCGCGTCCACCAGCAGTCGCTGCTGGCCACTGGCGACGTTGTGATCTACACGGTGGCGCACTACCTGGCCGAACAGGTGCGCCTGAGTTTCGCCCGAACCTGACCTCCCGCGGCGCGCCGGGCTTTGCGCGCCCAACCCCGTTACGTCGAAGGAGATTTCCGTGCCCTCACGAAACCGCCGCATTCGTAACTTATGCGCCGCACTTGCCGCGGCGACTGCCATGCTGCTGGCCGCGTGCTCGAGTTCGGGCGGCGGATCCGGAGGATCCGCAACGGGAGGGCCGAACAACAATGCGGCGGCCACGGTACGAATCACGACCGACAGCTTCGTGATCGGGCTGCCGATGTGGGTTGCGATGGATCAGGGGTACTTCGCGAAGCAGAACATCACTGTGACGCCGGGGACCTATCAGACTGGCGTTGATGGCATCAAGGCAGTCATCGCCGGCCAGGCCGACATCGCTCCGGCGCTCGACTTCGGCATGCTGTCCGCGCTGTCGCCCGGCGTGAAGGTCGTCGGGGCGATCGCGTCGCCCAAGGCCGGGTTCAATCAGCTCGCGGCGCGCAAGCCGATCGCCTCGCCGGGCGAACTGGCCGGCAAGAAGATGGGCTACGTCACGGGCACCGCGCAGGAGAACATCACCCGCCAGTACGTGAAGAACCAGCAGCTGACGGACGTTGAGCTCGTCGCGCTGCCTGGGCTGTTCGAGCTGGTCGGCGCGCTGAAGTCGGGCCACGTCGACGCCGGCTTTGTCTGGGGCGACGGCGTGGCACAGGTGAAGGCGGACAAGAACCTGGCAGTGATCGGGGACGACAGCTCGGTGATCGGCGCCGGGTCGCAGGGAATCTATCTCGTGGCCAAGGCGAGCTGGGTGGCCGACAACCAGGAACTCCTGAAGCGAGTGCTCACCGCCTATCGCGATGCGATCAACTACACGATCGCGAACCCCAGCCAGGCGGCCGCTATCGATGCGAAGGCTGTCAAGGCGCAAGTGTCGGCCATCGAGCCCGTGGTTGCCGTGGAAGGATTTTCGTTCAAGTTCACCGCGGATCAGGCGAAGTGGTTGGAGCAGGAGCGGACGTTCCTGGCGACCAAGGGCGTCAACAACGCGACGGGCGAGCTCAAGTCCTACTTCGACCTGCGTGCGATGGAGGCCGTCGAGCCCGGCTGTGTCACCGCATGGTCGAACTGAGCGGCGGTTCGAGCCATGACAGACGCTCCGACATCGGCCGACGCTTCGATCAGATTCCGTGACGTCGGCATCAACTTCACCCCGAAACAGCGCGGGGAGTGGGTGCTGCGCCACCTCGACCTCGAGATAGGCGACAACGAGTTCTTCGTGATCGTCGGGCCGAGCGGATGCGGGAAGTCGACACTCCTGCGAGTGCTGGCTGGTATCGCGAAGCCGACCGAGGGATACGCGCAGACCAGTCGTGGAGTTGTCCAAGGGCCAGGGCCGGACAGGGCAATGGTGTTCCAGAGCGTGGACACCCCACTCATGGAGTGGCTCAACGTACGCCGCAATGTCGAGTACGGGCTTCGGATGCAGCGTGTGCCCAGAGCCGCCCGCTCGGCGACCGTGGATCAGTATCTGCGGAAGGTCGGTCTGCATCGTGCGGCGAGTAAGTATCCGCATCAGCTGTCCGGTGGCATGAAGCAGCGGGTGCAGATCGCACGAGTGCTCGCGTCGAACCCGAGTGTGCTGCTCATGGACGAGCCGTTCGCGGCGCTGGACGCACAGACCCGTCGGTTGCTCCAGCGGGAGCTGGTCAGTCTCTGGCAGGACGAGCCGCGCACGGTCATCTACGTGACGCACGACATTCGTGAGGCTGTGCTGCTCGGGACCAAGGTCGCCGTGATGACGGCACCGCCGCAGTCGACGATCAGAACGACCTATGAGATCGCAATGCCCTACCCGCGGGACGAGTTCGCGCCGGAGTTCGTGGAGCTGGCCAGCAAAGTCGAAGCGGACATCGAGGAGGAGGTGGGTAAATTATGGGCCGGCGATGGCTTCGAGTCGCAATCTCGATCCTAGCGGTTGCCGCATTCATCGGCGTCTGGACCCTGGCTTCCGTGCGCGCTGACCCGACGCTGCTCCCTACTCCCGCCCAGACGCTGCGCGCGACCGGCGAGCTGTGGGACGACGGAACGCTGTGGTCGGCCGTGGGTGTGTCGATCCGGCGGATCCTGCTCGGTTGGCTGCTGGGCTGCGCGATCGCTCTCCCGCTCGGCGTCATCGCGGGCATCTCGCCTTACGGGCGTGCGGCAATCGATCCCTTCGTGCACTTCTTTCGGTTCATCCCCGCGATTGCGCTCACGTCTCTGTTCATTCTCTGGTTCGGCATCGGCGAAGTCTCGAAGGTCTACCTTGTCGCCTATGCCGCCGGGTTCACGGTGGTCGTGAACACCGCCGCCGGAGTGGGCGCCGTGTCCCCGGACAAGATCAGTGCGGCTCGGTGCGTCGGTGCGAGCCGGCTGGCGACCGTGCTGACCGTGTCGATCCCGGCGAGCGTCCCGTTCATGTTCACCGGTATGCGGCTCGCGCTGGCGAACGCCTTCCTGGTGATCGTCGCGGCGGAGGCGCTCGCCACCCAGAACGGTCTCGGCTACCTCATCTGGAATGCGCGGATCTACTTCCGAACGGATGCGATCTTCGTCGGAATCCTCTTCCTGGGAATCCTCGGGTTCGTCTTCGACCGGCTGTGGAAGCTCGTCGGGAGCACCCTGCTACGCCGCTACATGACGACCGCCGGGAGCTACTAGGGCGGCCGGTGCGCGCCCGCTCGACGATTGAGGGAGTTCAGGAGCCCATATCGCTATGCCTACACCGACGTACAAGTCCGCGACGCCACCCAATGTCCTGCTCGTCATCGTTGACCAACTTGCCGCGAAGTGGCTCGAAGCGGCGTTCGACGGAGCGGCCCCGCTGCCGAACCTGGAGTGGCTGCGGGACTCCGGGACGATGTTCCGGAACGCGTTCACGCCCAATCCGGTCTGCAGCCCAGCACGAGCGTCCCTGGCCACCGGCTTGCCGTCGTCAGCACACGGTGTGGTCGAGTGTGGGTATCGCCTCGATCCAGCGATACCCACATTCATGGGCGAACTGCAACGCGCGGGGTGGAGGACGAGCCTGCACGGCAAACTCCACTTTCAGCCGAACTTGGAGACCTTCTACCCCGACTACCGCCAATACGGGTTCGACCACACCGATGTGACGGAGGACGTTCGCGTCGGACCATGGCTGGACTGGGTCCGTGAAACGCATCCGCTCCACTACCCGGCGGCGCTGGCCACGGTCTGGATGACCATGCACCCGGCGTTGCGGTCGGAACCGTTCTCCGGGCTGCGCGAAGACATCGAGAAGGTGCAGCGCGCCTGGCGGTGGGCCTCCGACGAGCGGCCGCTGGACTCGGCCGAGAGTTACGCTCTCCCGTTCCCGGCGGAAATATCGCAGTCGGCGTGGATCACCGATCGAGCCGTGGAGCGCATTACCGCCCACTCGGGTGGCGAGCCGATGTTCGCACAGGTCGGGTACATCCAACCGCACAACCCGTTCTGCGCTCCTGAAGAGCTCCTGCGGTTGGTCAACGAGGCGGCCATCCCCGCGCCGGTACCCGCCGAGTGGGCCAGTGACCCGAACGCTCCGACCATCTTCTCGTCGGCGAAGCGAGGTCCGTGCGCCACCTACGACGAGGCCGGCCGCAACGCACGCCAGATCTACTTCGCGGACCTGATCCATCTCGACCAGCAGTTCGGGCGCCTTCGGCAAGCGCTGGTCGACTCGGGCAGGCTGCATGACACGTATCTGATCTTCACCAGCGATCATGGAGAGCTTCTCTACGACCACGGGCTCCTCGGCAAATGGAACAGGCATTACGACGCGTGCATTCGGGTTCCGCTCCTCATCGCCGGTCCGGGCATTGCCGCGGGAGCCGTCGAGGACAGCCTCGTCGAACTGACGGACCTCGCTCCGACCATCCTGGACCTCTGCGGTGTCGCGGAGCCGAGACTGCCGAGATTCGAGGCCGCCGACGCTTCCGTCAGGTGGGACCTGCGCGCACTGCACGGCCGAAGTCTCGGCCGAATCGGCTCCGTGGAGCATCCCGCGCCAAGGCGGGAATCGGTTCTGGTCGAAAGCTACGGAACACACTGGAACAGCGACGCTGATGGCTTCGCTCGTACGCTGCGCACCGCTCGACACCGGTACACCGTCTACGGCGACGGCAGCGAACAGCTCTTCGACCTCCAGGTCGACCCCGACGAGCAGGACAACCTCGTCGGCCGCGCCGGCACCGAATCGCTGCGGACGGGTCTGAGTCGCCAGCTGCTCCAAGCGCTGATCACGAGAGACAACCCGCCGCCTGGTGCTGGCCTGTATGCCCGACAGGGCTGGTAAAGCCAATCTCGTCGAAGGAGAGTAGCCCCGCGTGCAGGACCTGACCGCCACCGATGTGATCGCCACCAAACGCGACGGCGGAGCACTGACCGATGCCCAGATCGACTGGGCCATCGACGCCTACACCAACGGCATCGTCGCGGAAGAACAGATGGCGGCGCTGCTGATGGCGATCTACCTCAACGGCATGAGCCCGAGAGAGATCGCGCAGTGGACCCGCGCCATGATCAACTCTGGTAAGCGCGTCGACCTGTCGCGGCTCCCGAGGCCCACCGTGGACAAGCACTCGACCGGCGGCGTCGGCGACAAGATCTCCCTGATCCTCGTGCCGCTCGTAGCCGCATGCGGCGCCATCGTCCCGCAGATGGCAGGCCGCGGCCTCGGCCACACCGGCGGCACGCTGGACAAGATGGAGTCGATCCCCGGATGGCGCGCCGATCTGGCCGTCGACCAGTTCGTGCGACAGCTCGACGGCGTCGGCGGAGCCATCTGCGCGGCGTCGGAAGACCTCGCGCCCGCTGATCGCGCCCTGTACGCGCTGCGCGATGCCACCGCGACCGTGGCGTCCATTCCGATGATCTCCGCGTCGATCATGAGCAAGAAGATCGCCGCCGGCCCGCGCAACCTGGTGCTTGACGTGAAGGTAGGCACCGGTGCCTTCATGACAGAGGTCGGGGCCGCTACCGAGCTCGCGCACACCATGATCGACCTCGGTGCGGCGCACGGCGTCAGGGTCTCCGCCTTGTTGACGGACATGTCCACCCCGCTCGGTCACGCCGTTGGCAATGCCGTCGAAGTGTCCGAGGCGCTCGACGTCCTCGCCGGGGGCGGCCCGACGGACATCGTGTCGCTCACCCTGGCGTTGGCCGACGAGATGCTGCGCCTGGCCCGCGTCGACGCCGATCCCGCCGCGGTCCTGGCGTCGGGCAAGGCGATGGACACCTGGCGGGCCATGGTTCTCGCCCAGGGCGGCGATCCGGACGCCGAACTGCCCGCGCCGCGCCATGTCGAACGCGTCACGGCGGCAACAGACGGCCGCGTCGACATGCTCGACGCGATGCAGGTTGCCCGTGCCGCATGGCGACTCGGCAGCGGCCGGGCTCGGAAGGAGGACGCCGTTCAGGCGGCCGCCGGAATCATCTGCCTGGCCAAACCCGGCGACCCGGTCACGCGCGGCGCTCCGCTCTTCGAACTGCGTACTGACACCCCTGACCGCCTCGACGCGGCGATGCGGGACCTCGCGACTGCGGTCAGCATCGCCCCGGCCGACGAACCGAGCCACGCCGGCCGTGAGCTCGTCCTAGCAACCATTCGTCACGACGAACCGACGCGATAGGCATTGGAGCACTCATGGGCGTGGTACGCGCAGCAGTCACCCAGGTCGCCTGGACGGGTGACAAGGAATCCATGATCGCCCGGCACGAGGAACTGGCCCGCGAGGCGGCCAGCCAGGGTGTGCAGGTCATCGGGTTCCAGGAGCTGTTCTACGGTCCGTACTTCGGCGCCGTGCAGGACCAGAAGTACTACCAGTACGTCGAGCCCATCCCCGGGCCGACGACCGAGCGGTTCCAGGCGCTGGCCAAGGAGCTGCACCTGGTGACCGTGCTGCCCATCTACGAGGTGGCCAACGAGGGCGAGTACTACAACACGGCCGCGGTGATCGATGCCGACGGCACGCTGCTGGGCAAGTACCGCAAGCATCACATCCCGCACCTGCCGAACTTCTGGGAGAAGTTCTACTTCCGGCCGGGAAACCTGGGTTACCCGGTGTTCGACACGGCGGTCGGCCGGATCGGCGTCTACATCTGCTACGACCGGCACTTCCCGGAGGGCTGGCGCGAGCTGGGGCTGAACAACGCGCAGATCGTGTTCAACCCGTCGGCGACCAAGCCGGGCCTGTCCAACCGGCTGTGGCAGCTCGAGCAGCCGGCCGCGGCCGCGGCCAACCAGTACTTCGTCGCGGCCAACAACCGCATCGGGCAGGAGGTCGACGAGTTCGGCGCGGACGCGCCGCACTTCTACGGCTCGTCGTACTTCGTCGACCCGCGGGGCAACTACGTCGGTGAGGTCGCCTCCGAGGACAACGAGGAGCTCGTCATCCGGGATCTCGACCTCGACGAGATCACCAAGGTCCGCAACGACTGGCAGTTCTATCGCGACCGGCGGCCGGACTCCTACCGTCGAACCGTCATGCCCTGAGGAGTCCAGATGCCTGACGTGATCATCAAGGGCGGTACCGTGGTGTCGTCCACCGGCAGCAGCCTCACCGATGTCGTCATCGACGGCGAACGGATCGCCGCACTGCTGGCTCCCGGCGTCGCCGACACCATCGGGATCGAGCCGGCGACCACGATCGACGCCACCGGCAAGTACGTGATCCCCGGCGGCATCGACGCGCACACCCACATGGAGATGCCCTTCGGCGGCACGTTCGCCTCGGACACCTTCGAGACGGGCTCACGGGCGGCCGCGTGGGGCGGAACGACCACGATCATCGACTTCGTCGTGCAGGCCCACGGGCAGCGGGTGCAGGACCAGGTCGCACGCTGGCACGAGAAGGCCGCCGGCTCCTGCGCGGTCGACTACGCGTTTCACCAGATCGTCGGCGACGTGAACGACGAGTCGCTCAAGGCCATGGACGAGCTCATCGGGGAGGGCATCACCAGCTTCAAGCTGTTCATGGCCTACCCGGGCGTGTTCCTGTCGAGCGACGGCCAGATCGTGCGGGCCATGCAGACCGCGGCCCGCAACGGCGGACTGATCATGATGCACGCCGAGAACGGCTCGGCCATCGACGTGCTCGTCCAGCAGGCGCTCGCACGCGGTGAGACCGGCCCGTACTTCCACGGCGTCACGCGGCCGTGGCAGGCCGAGCAGGAGGCCACCCACCGGGCGGTCATGCTGGCCGATCTCACCGGCGCGCCGCTCTACGTCGTGCACGTGTCGGCCAAGCAAGCGCTGGCCCGTATCGCCGAGGCCCGCAACGCCGGCCAGAACGTGTTCGGCGAGACCTGCCCGCAGTACCTGTACCTGTCGTTGGAGGAGCAGCTCGGCGCCCAGAGCGAGCGGTGGGGCGACTTCGAAGGGGCCAAGTGGGTCTGCTCGACGCCGCTGCGGGCCCGGGCCGAGGGCCACCAGGACGAGCTGTGGCGGTACCTCCGTACCGGTGACGTGACCGCGGTGTCCACCGACCACTGCCCGTTCTGCATGAAAGACCAGAAGGAGATGGGGATCGGCAACTTCGCCAAGATTCCCAACGGCATCGGCTCGGTCGAGCACCGGATGGACCTGCTCTTCCAGGGCGTCAAGGACGGCCGGATCTCACTCGAACGATGGGTCGACGTGTGCTGCACCACCCCGGCCCGGATGTTCGGCCTGTACGGCAGGAAGGGCGTGATCGCGCCGGGCGCCGACGCCGATGTCGTCGTGTACGACCCGAACGGTCACACCTCGATCGGCATCGGCGAGGGCCGCACCCACCACATGAACATGGACTACTCGGCCTGGCAGGGCTGGGAGATCGACGGGCATGTCGACGTCGTCCTGTCCCGCGGTGTCGTGATCAAGGACGAGACCGGCTACGTCGGGTCCAAGAGCCACGGCCGCTTCGTCAAGCGCGAGCTCTCGCAGAACCTCATCTAGGAGGACCGGTGGATTTCGGGATTGTGCTGCAGAACGATCCGCCAGCGTGGCGGGTGGTCGACCTCGCCCAGCGGGCCGAGAACTACGGGTTCTCGCACGTGTGGACGTTCGACTCGCATCTGCTCTGGCAGGAGCCGTTCGTCGTCTACTCGCAGGTCCTTGCGGCCACGCACCGGGTCATGGTCGGGCCGATGGTGACCAACCCGGCGACCCGCGACTGGACGGTCACCGCCTCGCTGTTCGCGACGCTGAACCACATGTTCGGCAACCGTACGGTCTGCGGCATCGGGCGAGGCGACTCGGCGGTGCGGGTGATCAACGGCAAGCCGGTGACGCTGGCCGAGCTGCGCGCCGCCATCGAGGTGATCCGGCCACTGGCCAACGGGCAGACGGCCGACTACAAGGGCAACCAGCTGCGCTTTCCCTGGGGGGAGCAGTCCCGGCTGCCGATCTGGGTCGGTGCCTACGGCCCCAAGATGCTCGCCCTCACCGGCGAGATCGCCGACGGGTTCATCCTGCAACTGGCCGACCCCGACATCACCGCCTGGTCGATCCAGGCGGTCCGCCAGGCCGCCGCGTCCGCCGGCCGCGATCCGGAGTCGATCACGATCTGTGTGGCCGCACCGGCGTACGTCACCGACGGGTCGGCCGGCGGGTTGGCCTGGGGCCGGGACCAGTGTCGCTGGTTCGGCGGCATGGTCGGCAACCACGTCGCCGACATCGTCGCCCGCTACGGCGCCGACGGAGCCGCCGTCCCCAAAGCGCTGTCGGACTACATCGCCGGCCGCGAGGGCTACGACTACAACTCGCATGGCAAGGCGGGCAATGCGCACACGGACTTCGTGCCCGACGAGGTGATCGACCGGTTCTGCCTGATCGGCCCGCCGGCGGCGCAGGTGGAGCGGCTGGAGCAGCTGCGCTCGCTCGGCGTGGATCAGTTCGCGCTGTACCTGCAGCACGACGCGAAAGACGCGACCCTGGCCGCCTATGGCGAGACCATCATTCCCCGGATCAACCTCAGGCCGACAGCACAGATGGCCGGGCCGGCAAGGACCGTCGGTCAGTGAATACAACACCGCCGAACGTACGCGGGATCGACTGGGCAGCGCTGAGAGCTGCTGCCGTAGCGGTCATGGCCAGAGCCTATTCCCCATATACGAACTTCCCCGTCGGCGCGGCCGCGCTCGTCGACGACGGGCGGGTCGTCGTCGGCTGCAATGTAGCCAACGCCTCCTACGGACTGGGATTGTGCGCGGAGTGCGGTCTGGTCTCGGCGTTGCACGCCTCCGGCGGCGGCCGGCTGGTGGCGTTCGTGTGTGTCGATGGCAAGGGCGAGCTGCTCATGCCGTGCGGGCGTTGCCGGCAACTGCTCTGGGAGCACGGAGGCGCGGAGCTGCTCGTCGCGACTCCGGATGGACCCCAGCCCATGACGGCGATTCTCCCATGGGCCTTTGACGCGACGAGTCTTCGCGTGCCGGCCGAAGAACCCAATCCTCGATGATCGTCCACAACGGACAGACATCGGGTTGCGGGACGTCCCTCAGCCGGTGACGTCGACCGCGCAGCGAAAGCCGGTGTGGCCGGTCGAGGAGTCCGGGCTGTTGTGCGTCCGGGCCGCGACTCGGTAGCGGTTGCAGTAGGAGACGTGGCACAGGTACGAGCCGCCGCGCACGACGTGGTCGGCGCCGTCCTGGGGACCCTGCGGGTCGATGCGGGTGGCGGCGCTCTCGGCGCGGTGCCAGGTGGTGCTCCAACGGTCGGCGCACCACTCCCAGACGTTGCCGGCCATGTTGTACAGGCCGAATCCGTTGGGGGCGAAGCTGTCGACGGGCACCGTGCCGACATCGTCGAGGTCGCCGCGTCCGTAGCCGGGAAACGCGCCTTGCCAGATGTTGCACCGCCGCCGCCCTCTTGGCGCCAGATCGCCCCCCCAGGGGTAGGTCGCGCCGACCAGGCCGCCGCGTGCGGCGATCTCCCATTCGGCCTCGGTCGGCAACCGGCCGCCGGCCCAGGCGGCGTATGCGACGGCATCGTGCCACGAGACGTGCACGACCGGATGGTTCGCCAGCGAGCCGTTGCTCGAGCCTCGGCCCCGTGGGTGGCGCCAGTCGGCACCGCGAACGCCACGCCACCACGGGGCCCCATCCACCTGCGCGTCGATCACGTCAGCCCGAGCCTCGGGGGACACCAGCGACCAGAACACGTAGGACCACCCGTAGCGCTCGGCGTCGGTCACATGACCAGTCGCTTTGACGAACGCGGCGAATTGCCGGTTGGTCACGGCGAACCGGCCGATGCCGAAGCCGGAGACCGTGACCTCGCGCGTCGGTCCCTCGCCGTCGCCCGGGTTCGCGTCGGGATCGTCGCCGCCGATCGGATAGCACCCGCCCGGCACGGCCACCGCGTCGCGGACGCTGGCAGGGCGGCGGGACGCGTGACCGGACCCGGTCGGCGGGCGGCCGTCCGCCGGCTCGCGCACGTCGTCCGGCGCGGGCGGCCGGGCAGGGCCGCAGCAGCTGGTATCGGGGGACGCCGCGGTAGATGCTCGCCGGGCCTGAGCCTGGCGAGCAACATCCCGGATGGGCTGTTCGCGGGACTGACGCACCCCGCGACCGCCGGCGTTGCCGCTCATTGAGGGCCCCATTTCGACTCGCCGGATAGGCGCTGCTCATGAGCGGTGGTTGGAGGTCCAACCTATCGCGCCGTCATCCCTCGCTCAAGCTCGCGGGAGCCGACGCGACCGTCGGGTCGGAGGAACGGGCCGCAACGGGATCGCTACGGTTCTTCGACGACGAGAATGGCCCGCTCGGGGCATGCGGCCGCCGCGTCCTCGACGTCCTGGCGAATGTCGGGAGGGATCTGGTCGACCAGCGCGACGGCGATGCCGTCCTCGCGGAGATCGAAGAGCTGTGACCAGCCGAAGAAGCACAAGCCGTGTCCTTTGCAGGCGACCGTGTCGATGCGCAGCTGAGCCATTCCTGCCTCCAAGTAATTGTCGATGCCATGACATTCAGGCCGCGCGCTGAGCGCTCACCCGAACAGCCTCGTAGCCCCAGATGACGAATGCGTTCGTGTGCTTCGGCTCGCTCACCAGCCGCAGCTCGGGGCACAGCTCGCGGATCAGGCTGAAGCTCGCCTCGAGCTCGATGCGCGCCAGCGGTGCGCCGAGGCACGCGTGGATACCTCCGCCGAAGTTCACGTGTCGGGATGCGTTGACCCGGCCGATGTCGAGCCGTTCGGGATGATCGAAGACTCGTGGGTCGCGGTTCGCCGCGCCGTAGAGCATGGCGATCTTGGCGCCGAACGGGATGGCGACGCCGCCGACCGTGATGTCCTCGGTGAGGGCCCAGCGCTCGAACATCTGCAGCGGCGGGTTCCAGCGGATGAGCTCCTCGATCGCCTGGCGCGGCTCAACCTCGCCGGCGAGGAACCGCTGCCACTGGTCAGGGTGCGTCAGCAGCGCGGCGATCCCATTGCCGGTCGTGTTGACCGTCGCCTCGTGGCCGGCGTTGAGCAGGACGATGACCGTCGAGATGATCTCCGCCTCGCTGAGCGTGTCGTCCTCGTCGTGGACCGACACCAGGGCTGAGATCAGGCCGTCGCGTGGGCTTCTGCGCGTGTCGGCGATGAGCTCACGGATGCACGCCACGAAGTCCCGCGCCGCCCGATCGGCCTCGGCGGCGTGCTGCTCGCTGGTGCCGACCTCGTACATCCGCACCATGCTGTGCGCCCAGTCGAGGAAGAGCTGCTCGTAGCTGCGGTCGGCGCCGAGCAGCTCACAGATGATCGATATCGAGTACGGCATGGCATAGTCGTGCAGCAGGTCGAAGCTGGCGCGTTCGCGCAGCGGCGACAGCAACTCGGCGGCGCGCTGCCGTGCCGGCTGCCGAAGGTCCAGCACGCGCCTCGGCGTGAACGCCGCAGACACCAGGGAGCGAATCCGGTCGTGCGCCGGCGGTTCGAGCTCCAGCAGGCTGAAGCGCTCGGCTTCCCAGAAATTGACCCAGCGCGGGTCGCGCGGCTGGGCGGAGATCTGCTCGGGCGTGTACATGTGGTCGAAGGCGCGGCCGAGCCGCGCCTCCCGCTGGCATGCGTGGACGTCCGCATGCCGGGTCACGATCCACTTGTCGATCGCCGGCGCGTACGCCACCGGGGTGTCGCTCTCGCGGATCGCGTCGAGGATCGGGTACGGGTCGGCGAGAAACGCAGGGTCCGTCGGGTCGAATGCAACAGTCGGAGCTGTCGGCTCAGTCAAGACCATCTCCTCTGGTGGCCGGCGGCGAGGCCGGGTTCGGGTCATCCAGACACCGGGTCTGGATCGTGCGGCGGGCCAGCATGGCGTCCTTGGGCGAGTTGATGGCCGTGCAGCCGACCAGCTGGCCGTTGAACCAGTGAGTACTGACGTGGCTGCCCTCGTCGCTGCGCTCGACCACGGTCACGCTGCCCGGCAGCCGGCGACCGACGAATTGCAGCTTCAGCCCGAGCTGGTCCGACCAGACGTACGGCACGTGCGTGAACACCTGCCCGGGCTGCCCGGTCATGGCGAAGAGCGCGGCGTTCGTCCCGGCCCGCTCGCCCTGCTCCCGCGCGGTCGTCCAATGTTCGATGCGCATGGCCTGGCCGTAGAGCGGGTTGGTCCAGCGGACCGCGTCGCCGCACGCGTAGATTCCGTCTGCGCCGGCGCGCAGCCGTTCGTCGGCGACGATCCCGTCCGTCAGCTCGATGCCCGAGCCGTTCAGCCAATCGGTGGCGGGCCGCACCCCGATGCCCGCGACGACCGTGTCGGCGGTCAGTTCGGTGCCGTCGTCCAGGAGAGCAACGAGTTCCGCTCCCTGCCGGTGCACAGCGCGGACCGATCGACCGCATGAGATGGCGGTGCCGGCCGCCTGGTGGCGTGCCAGGAGATAGCCGGCGGCCGGACCGCCGATCAGCGGCGCGAGCGGCGCTGGTGCGATCTCGACGACCGTGACGTCGACCCCGTGGGCGCGAGCGGCGGAGGCCACCTCGAGACCGACGAATCCCGCGCCGACAACGAGCAGCCGCCGCGCGCGGCGCAGCGCGGCGGCCAGCGCGCGTGCATCGCCCAACCCGCGCAACACGTGGACTGGAACATCGTCAACAGGGAACGGGAGAGGCCGGGGCTGCGCTCCGGGGGCCAGCACAATTGCTTGGCACGCGTACTGCGTGCCGTCGGCCAGCCGGATCCGGCGCCCGGCTACGTCCAGGCTCGTCGCGGCCACGCCGGTGCGCAGGGTTATACCCAGTCGCTGCCAGTGCTCGGGCTCGCGCAGGCGGTACGACGACGGCTCGGCGCTGTCCGCGGCGGTGGCCGGCGACAACGCCTGCTTGGACAGCGGTGGCCGGTCGTAGGGCTCATGCGGCTGCGCGTCGATGAGCCACACCGGCCCCTGGTACCCCGCGCGCCGGGCGGCGTCGGCCGCCGCGACACCGGCAACCGATCCGCCGACGATCGCGATTCCGCTCCGTTCGCCAGCACCGCCGTGCCGGCTCTGTTCCGCCATCGGGTGGTCACCTCCTCGGATCGCCCGCGATGAACCCAACGCGGGCGTAGTTCGTCATCGCGTTGTCCGCGCTCCCGGTCCCGGCCCGCTCGACGACACCGTCGCGTTCGGCCGACACGGCTGCACGCATGGAATTCACCTCGGGTCGCGCTCAGTGGACCGCCTGCATGGGGGTTCACCATAGGTCGCGGCGAAGTCATGGGTCAAGCGCTTGACGTGTTGATTTCATTGGGGTTGCTGGCATCGATACAGGTACAGGCGAAGGAGGCCGCCGCCTCGGTTGTCACCTGTCGTGACCGCCGGCTCGCCGTTGAGGGCTGCGGGCTCTCGGCGCGCGTAGCGCACCCCTGTGCACCGCTGGATCCCGTTAAGGGGTAGTGACAGCCCTAACGGGTCGGGGCTGCGCCGGTCGAGTCGCGGAAGACGACTTCGGTGGGCAGCACGGTGGGGAGCGCCTGGGCAGGCTCGCCGTTCAGGATGCCGCGCACCTGCGTGGCCGCCAATTCGCCAAGGAGTCGTGAGGGCAGCCGAACGGTTGTCAGGTTCGGTTCGATGACCGTCGACAACGGCTGGTCGTCGGCGCCGGTCACGGAGACGTCGCGCGGCACGGCCACCCCGACGTCACGCAGCGCGGCGATGGCGCCGAACGCCTGCAGGTCCGAGCCGCAGGCGATGGCGGTGACGCCGGCGTCCTTCCAGGTTGGCCAGTGCGCTGCGACAGTCGCGCGGGCGACGGCGGCATCGATGGCACAGCGCGCCACGGTCGTGCGCGCCTCCGGCGAACCCCGGCGAAACGCCGAGAGCAAAGCTCGCCGGCGAACTTCCATGCTCTGCGATCCGGTGTTTCCGTCGAGATAGGCCAGGTGGCGGTGGCCATGCGACGCCAGGTGCCGTCCCAGGGTGCGCGCACCGGCACTGACGTCGAGATCGATGCGCGGAAAGTGCGGTTCGCTGCCTGGCGAGTCGAGGACAAGGACTGGGCAGTCGGGACGAAGGGCGGACAGATCGTCGGTGCCGAGCGCGAACACGATGATCGCGTCGGGTCCGAGACGCAGCATCCGTTCGATGCTTTCGGAGGTGACGGCCTGCCCGAGGTCGGTCACGACCGTCAGCAGGTGATACTCGGGGTTGAGCCGGCTCAGGAGTCCGTGTTGCAGGCTGGCGAAGAACGGCGTGGTGTTGTCGGGAGCGATGAAGCCGATGATGCCGGTCTGGCCGGTGGCGAGGCTCTGGCCCCGCCCGTCGATTCGGTAGCCCAGCTCGCGGGCGGCGGCGAGAACGCGGTCCCGGGTGGCTTGGTTCGCCCGTCCCGCGTCCTTGCCGTTGAGGACAAGCGATACGACCGATGTCGATACTCCGGCGGCCTCGGCGACTTCGGCCCCGGTGACACGGTCGCGGCTCGATCGCCGCCGACTCGTCCCGACCAACACAACTCCAGTGACGAAATTCAGCGCCGCCCGCGCGGCTTGACCACCCTATGCAAACAAGCCAACCGAACCGGGACCGGCCCCGCCAGCATACTCGTGCCGGTCGGCGGCGCCTCCGCCACGATCTCGCCCCACGACCGGCGCCGGCGACACGTTCACCGCCGCGCTCGCGGTCGCGCTGGCGGGTGGCCGCCCGCTCGCGCAGGTCGAACGCAGGACCGGGCTCGACCTCAGACGCGGGGCGGACCGGACCTACCTCCACCTGGCCCTGATGCTAGCCCGAGCAGAGTTCGAAACTTTCGGTCCGACGCTGCGTCTTTCGGTGTTGTCACCGGGCGGATCGCCGGGCTTCCGACACCGGCGCAACCGCTTCCAGCTGCGATGTTGTCCGCTGCGGCGGCCCACTTTGCTTGCGGCAATCTCCGGAACTTTTCCGAGAATTCTTGCCAGATGGGCGGCGGCGTGCCCATAATCTCGCTACCTCGGGTTCGACCAGCATCGATCAGTGAAACCGGCCGTCGACCGCATGGACGGCCACTCGGTGCCCTGGTGCCCGTCGAGCGACCTCGCCCGCCCTTTCGAGGAGGAAGCATCCATGCACGACACACTCGCTCAGCCGAGCGGCCGCAGACGCCGACGCCTGCGACTGCTCATCGGCGTGGCCAGCGCCGTCACCCTGGGGGCCGTCTCGGTGATTGCCGCCGGTACCGCCCACGCCGAGGCCGACCGGACGATCACGTCGAACTCGACCGGCAGCCACAACGGCTACTTCTTCTCGTACTGGAAAGACAGCGGCAACGTCACCATGAACCTGGGCGCCGGGGGCAGCTACAGCGTCCAGATGAACAGCATCAACAACTCCGTGGTCGGCAAGGGCTGGAACCCCGGCTCCACCAGCCACACGGTCAACTACTCCGGCTCGTTCAACTGCGGCGGCAACTGCTACCTCGCCCTGTACGGCTGGATGACCAACCCGCTCGTCGAGTACTACATCGTCGAGAACTTCGGCAACTACAACCCGAGTACGGGAGCTCAGCGCCTCGGCTCCGTCACCACCGACGGCAGCACGTACGACCTGTACCGCACGCAGCGCGTCAATCAGCCCTCGATCCAGGGCACCGCGACGTTCTACCAGTACTGGAGCGTGCGGCAGCAGAAGCGCACCGGCGGCACCATCAACGTGGCGAACCACTTCAACGCGTGGCGCCAGGCCGGTCTGCAGCTGGGCAGCCCGAACTACCAGATCATGGCCACTGAGGGCTACCAGAGCAACGTGAGCTCGAACATCACCGTCAGCGAGGGCTCCGGCGGTGGTGGCGGCGGTGGCAGCACCGGCGGGGGTGGCGGCGGTGGCGGTGGCAATGGCGGTTGTACGGCCACGCTGTCGGCGGGCCAGAAGTGGAACGACCGCTACAACCTCAACGTCGCGGTGTCCGGCTCCAGCAACTGGACCGTGACGATGAACGTCCCGGCGCCGGCAACGATCAGCTCGACCTGGAACGTGAGCGCAACCTGGCCGAGCCAGTACGTGATGGTCGGCAAACCGAACGGCAGTGGCAACAACTTCGGCGTCACGATCATGGCCAATGGTCAATGGACCTGGCCATCGGTCTCCTGCAGCACCGGCTGACGCCGGGGATCCGCACATTGCCCGCGGTGCGCGGCGGCCCATCGGCCGCCGCGCACCGCGCCTGCGGCACGCTACTTCCGCACCTGCCGGCGGCCGACCCAGGTCCGGCCGCTCACGAGCGGGTCCAGCGCTGGTTGGTGGCACCGGTGCAGGTCCACAGCTGGACGGGCGTGTTGTTGGCGGTGGCCGCGCCGCTCACGTCGAGGCACAGCCCGGACTGCACGCCGGTGATGGTGCCGTCGGCGTTGACGTTCCACTGCTGGTTGCTCTGGCCGTTGCAGTCCCAGATCTCCACCTTGGTGCCGGGCGAGGTCTGGTTGTTGTACGCGTCCAGGCACTTGCCGAGCACCTGCAGCTGCTTGGAGCCGGTGGAGGTCCACTGCTGGTTGGTGCCGCCGTTGCAGTCCCAGATCACCAGCTGCACGCCGTTGGTCGTGCTGCCGTTGGGGTCGTCGAGGCAGCGGCCGGACGCCGTGCCCCGGATCGTCGTCGTGGATCCGCCGCCTGGATTGCCGGTGGTACCGCCCGCGACCCGGTACATCACCACGCCGTGCCCGGGCACGCTCGCGGTGATCGCACCGCCGGTGGTGCTGGCCGCCCCGCTCCACAGGTCGGTCAGCGAGTAGGACGACGCGCCGGACTTGCCGATCGCGGCGGCCGTGGTGCTGATCGTCGCGGTGGTGCTGTTCTCGTTGAACAGCACCACGGACACGTCGCCGTTCGCGAGCGGCTTGGCGAGCACGTCGAGCCCGCCGGAGGAGCTCACCATCCGGCCCTGCTTGCCGGCCGGGTCCTGGTCGACCGCGATCACCGCCTTGTTGCCCAGGATCGACAGCGTCGTGGCGCTCGCGTTGACCAGGTTGTTGCCGGCCAGCAGGGGCGCGGCCATCTCGGCCCACAGGCTGAAGTGCGCGCGGTCCTCGGTGGCGGACATCCCGTTGCCGACCTCGAGCATGTCGGGGTCGTTCCACCGGCCGGGTCCGGCGTAGGCGGCGAGGCCCACGTTCTGGTGGAAGATGTTCAGCATGCTGCCGAAGTTGGCCTGGATGTCGCCGGTGGTGCGCCACAGGTTGCCGACGTCGGGCGCCCAGGTCCACGGCGCGTTGACGCCCCATTCGCAGATGCTGTACACGATCGGGCGCCCGGTGGCCGCGAGTGCGTCACGCATCGCCGAGTAGCGCGAGATGTACTGCTGGGTCGTCGAACTGCCGTTGTTGAAACAGTTGTCGTACTTGAGGTAGTCGACGCCCCAGGCCGCGAAGCTGCGCGCGTCCTGCGTCTCGTGCCCGAGGCTGCCCGGGTAACCGGCACAGGTCTGGGTCCCGGCGTCCTCGTAGATGCCGAGCTTCAGGCCCTTGCCGTGCACGTACGCCGCGGTGCCGGAGATCCCGTCGGGGAACTTGCCGTAGTCGGGCTGCAGGTTGCCGGCCGCGTCGCGGCTGTGCTGCATCCAGCAGTCGTCGATGTTCACGTACTGGTAGCCCGCGGCCGCCAGCCCGGACGACACGAGCTTGTCGGCGGTCTGCTTGACCAGGGCCTCGGAGACGTTGCAGCCGTACGCGTTCCAGTCGTTCCACCCCATCGGCGGGGTGAGCGCCAGGTTGTTGGCGAGCGCCTGGGCCGGTTCGGCCGTGCGCACGCCGATGAACCACACGGCGGCGCCGGCCGCGAGCAGCAACGCCACCGCGCGGGCCAGCCAAGGCCGCTGTTGCACACGCATGATCTCTCCCTCGATCGAGTCGGCTCGGGTGCGCTACTGCAGGGATGCGTCGTCGAGGTAGAGACCGTCGGTGCCGGCGGCCGTCTCGACGTAGAGCGTGGCGCCGGTCAGCGTGCCCGTCCACGAGACCGTGGCGGTGCCGGTCAGCTGGGTCCAGCCGCCGGTGGTCACCGTGGCCGCCGGGGTGAGCTGGACGTAGCTGGTCGTGCCGTTCGCGGTCACGGCGAGCGTCACCTTCGCGCTCGGGGTGCCGCTCTGTGCGCGGACCCATGCGCTGGTCGTGTAGCTCTTGCCGTTGGTCAGCTTCGACGTGACGTCCTGGGCCGGGCCGTTCCACGCCGCGGTCCGGCCGGTGATCTGCAGCGACTGGCTGCCGCCGTGGACGACCGAGCCGGACGCGAGGGTGCCGGCGCCGAAGACCGACCAGCCGCTGGTGCCGCTCTCCATGCTGCCGTTGGCGAGCAGGTTGCCGCCGCCGTTGTCACCGCCGCCGGTGCCGGCGAACTGCCACCAGTCGACGTTGAAGAGGTTGCCGGACCCGCCGGTGTACTTGAAGTACAGGTCGTGGGTGCCGGTTGCGCCGCTCACCGGGCAGGTGACGGTGGTCCAGGTCTGCCAGCCGCCGGTGCCGGCGACGGTACAGGTGCCGGCGAGAGTGCCGTTGAGGCTGTCCAGGTGCAGCTCGATGCGCCCGCCGCTGGTCGCCGAGGCGACCCGCGCGCTGAACGACGTCGCGCCGGCGCCGAAGGCGACGCCCTTGACCTTGATGTTGTCGCCGTTCTCGATCCAGCCGACGTTCATGCCGCCCCCGCTGGACGGCTCGGTCTCCACGCCGTTCTCCCAGGCGATGGTCTCGGCCTCCTGGCGCGCGTACGGGTTCAGCGTTCCCACCTGCGGCGCGCCCGTCGTGGTCATGTTCATCGCCGGGATGGTCCCGTCACTGTTGTAGCTGAACTTCTCCACGGCCACCGAGCGGGTGTAGCCGCTGCCGCCGGGCAGGGCCCCGTTGTGGTAGAAGAAGTACGAGCCGCCGTTGAAGTCGATGACGCCCGGGTGGTTCGTGAAACTTGCACCCTGGGTCGGCATGACAGTGCCGCGGAAGGTCCACGGCCCGGTGGGCGACGTGGCGGTCGAGTAGGCGATGTACTCCGAGCAGCACTTCGCGGCGAAGACGTTGTAGTACAGGCCGTTGCGCTTGTATACCCACGGGCCCTCCTCGAACAGCGTCGGGCGGCTCGTGTTCCCGGTGCGGGTGCCGAAACCGGCGGTGGTCAGCGGGATCTGGGCCGGGCTGCCGGCGGTCGAGATCATGTCGGCGTTGAGCTTCACGTACCACAGGTGCGGGTTGCCGTAGTACAGGTACGCCTGCCCGTCGTCGTCGATGAAGACCGTCGGGTCGATCTCGGAGTTCTGGATCAGCGGCCGGCCCAGGGCGTCGCGGAACGGGCCGGTGGGGTTGTCGGCGACGCCGACCCCGATGGCGTTGCTGCCGTTGGCCATGCGCACCGGCACGTACCAGTAGAACTTGCCGTTGCGGTACACGGTCTGCCCGGCCCACGCATCCGAGCTCGCCCAGCTGAACGTGGACAGGCTCATCGGCGATCCGTGGTCGGTCCAGTTGACCATGTCGGCGGAGGACCAGACCCGCCAGTCGCGCATGGTGAAGTACGTCGAGTTGTCCTCGTCGTGCCCGGTGTACAGGTAGACCCGGCCGTTGTAGACCAGCGGCGCGGGGTCGGCGGTGTAGATCGTCTGCACGATCGGGTTGTCGGCCCGGGCCGAGGCGGCCGGCATGAGTCCGGTCAGGCACAGCAGGCCGGCGGCCGCTACGAGCGCGCGCCGGATGGAAGCTTTCACGGAACGCTCCTGGGGTGAATTGTGATCGCTCACATGGCGCGTGGCGGGCGCGGATGAGCGTCGGCGGTGGGATGTCAGGGAACCTTGCCAGAATCGCTCACAGCATTCAAGTAAGTCGCTGTCCGGAGCCGGTGCGACCATTCCCGAGGTGGTTGCATAACGCTTTTCGACGCACTCGATCCAGAACTTTTCCGGAAAAAGTGTTATGGCAGGAGCGCGTGAAAGGTCGACGGATCGCAATCGCGGAATTTCACGCGGGAATGGCGGTCAAGGCTTGAAAGCGCGGGCTCGATCTGGCAATCTCATCGATCTCGATGCCTGACGGCCGGACGCGCCGACGTACAGCTGTTAGCGCTAACAAACAGTGAAGTCCCTACCGCCAGAAGGACTTACCTCATGCATTCCCCCCTTTACCGCACCGCGCCCGCAGCCGCCCGGCGCCGGCCCGCGACCGTCTTCGCCACCGTGCTCATGCTCGCCGCGGCGGCCGCCGTCGCGCTGCACATCGCGCCGGCCGCCGCCGCCACGGTCGACACGAGCGCCTGGTACACCCTCGTCAACCGCAACAGCGGCAAGGCGATCGACGTGTACAACTCGGCGACCGGCGACGGCGCGCGCATCACCCAGTGGACGCGGAACAACGGCGCGAACCAGCAGTGGCAGTTCGTCGACTCCGGCGGCGGCTACTACCGGCTCAAGTCGCGCTCATCGGGCAAGGTGCTCGACGTCTACAACTTCTCCACCGCCGACGGCGCGAGCATCGTGCAATGGGCCGACGGCAATGGCGTCAACCAGCAGTTCCGCCTCGCCGACTCCGACGGCGGCTACGTGCGCCTGCTCAACCGCAATTCCGGCAAGGCGGTCGAGGTGCAGAACGCGTCCACCGCGGACGGCGGCAACATCGTGCAGTACAACGACTGGGGCGGCGCCAACCAGCAGTGGCAGCTCGTGCGCGCCGACGGCGGGACCAGCCCGACGCCGACCACCCCGGCACCGGCCGGGCAGTTCACCAACCCCGTGGTCTGGCAGGACTTCGCCGACGGTGACATCATCCGCGTCGGCGACGCCTACTACTACTCCGCCTCGACCATGCACTACTCGCCGGGCGCGCCGATCCTGCGCTCCTACGACCTGGTGCACTGGGAGTACGCCGGGCACTCCGTGCCGAGCCTCGACTTCGACTCCAACGCCTACAACCTCAGCGGCGGCCGGGCGTACGTCAAGGGCATCTGGGCCTCGACGCTGCAATACCGGCCGAGCAACAGCACCTACTACTGGCTCGGCTGCGTGGAGTTCAACCGGACCTACGTGTACACCGCCTCGGCCGTCGACGGCACCTGGTCGAAGAAGGCCCGGATCAACGCCTGCTACTACGACGCCGGGATGCTCATCGACGACAACGACACCATGTACGTCGCCTACGGCAACAGCACCCTCAGCGTCGCCCAGCTGTCGGCCGACGGTACGAGTCAGGTCCGCTCACAGCAGGTGTTCACCGCCCCGTCCGGCATCACCCTCGAGGGCTCACGGTTCTACAAGCGCAACGGGTACTACTACATCTGGGTCACCCGGCCCGCCAACGGGCAGTACGTCCTGCGCTCGTCCAGCCCGTGGGGCCCGTACGAGATGCGCCAGGTCCTGCTCGACACGCCCGGCCCGATCTCGGGCGGGGGCGTGCCGCACCAGGGCGGGCTCGTGCAGACCCAGAACGGCGACTGGTACTACATGGCGTTCACCGACGCCTACCCGGGCGGCCGGGTGCCGACACTCGCGCCGATCACGTGGAGCGGCGACTGGCCGGTCCTGCAGACCGTCAACGGCGCCTGGGGCGTGAACTACCCGAGGCCGAACATCACGACCTCGAAGACCGTCAAGCCGATGATCGGCACCGACACGTTCGCCACCGCCGCGCTCGGCCCGCAGTGGGAGTGGAACCACAACCCGGACAACACCAGGTGGTCGTCCGGCAGCGGCCTGCGCCTGCAGACCGCGACCGTGACGAACGACCTGTACTCGGCCCGCAACACCCTCACCCAACGCATCCAGGGCCCCTCCTCGACGGCGACCGTCGAGCTGGACTACTCGGCGATGGCCGACGGGGACCGCTCCGGCCTGGCCATGCTGCGCGACTCCTCGGCCTGGATCGGCGTGCAGCGCGACAACGGCACCACCCGCGTCACCATGGTGAACGGCCTGACCATGGACGGCAGCTGGAACACCACCGGCACGGGCTCCGTGGCGGCCTCGGCCACCGTCACCGGCGGCCGGATCTGGCTGCGTGCCACCGCCGACATCCGGCCCGGTTCCGGGCGGCAGGCCCGGTTCTCCTACAGCACCGACGGCGTCACCTTCACCGCCCTGGGGCCGGCGTTCACGCTCAACAACGCCTGGCAGTTCTTCATGGGGTACCGCTACGCCGTCTTCAACTACGCCACAAGGTCGCTCGGTGGCGCCGTCACCGTGCGCTCGTTCACCCAGACCGCTTAGGAGTTTCTGTGCACAGCAAAGCGCTCGGCGCCATGCTGGCGGCGACGGTCGTGGTAGCCGGGATGGTGGTCGCCGTCAACGCGACCTCCGCCTCGGCGGCGACCGTCGACACGTCAGCGTGGTACACCCTCGTCAACCGCAACTCCGGCAAGGCCCTCGACGTGTGCGGCGCGTCCACCGCGGACGGTGCCTGCATCCAGCAGTACAGCCGCTCCGGCGGACAGAACCAGCAGTGGCAGTTCGTCGACTCCGGTGGCGGCTACTACCGGCTCAAGGCCCGCCACTCGGGCAAGGTCCTCGACGTGTACAACTTCTCCACCGCCGACTCCGCCAAGCTCGTGCAGTGGACCGACGGCAACGGCACGAACCAGCAGTTCCGCCTCGCCGACTCCGACAGCGGCTACGTGCGGCTCATCAACCGCAACTCCAGCAAGGCCGTCGAGGTGCAGGGCGCCTCCACCGCCGACGGGGGAGCGGTCGTGCAGTACAGCGACTGGGGTGGCACCAACCAGCAGTGGCAGCTCGTCCGTGTCGACGGCACGACCCCGACCACGCCGGGCAACACCGGCGGAACCTGCACGCTGCCGTCGACCTATCGGTGGTCGTCCACGGGTGCTCTCGCGACGCCGAAGTCGGGCTGGGTGTCGCTGAAGGACTTCACCAACGTCGTCTACAACGGCAAACACCTCGTCTACGCTACGACGCACGACACCGGGTCCACGTGGGGCTCGATGAACTTCGGCCTGTTCACGAACTGGTCGGACATGGGCTCGGCGTCCCAGAACGGCATGCCGTTCGGGGCCGTCGCGCCGACGTTGTTCTACTTCGCGCCGAAGAACATCTGGGTGCTGACGTACCAGTGGGGCGGGGCGGCGTTCAACTACCGCACGTCGAGCGATCCGTCCAACGTCAACGGCTGGTCGTCGGCGCAGACGCTGTTCACCGGCAGTATCTCCGGCTCCGGCACCGGCCCCATCGACCAGACCATCATCGGTGACGGCTCGAACATGTACCTGTTCTTCGCCGGCGACAACGGCAAGATCTACCGGGCCAGCATGCCGATCGGGAACTTCCCCGGCAGCTTCGGCTCCAGCTACACCCAGATCATGAGCGACTCGACCAACAATCTGTTCGAGGGCGTCGAGGTCTACAAGGTGCAGGGCCAGAACCAGTACCTCATGCTCGTCGAGGCCATCGGCGCCAACGGCCGCTACTTCCGCTCCTTCACCGCCTCCAGCCTCAGCGGCTCCTGGACCCCGCAGGCCGCCACCGAGAGCAACCCCTTCGCGGGCAAGGCCAACAGCGGCGCCACCTGGACCAACGACATCAGCCACGGCGACCTGGTCCGCACCAACCCCGACCAGACCAAGACCGTCGACCCGTGCAACCTGCAGCTGCTGTACCAGGGCCGGTCCCCGAGCTCCGGCGGCGACTACGGCCTGCTGCCGTACCGCCCGGGCGTGCTGACCCTGCAGCGTTGACCGTCCCTCCGGCGTAGTCCGGTGGTCGCAGGCGCATGGGCGTCGCCTGCGACCACCCGTCGAGGGGCTGCGGGCGCCGAACGGCAGCACCAACAACCAGTGGGCCATCACCACCGTCTGAGGGAGGTGATGCCCGAACGTCGATCCGAGGAAGGGCAAGGTGCTCGATGCCCAAGCGCGGCATGTTCTCATCGGCCGTCGCGGTGACGGCGGTCCTCGTCGCGGTCACCGCCGGCCAGGCGCTGACCGGCGGCGGTGACGGAACCGCGGCCGCCGCGACCGGCGCCGCCCTGGCGGCGACCGCCGGATGCGGCAAGGCCCCGGCGCTCGCCAGCGGCACCCACTCGGTGCAGAGCAGCGGACAGAACCGCACGTACATCCTGAGAGTTCCGGACAACTACAACAACAGCCACCCGTACCGGTTGGTCTTCGGGCTGCACTGGCTGAACGGCTCCGCCGGCGCGGTCGCCTCGGCCGGGTACTACGGGCTGCAGCCGCTGTCGAACAACAGCACGATCTTCGTGGCGCCGCAGGGCATCAACAACGGCTGGGCCAACACCAACGGCCAGGATCTGACCCTCGTGGACGATCTGACCAGGCTCGTCGAGGGCGGTCTCTGCGTCGACACGACACAGATCTTCGCGCTGGGCTGGAGCTACGGCGGCGCCATGAGCTACGCGATCGCCTGTGCCCGTCCGGCGGTGTTCCGTGCCGTTGCCGTCCTGTCCGGCGCCAACCTCAGCGGATGCAACGGCGGTACCCAGCCCGTCGCCTACTTCGGCATCCACGGCATCCACGACAGCGTCCTCAACATCAGCAACGGGCGGTCGCTGCGCGACACGTTCGTGCGGAACAACGGCTGTACGCCACAGAACCCGCGCGAGCCGGCGCAGGGCAGCCTGACCCACGTCACCACCACGTATGCCGGGTGCCGGCCGGGCTACCCGGTCCAGTGGGCCGCGTTCGACGGCGACCACACCCCCAGCCCGGTCGACGGGTCGGGCAGCCCCAACGACGCCAGAACCTGGACGTCCGGGGAGATCTGGAAGTTCTTCGCCCAGTTCGAGAACACGTCCCCGCCGAGCTCGGCTCCTGCGTCGTCCACCCCGCCGAGCAGCGCGCCGCCGAGCTCTCCGCCCGCCAGTGGCCAGCCCGGCACCTGCTCCGCCGCCTACCGGGCCGTCAACAGCTGGCCCGGCGGCTTCCAGGGCGAGGTCGTCGTCGCCAACAACGGCTCCACCACCCTCAACGGCTGGACCGTACGCATGACGCTCGCCGGCGACCAGGCGATCAGCAGTCTCTGGGGCGGCGTCAACAACGCGTCCACCGGCAGCATCACGGTCAGGAACGCCTCCTACAACGCCGCGCTCGGCGCGAACGCCACGACCACGTTCGGATTCGTCGCGACCGGCAGCAGCACCACGTCCCCCGGCAACGTCACCTGCGCCAGCCCCTGATCGAGGCATGCCGCCTCGCGGGCCGCCTCCGGGGGCGGTCTGCGAGGCGGCACCACCCGGATAGCGGGCCGGCGAGCGGTGCCTTCCGGCTTTGCGCGGGCGGGGCCGCGGCGCTTGACAATGCGCCCGATCGTGTGCCGCGATGGACACCCGACTTCCTCGACCGCGGCGGTATCCGCCTGACCGTCACGCCCTCGCTGGAGTCGTTCAGGGGGCCGGTGATGGGATTGGGAACAACGAGAAGCAGTACGACGCCGCTGGTCGCCGCGGCGAAGGCCGGGGACGAGCGTGCGCTCGGCGACCTCCTCGGGGCGTATCTGCCGTTGGTGTACTCGATCGTGCGGCGGGCCCTCGCCGGGCACCCGGCCGCGGTCGACGATGTTGTGCAGGAAACGATGCTGCGCGCGCTGCGGCGGCTGCCGTCGTTGCGTGAGGCCGAGAGCTTCCGCGCCTGGCTGGCCGCGATCGCCGTCCGGCAGGCCGGCACCTACCTGCAGCGGGAGCGCATCACCACCGGGCGGCGAGCGCCGCTGGACGTGCTGACGGACGCGCCGGACGCCGAGGACTTCGAGGGCCTCACCATGCTGCGGGTCGAACTCTCCGGGCAGCGGCGGCAGGTCGGCCAGGCGGTCGGCTGGCTCGACCCGGAGGACAGGGTGCTCTGGTCGCTGTGGTGGCTGGAGATCGGCGAGGAGCTGACGCGGGGCGAGCTGGCCGCGGCGCTCGGCGTCAGTGTCGTGCACGCCGGGGTGCGTGTCCAGCGCATGCGCAACCGCCTCGAGCAGGCGCGGGTGCTCGTCGCGGCCCTGGAGGCCCGGCCCCGCTGCCCGGGGCTCGACGCCGTCGTCGCCGGCTGGGACGGTCTGCCGAGCCCGCTGTGGCGCAAGCGGATCACCCGGCACACCCGGTCCTGCGCGGCCTGCGCGCGGGCCGCGGAGGGCGCGATCGACACCGAGCGTCTGCTGACCGGATTTGCCATGCTGCCGGTACCCGCTGCGCTGGCCGCCTCCCTCACGGTCCACGACATCGGGCCGGCCGCCGGCGCCGCGGCGAGCCACCCGGCCGTCACGGCGGCGGCGAAGACGGGCTGGCTGGCCGGGTTGCCGGCGGCGAAGCTCGTGGCCGGCACGCTCGTCGCCGGTGTCGCGGCCGCGGGCGTGGCCGTCGCCTGGCCCGATCACGAGCGGCCGGCGCCGCCGGTGTCGATGCCGTCGCTCGCAGTACCGTCGACGCCAACCTCAGCCCCGGCGGGCCTGCACCTGGGGCCGGTGTCCCTCGAGCTCGACGCCGCCGCCGGGCGCTTCCTCGGCACCGACGGGCAGCAGCTCGGAGTCCTCGTCGCCGCGGACACCGCGTCGTCGCGGCAGCGGGCCACGTTCGAGGCGGTGCCGGGCCTGGCCGACGCGAGCTGCTATTCGTTCCGGGCCGCCGACGGGCGGTACCTGCGCCACGCGTCCTGGCGGCTGCGGCTGAACCAGGACGAGGGCACGTGGCTGTTCCGCGGCGACGCCACCTTCTGCCCGCTCGGCACCGGCGGCGGCGACGTGATGCTGGAGGCGTCGAACTACCGCGGGTACTTCATCCGCCGCGAGGGCGACCAGCTGTGGGTGCGGCAGGCGGACGGCACCGCGGCGTTCCGGGCCGCCAGCACGTTCCGTGTCCGGCCGGCGCTGGGCTGACACGGCGGCCGCGATGGCCGCATCCTCGCGTTCGCCGAATCCGTCGGCGGTCACGACCCGGCGGCCGGGTTGCGCGCGGCCGCGCTGGTTCGCCCGCGGCGCCGTGCCCTCTTGGTGGTATCCCGGATCACCAGCTGTGGCGGGAGGGCGCGGTCGAGGTCCTGGCCCACCAATCCGCCGTGCCTGGTGATGGCGTCGAGCTCCAGCAGCGCCGTGACGCAGCGCCGGCCGATCTCGTCGTAGTCCTGCCGGACCGTGGTCAGCGGCGGGCGCAGGTACGCCGCCTCCGGGATGTCGTCGAAGCCCACGACGCTGACGTCGTCAGGCACGCGAATGCCCCGCTCGGCGAAGGCGCGCAGCACGCCGACGGCCATCTGGTCCCCAGCGGCGAAGACCGCCGTCACGTCCGCGCGGCGGGCCAGCTGCAGCCCGGCGGCGTAGCCGGACTGGGCGCTCCAGTCGCCCTCGAGCATCGACGGCGACGGGCGCCGGAATGCGCGATGTGCCGCGCGCCAGCCCGCGATGCGGCTGTGGGTCTCCGGCCAGTCGTCCGCGCCCGACACGTGCCACACCTGCGCGTGCCCGAGCCGCAGGAGATGCGACACGGCGGCCCGGGCTCCGGCGGCCTGGTCCGCGACGATCGCGGGGACGGTCCCGGACGTGTCGGACTGGATGGCGACGACGGGCACGTTGCCGGCGAGCCGCAGCAGCGCGGTCGGCGGGAGCGACGCGGCGGCGATCACCCCGGTGACGGCCTGGCTCGCCAGGGTGGCCAGCGCCGCGGCCACGGTGTGCTGGTCGGCCCGGCGCAGCGACTCGACCCGCAGGCTGTAGCCCGCCATGCGCGCGGCGCGCTCGATGCCGAGCAGCGCCGATGAGGCTCCGTGCACGGCCCGGTCGCGGGTGATCACACCGATCATCCGCGACCGGACGCGCTCGGGCTGACGCCGATCCGTTGGGAGCACCGTCAGCGGCACCCGGCGGCGACGATGTTCGTCGGCACCGCGCTGTCGGTGGCGTCGGACGGCAAGCACCGCCGGCGGATGGTGCGCTCAGGCAAAGGGTGTCCTTCCAGGGATCTACCGGTGGTGGCCAGCCGGTCAGACATTCGCGAATATATTCGGAAGTGTTAGCGCTCACTACCCTGATGTCAACCGGCGTCCCCGGGCGACGTCAGCCGGTCGGCGCGGTGGTGAGGCGGACCGCGGTCCAGGAGACCGGGGGCAGCTGGAGCGTCGCCGTGTGGCCGTCGACGGTCACGCCCTCGGCGGGCCGCGGCGTGACGCGGTCGGGCCGGTCGCGGGTGTTGGTGGCGCGCACGTCGTCGTCCCAGAGCGTCCACGACCCGGCCGGCCGGGCCGGTGCCCCGAATGCCCGCAGATCGACGGTAAGTTCCACCGGCCGGGCCTGGTCGCGGTTGACCGCGAACAGCGCCAGGCTCCCGGTGGCGGCGTCGTGGGTGGCGACGGCGTCGACGACCGGGGCCTCGCCGTAGCGCGAGGTCTCGTACACGGGCGCGTCGATCGCCGTGCGCAGGACGACGCCGCGGGCCAGGGCGGCGGTGCGCGCGAACGGGTGGAAGACGCTCTGCCGCCAGGCCGGCCCGCCGGGTTCGGTGCGGATCGGCGCGATGACGTTGACGAGCTGGGCCTGGCAGGCGGCGGTGACCCGGTCGCTGTGCCGCAGCAGCGAGATCAGCAGGTTGCCCACGACGACGGCGTCGGCGACGTTGTATTCGTCCTCGATCACCGGCGCCGCGACCTGCCACTGCGTGGGCTTCGGCTGGTCCTGGAAGCGGGACATGTACCAGACGTTCCACTCGTCGAAGGAGAGCTGCATCTTCTTGCGGCTGCGCAGCCGGGCTCCGACGCTGTCGGCGGTGGCCACGATGCTGTCGACGAAGTGGTCCATGTCGGTGGCGCACGCCAGGAACGAGCCGAGGTCGCCGTCGTGCTCCTCGTAGTAGGCGTGGCAGGAGACGTAGTCGACGAGGTCGTACGTCTCCTGCAGGACGGTGGCCTCCCAGGCGCCGAAGGTCGGCATGGCGGAGCCGGAGCTGCCACAGACCACCAGCTGCAGTCCCGGCTCCGCGGCGCGCAGGGCGCGGGCGGTGGCGGCGGCGAGCCGGCCGTACTCGTGGGCACTCTTGTGCCCGATCTGCCACGGCCCGTCGAGCTCGTTGCCGAGGCACCACATGGAGATGCCGTGGGGCTTCTCGGCGCCGTTGGCCCGGCGCAGGTCGGCCAGGTGGGTGCCGGCCGGTTGGTTGCAGTACTCGTGGACGTCCAGGGCCTCCTGCACGCCGCGGGTTCCGAGGTTCACCGCGTACATGATCTCGACGTCGGCCTTGGCCGCCCACCGGGCGAACTCGTCGATGCCGACCTCGTTCGTCTCGATGCCGTGCCAGGCCAGATCGCGCCGGCGGGGACGGTGCTCGCGCGGCCCCACACCGTCCTCCCAGCGGTATCCGGAGACGAAGTTCCCGCCGGGATAGCGCACCGTGGTCACGCCGAGCTCGCGGGTCAGCGCCAGGACGTCGGTGCGGAACCCGTCCTCGTCGGCGAGCGGGTGACCGGGCTCGTAGATGCCGGTGTAGACGCACCGCCCCATGTGCTCGACGAAGGAGCCGAAGGTGCGGCGGCTGACCGGGGCGACGACGGCGGCGGGGTCGAGGGTGACGCGCGCTTGCAGCATCGATGTCCTTTGTGGAGTGCTCGGTTCCTGTCGATCTTCAGGAGCGGCATCCAAAGCGTGCCAGACCCGCTCGACGAGGACGCCGGGCCCACGTCCGGCGCGAAGCGCGCAGCGCCCTCCACGCCGGCATCGTAGCCAGGTTCAGGCCGGCGGGCCCGGGCGCCGTCCTTGTGATGGTGGTGGCGTCGAGCCGGAAGAGCCGCCGGCGCGTATACGCGCCGGCGGCTCCTGATGTGCGGTGCCCCCGGGTGCGGGAGGGGCCGGATCAGCCGTCGATCGTGGCCTCGGCTGAGGCGCAGTAGGAGGGAGTGGCGTCGTTGGCGCCGTCGACGAGGCAGACCTTGATGCCGACGGTCTGCCCGTACTTGACGTCACCGAACGGGTCCCAGACCACGGGCGCGCCGTCCAGGCCGTTGCCGTCGTAGTGCTTGCCGAGGTAGGTGCCGTCGAGCCAGGCGTAGGCCTCGACGCCGTGGCCGTCGGCGCAGTAGTCGTGGATGACGAGGTAGTCGTCGTTGTCCCCGCCGCCGGGCGCGCCGGGCCCGTAGTCGATGAAGTCCACGACGCCGCATCCGCCCGGGTCGGTCGTCGCCTGGCCGAAGTCGTCGTTCGCGGCCATGGCGGGCGCTGCCATCAGCAAGGTGGCAGCCACGCCGCTCAGCGCCGCCGTCAGGACCTTGGCCTTCGTGTTCCGCATGTGCTTCTCCTCGGGTCATTGGGATGTTGCATCGAGTTGTGCGATGGCTTCACGGGTGAGGGCGTTCGGCGCCAATGATGTTCAGAACACGCCCTCGAGGTACTGCATGCAGCTGTTGGTCTTGTTCCCGGCGATCCCGTCGACGGAATTGCCGGAGCAGCTCTTGTAGTCGGACTGGAACCGCCGCACCCATGCGTAGGTCTGCGCGCCGAAATTCCCGTCGATTGCGATCGGGTCCTGGTCGGCCGCGCTGCCGTACATGTTGTCGATGCCCCACTGCAGGTTGGCGACGCAGTAGTCGCCGTAGTCCCCCTGGGACAGCACGTGGTTGGGGACGGTCTCGCTCGCGCCGACCCACGAGTTGTAGTACTTGGTCGTGGAGCAGTTGGTCGGCGAGTAGGCCGGCGTGGCGGACCGGCTGGCCGCGCCGGCCGGCGCCGCGGTGCCGACGAGGACCGCCGTCGCGACCGCAACTGCGGTGACCAGCAACGCCGCGGCACGCTTCGGCCTGCGGACAAGGCTCCTGTGGGCAACTTGCGTCATGTGTGCTCCTCTCTGGTCGTGGGCCTGCTCGGCCGCTTCCGGCGGTCGCCGCCTGTCCCGGCGGCCGCCGTCCATGCACCAGTGGTACCGCCGAGGAGTTGTCCGGTGTCGATGCGTGGCCGGCTGACAACAACGTCCGGACAGCCGATCGGCGCGGGCCGCGCCGGTGGACGGCAAGACATGATCTTTCGCGCAATATAGATTGGTCTGTGGCGATAGGAGATAGTGATGCCGCGCGCTGAGCGACCGCTGGATTCCGACGACGGCCCGTTGCGGGATTTCGCGGCCGAGCTCCGATTGCTGCGTACGAAAGCGGGGACTCCGCCATATCGGGAGTTGGCGCGGCGTGCGCATTTCTCCTCGACCACGCTGGCGGATGCGGCATCCGGTCGGAAACTGCCGAGTCTGGCGGTGACGCTGGCTTATGCGCGGGCGTGCGGGGGAGATCCGCAGGACTGGGAGGACCGCTGGCGGGCACTGGCCGCGAGGCCGTACGCGGAGGCGGGGACGGGCGAGGCCGAACGGGATGCGGAGGACGAGCGGCGCTGCCCGTATGTGGGACTGGCCGCTTTCCAGGCCGAGGATGCCGACCGATTCTTCGGGCGGGAGCAGCTGACAGAAGACCTGGTGGCGCGTGTCCGTACGCGCCGCTTCCTGGCCGTGTTCGGTGCGTCGGGCTCGGGGAAGTCCTCGCTGCTGCGCGCCGGACTGCTGCCGGCGCTGCGCTCGGGTCCGGTGCCCGGCGCCGGCGGGTGGCCGGCGCTGGTGCTGACCCCGGGTCCGCATCCGCTCGACGAACTGGCCGTCCGGGTGGCCGACCTCGGCGGGACGCCGGCCGCCGATCTGGTCCGCGAGCTGCGCCGGGAGCCCCGGGCACTGCACCTGGCGGTGCTGCAGGCACTGGTCAGGCAGCGCGCTGAGCAGGATCTCGTCCTGGTCGTGGACCAGTTCGAGGAGGTGTTCACCCTCTGCGCCGATCCGGCGGAGCGAGCGGCGTTCATCACCGGACTGGTCACGGCGGCCGGTGCGGCCAACAGCCGTACCAGGGTGGTGCTGGGGGTACGGGCGGACTTCTACCCCGCCTGCTCGGAGTACCCGGACCTCGTCGACGCGCTGCGTGACGCACAGGTGCTGGTCGGGCCGATGAGTACCGACGAACTGCGGCGGGCGATCAGCCTTCCTGCCGCCCGGGCGGGGTACGCGGTCGACTCGGGGCTGCTCTCCCGGGTGATCGCCGACGCGACCGGGCAGGCGGGGGTGCTGCCATCGGTCTCACACGCGCTGCGGGAGACGTGGCGGCGCCGGCGCGGCAACACGCTGACACTGGCCGGGTACGAGGCCGCCGGTGGCATCCAGCACGCGCTCGCCAACAGCGCCGAAACCGTGTACCACCGCATGGACGCCGGGCAGCGGGCCCTCACACGCGGCATCTTCCTGCGGCTGGTGGCGCTCGGCGCGGGCACCGAGGACACCAAGCGGCGAGTGAGCCGGATCGAACTGGCCGCCGACGAGCCGAACCGGCACGGGCTGGAGATCCTCGCGCAGGCCCGGCTGATCACCCTGGACGCCGAGTCGGTCCAGATCACCCACGAGGCGCTGCTGCACGCGTGGCCCCGGCTGCGCGGCTGGATCAACGAGGACCGTGCGGGCCTGCTGCTCGGCCAGCAACTGCTGGACGCGGCTCAGGCCTGGGAACGGGACCACCGCGACCATTCGCTGCTGTACCGCGGCAGCCGGTTGGAAGCGGCGGCCGAGTGGGCACAGCGCCGCACCCACGAGCCACTGCTGACCGGGAAGGCACGGGAGTTCCTGGCCGCCTCGCTGCGCCAGCAGCGGCACGCGTCGCTGGCACGCCGCACCGCACTGGCGGGCCTGGCCGTGCTGACCGTACTGGCGTGCGTGACATCCGTGGTCGCGTTCCAGCAGCGCTCCACCGCCCGCACCCAACGCGACCGGGCAGTGGCCGAACAAGTGCTGGCCGAGGCCGATCTGGTCCGCGGCAGTGATCCATCGCTGGCCGCCCAGCTGGACCTGGCCGCCGACCGCATCCGGCCGACACCGCGGGCCGTCACCGCCCTGCTGGACACCGGGAACACCGCGCTGTCCACGCCGCTGGCCGGCCACACCGCGGCGGTGTACGCGGTCGCGTTCAGCCCGGACGAACACCTCATGGCCACCGGCGCCGGCGACGACACGATCCGGCTGTGGGACGTCACCGACGCCGCACACCGGGTGGCGCTCGGCGCGCCCATCACCGGTCACACCAGCTGGGTGTACTGGCTCGCGTTCAGCCCGGACGGGCGCACCCTGGCCAGTGCCGGCCGCGACCACACGATCCGGCTGTGGGACGTCACCGACCCGCGCCACCCGCGCCCATGGGGGCCGCCGCTCACCGGGCACAGCAGCTACGCGTTCTCGGTGTCCTTCAGCCCGGACGGGCACACCCTGGTCAGCGCCGGCTACGACCAGACGGTACGGCTGTGGGACGTCACCGACCCCGCACACGCCTCCGCCCTGGGGCCACCGCTGCTCGGGCACACCGGCTCCGTCGCGTCGGCCGCGTACAGCCCGGACGGCCGTACCGTCGCCAGCGCCGGCCACGACCACACGATCCGGCTGTGGAACGTCACCGACCCGCGCCGCCCGCAGCCGTGGGGGCCGCCGCTGTCCGGCCACGCGGACACCGTCTACGCCGTGGCGTTCAGCCCCGACAGCAGGACGCTGGCCAGCGTGAGCGCCGACCGCACGGTGCGCCTCTGGGACATCGCCGATCCGGCCCGTCCCGTCGCGCTCGGCAGCCCGCTGGCCGGCCACACCGACGCCATCCTCGCCGTCGCGTTCAGCCACGACGGGCACACCCTGGCCACCGGCGCCGCCGATCACACCGTCCGGGTGTGGGACGTCACCGACCCCGCACACGCCACCGCGCTGGGACCGCCCCTGCTCGGCCACACGGGCATCGTCAACTGGCTGGTGTTCAGCTCGTCCGACGCCACGCTGGCAAGCGTCAGCGACGATCACACGGTACGGCTGTGGAATCTGCCGCGCACCGTCCTGGCCAACCCCGGCGGTACCGTCAACGATCTGGCATTCCGCCCGCCCGACGGGCGCATCCTGGCCAGCGCCGGCGGCGACGGTACCGTCCGGCTGTGGCACCTGTCGCACCCCGGCAACCGCCCCACCCCGCTGCCCCAGTCGTTGAGCGGCGCGGTGAGCCGCGTGGCATTCCGCCCGCCCGACGGCCGTATCCTGGCCAGCGCGAGCGACGATCACACCGTCCGGCTGTGGGACCTGTCCGAACCGGCCCGGCCGGTGCCGGCGGGATCGATCGCGACCGGCGCGACGGCCCCGGCCGGCGCCCTGGCGTTCAGCCCGGACGGCGCCGTGCTGGCGACCGACGGACCCGGGAACACCCTGCGGCTGTGGGACATGTCCGACCCTGACCGTCCGGCGCCGCTGGGCCAGCCGCTGACCGGTCAGATCAGTCCCGCGACATGGGCCGGTTTCAGCCCCGACGGCCGGGTTCTGGCCGGCGTCAGCTCCGATGACAAGGTACGCCTGTGGGACGTTCGCGATCCGGCACAGCCGCACCCCCTGGGCACGATCGCCACCGGAGACACGGACGGCCTCCTGCACGCGGCGTTCGACCCGGCCGGGCACCTGCTCGCCACCGCCGGCGCGGGGCACTCCGTCGGCCTGTGGGACCTGCGCGACCCCACGCACCCCCGTGCCCTGGCACCACCGCTGACCGGGCACACCGCCGCGGTCACCTGGGTCGGCTTCAGCCCCGACGGCCGTACGCTCGCCAGCACGGCCGCCGACCAGACGGTGCGGCTGTGGGACGTGACCGATCCGGCACACGCCGCCCCGATCGGCAAGCCCCTCACCGCCGGCCACACGGGCCCTGTCACCAGCGCCGCCTACCAACCCGGCGGTGGTGTCCTGGCCACCGCCGGCGACGATCGCACCATCCAGTTCACCGACTTCGACCTGGACAAGGCCATCCAGCGCGTCTGCGCCACCACCGTGCTGAGCGCTCAGCAATGGCAGCAGTACGTACCCGACCGTCCCCTCGCACCGCCGTGCCGGTAGGCACAGCGAACATCACCCCGCAGCTGATGGTCCCCATCCCGCCGCCATCGCTCGTGCCGCCTGCTGCGCACTGGCGCAAGGCGCGGTGGTTTGCGGCCGTCGCCGGCAAACCGGCTGCTCCGTGGCCCCGGCGTCACGGTCCAGGCGCCGGCAGACCGCTCGACACGCTCGTCGGGCGACTCACACCGGGCTCCCGCACAGATCACTGACGGTACGCCGCCCAGGCCGGAATGAGCGGGCGTCGCGCTGCGCCCGCGGCCGGCCCGTCAGCCGCCGGCCGCGGCCAGGCGCGCCACGAGCGTGCCGCGAGCGTCAAGGTGCGGCCGCGGGCATGGCGCACCTGGCCGAAGATCAATCCCAACATGCGCCCGCTCCGTTCGGCTCTTGTCCGACCACGTTGCTCATTGCGCCGCCGCCCTTGCGCTGCGCACCCCGGCCGACGCCGAGCCGGGTTCGTCGAGGATGAGACCACTGGCCCCGGAGGGCGTGAGGCCACCCGGCCGGGCCGGGCGCGGCGAACGCGGTCAGGGGGTCGATCAGGGTGCCCAGATGTAGTTGGGGTGCCGGTCGAGTGCCGCCTTCCGCGCCCGGGGCGGCCTGCCGGGGCCGTCGGCCGTCGACGCCCGCGCGGCGGAGCCGGCCCGCGGCAGCGGTTGACGAGTCAGCGTGGCGCCGGCCGACCGCCCCGGCGGTTCGCTCGGCGCCGCCGAGCACGGGCCGGGTAGGATCGCCGGGTCCGTGCCGGGAATGACGAGGGAAAACGCCGTGCGGTTCGGGATCCTGGGGCCGTTGCTGGTGTCCCGCGACGGCGAGCCGGTCGCGGTCGGTGGCCCCAAGCAGCGGGCGCTGCTGTCCCTGCTGCTCCTGCGGCCGAACCGGCTGCTCACAGCCGACTGGCTGGCCGACGCGCTCTGGGACGGCGCGCCGCCGTCGAGCGCGCTCGTGACGCTGCGGACATATGTCGCGGGTCTGCGCCGGGCCCTCGAACCCGGTCGCGGGCCGCGCTCGCCCGGCCGGATCGTGCGCTCCCACACCGGCGGCTACGAGCTGTGTGTGCCGCCCGAGTCGATCGATGCCGTGCGGTTCACCGCGCTCGCCGACGAGGGCGCCCGGGCGCTCGCCGACGGCGATCCCGGCACGGCCGAGCGGCGGTACGCCGAGGCCTTGGGCCTGTGGCGGGGCGAGCCGGCCGTCGCCGAGTTCGCCGCCGTGCGTCCCGACGTCGCCCGCCTCACCGAGACCCGGCTGGCCGCGGAGGAGGGCCGGCTGGCCGCCGCCGTGGCCGCCGGGCGCCCCGGTGCGGTGCTGCCGGACCTGCGGCGCTTCGTCGACGGGCACCCGGCGCGGGAGTCGGGGCGCGAGCAGCTGATGCTCGCGCTGTACCGCGCCGGCCGGCAGACCGAGGCGCTCGAGGTGTTCGACGCGGGCCGGGTGCTGCTGGCCGACGAGTTCGGCGTGGAGCCCGGCCTGCGGCTGCGCGAACTGCACCGCCGGATCCTCACCCACACGGTTCCGCCCGCCGCCGCGCCCGCCACGGCGGGTCCGATCGGCGCGGCGCGCGGGGCGCGTGGGAGGTCGCTCGTCGGCCGGGACGCCGAGCTGGCCCAGCTGGCGGACCTGCTGGCGGCGGCCGGCCGCGACGGCGGGCGTATCGCGACCATCGTCGGCGAGCCCGGCATCGGCAAGACCAGCCTGGCCGCCGCGATCGCGGACCGGGCCGCCGCGGCCGCGGTCCCGGTCGTGTGGGGCCGCTGCCCCGACCTTGGCGAGGCGCCGCCGTTCTGGCTGTGGACGCAGGTCCTCCGCAGTATCGCGGCGCTGCCGGGATTCGGCGAGCCGGGCGCGAGCGCGGCGCTTGCCGGCTTCACCGCCGAGACGGCGAACGGCGCCGACGGCCCGGACCCGGCGGCCCGGTTCCGGGCCTATGAGGCGGTCGCCGGGCTCGTCCACGCGGTCGCCGAGCCGTCCGGCCTGGTCGTCGTCCTCGACGACCTGCACGCCGCGGACCCCGACTCGCGGCTGCTGCTGCGGTACCTGGCCACCACCGTCCACCGCGGCCGGGCGCTGGTCGTCGTCACGTCGCGGCCGTACGACCACGACGCCGGGCTCGTCGCCACGCTCGCCGACCTGGCCCGCGCCGCCGGCGGCGGGCAGCTGCGGCTCGGGGGACTCGGCACGTCCGCGGTGGCCGACCTGGTGCACGACCGGACCGGCGCGGCACCGGCCGCCGGGCTCGTCGAGCGGCTCGTGCGGCGTACCGGCGGCAACGCGTTCTTCCTCACCGAGCTGCTCGCGTCCGGCGGCCCCTTCCGGGACCGGGGCGCGTTGCCCCCGAGCGTGCGCGACGCGGTCCTGCTGCGGCTGCAGGCACCCGACCCGGCCACCCGCGAATGTCTCGACCTGCTCGGCGTCGCCGGCCGCGAGCTCGACCTGCGGCTGCTGAACTCCGCGACCGGCACCGACGCGGCCGAGCTGCTGGCCGCCCCGGCCGCCACGCACCTGATCGCCGGGGCCGGTCCGGGCGCGGTGCGGTTCCGGCACCCGCTGTTCGCCGAGGTCGCCTACGCCGAGCTGACCGCGCCGCGACGGGCCGTCCTGCACGCCCGCCTCGCCGGTACCGCCGCGAGCATGCCGGGCCTGGGCGGGTTGACCCCGGCGGAGCTGGCCCGCCACTACGGGCAGGCGGTCGGGCTCGGCCACGGCGAGGACTTCCTGCGCTGGACGTTGCGGGCCGCCGACGACGCCACGTGGAGGCTGGCCTACGAGGACGCCCTCGCACATCTCGACCGGGCCGCCGCCCGGCTCGCCCCCGCCGCCGCCACCTCGCCGGACGCGGCCGAGGCCGAGCTCACGGTACAGCTGCATCGCACTTCGCTGCTGCACATCACCGTCGGCGTGGGCAGCGACGCGGTCGAACAGGCCGCGGCCCGCGCCCGGAGGCTGCTCCCGCTCGCCGGCCCCGGCGCCGACCTGCGCACGGCACTGTGGACACTCGGCGAGGTCGCCTGCAACCGGGCTGAGTTCGCCATCGCCGCCGACCTGGCCCGCCGGCTGACCGGCGCCGCTGCGGACGACGACCCGCTGATCGCCGCCGCCGGGCCGTACCTGCTCGGCGTCGTCGGCTACTTCACGGGCCGTCTCGCCGAGGCCGACGCGCAGCTGACCATCGCCGTCGACCGGCTGCGCACGGTCGAGCCGCGCAGGCTGCGAGGGCAGGTCGGGCGCACCCCGACCCTGTCGCCGTACAACTTCCGGGCGCTGGTGCGCTCGCTGCGCGGCGACCGGCCGGCGGCGCACGCCGACCTGGCGGCCGCGCGGCAGCTCGCCGAGCACGCCGACGATCCGTACGGCCGGGGCAATGCCGTGCTGTTCGCGGCCTGGGTGGCCCTGCAGGAACGCGATGCCCCGGCGGGCCGCGAGGCCGCCCGGTGGTGCCGTGAGGTCGGCGAGCGGCAGCACATGCCGCACTTCGTCGGCATCGGCGACTTCCTGGCGGACTGGGCGGCGGTGCACGGGGGCGAGCGGGCGCGGCTCACCGCGATGCGGGCCGCGGGCGAGGCCATCTACCGGCACGGACTGCGGGCCACGCGCACGATCGTGATCGCCGCGATGGCCGACGCGTACCTCACGGCCGGCGACCCGGCGACCGCGGCGGTGCTGGCCGACGAGGGACTCGCCGCGGCCGAAGCCGTCGGCGAACGCGTGCTCACCGCCGAGCTGCGCCGGGTGCGGGGCCTGGCCCGCGGCGACGACCGGGACGTGCGGCGCGGCGCCGCGAACGCCGCCGAGCAGGGCGCCGGGCTGCTGGTGAGCCGCTGTGGAGACCGGCCTCCACAGGATCTCCACAGCCGTCGTCTTCGCTAGGCGGCATGCATCCTGACGTCATCGTGGTGGGCTGCGGGCCGGTCGGCGCGCTCACCGCCAACCTGCTCGGCATGCGCGGCGTGCGCACCCTGGTCGTCGAGCGCAGCACCGCGGCGCACCAGCAGCCCCGTGCGTTCTCCTGCGACGACGAGGCGCTGCGGGTGTACCAGCAGGCCGGGCTGCGCGACGAGGTGGCCGCCGACATGTACCCCCCGCCGGTCGTCGACTACGTCGACGGCAGCGGCAGGCCCTTCGCCACGATCGCCCTCGACGAGATCGACTTCGGGCTCGGCAGCGCACCCCTGCACTTCTTCGACCAGCCGCGCCTCGAGGCGTCGCTGCGCGCGGGCTTCGACCGGTTCCCGCACGTCACCCTGCGCACCGGCGTGGAGCTCACCGACCTGACCCCGGACGGCGACGGCGTCACGGTCGGGCTCCGTGACGTCGCGACCGGCGAGGCCACCACGGTACGCACCCGGTACGTGCTGGGCTGCGACGGCGCCCGCAGCACGACGAGGACCGCCGCCGGCATCCGGCTCGTCGGCGCGTCGTACGAGGAGCCCTGGCTGGCGATCTCCGGCGACGTCGGGCCCGGCGGGGTCCGCCAGCCGCGGACCCGGTTCGTCTGCGACTGGCGGCGTCCCGCGTTCGTCTCGCCGGGCGCCTTCGGCACCCATCGCCTGGAGTTCATGCTCCGCGACGGCGAGACGCCGGAGGAGATGAGCCGGCCGGAGACGATCGCCCGGCTGGTGGCCCCGTACGTCGATCCGGAGCGCTTCACCGTCACCCGCGCCGTCGTCTACACCTTCCACCATCTGATCGCCGAGCGGTGGCGCAGCGGACGCGTGTTCCTGCTCGGCGACGCGGCTCACCAGATGCCGCCGTTCCTGGGCCAGGGCCTGTGCAGCGGCCTGCGCGACGCCGCGAACCTCACCTGGAAGCTCGCGCTGGTCCTCGACGGCACGGCGGGCCCCGACCTGCTCGACACGTACGAAGCCGAACGGCGCCCGCACACCGAGGAGATGGCGGTCACGAGCGTCCGCTTGGGCAGGGTGTTCCTGGTCCGCAACCGCTACGCCGCCGCCGCCCGCGACGCGGTGCTCCGCGCCGCGCAGCTCGTGCCGCGGGTCCGCCGGTTCGTGCGTCACTTCGAGTTCAAGCCGGCCCCGGCAGTGCGGAGGGGCATGATGTCCGGTGGCGTACACAAGGGCCCGATCGGCACGATGTTTCCCCAGCCGGAGGTCACGACCCCGGGCACAACGACCCCGCGCCTGCTGGACGACGTGCTCGGCCCGGCCTTCGCGGTGATCGGCCCGGGCGTCGACGCACGGACGGCGGCCGCCTGGGCGGGGCCCCCGGCGACCTTCGTCCGGGTCCTGCCGGCCCGTTCGTCGGGCTCCGCGAGCGGCCCGGCCCACGACGTCGTCAACGTGGTCGACGTCAACGGCGTGCTCGGCGAATGGTTCGACCGGCATCGGGTGGACCTGGCCGTGCTGCGCCCGGACCGCTTCGTCTACTCCACCGCCGCGGACGCCGTGCCGCTGCGCTCGGAGCAGCCGCGCGCCACAACCGTCTAGATCCCAGCGCCAGCAGGGTCGAGCCGCTCCTTCTCCGCCGCCTGGGCGCGCTCCAGTCGGTCGATCTGGGCCTCCGACGGCGCCGAAGCGGCGGCTCCGAGGACCGGGGTGGCCAGTGCGCCCGCAACGCACGCGCAACGCACTGCCGCGACAGGAGACGCCGCTCGTGCCCAGGCCGAGGCAAACACGCCGGCGAAGATGTCGCCGGCCCCGGTGGAAGCGCTCGGGTTCGAGCACCTACGCCGCCACGACCTGCGACACACCGGATTGACGTGGCTCGCCGACGCAGGGGTGCCGGTCCACGTTCCGCGGAAGATCGCCGGGCATGGGTCGATCACGACGACGCAGCGCTACCTGCACCCTGATCACCGCTCGATCGAGGACGCCGGAACGGCCCTGAGTGCCCATCTTGCGGCCCGCCGGCACGCAGGAGCTCGATCCGTACCGTACCGTGCTGCAACTGGCGAGCTTCGCGACCCAGCCGGACGCCTGGTGGGCGAGCACCGGCTACGCCCTCGCCCTGTTCGTCGAGCTCTACCGCAACCTCAAGAGACCGCGGCAGGGCAGCCAGAGAAGCGGCTATGAACCAGCGCTTCGGAATCTAGAGCTTGTCGAGGAATCGTCATGGAACTTCTCCGGTACGGAACCGAAGAGGCGCGGACCGCGGGATTGCAGGGGGAGGAGCTGGAGATCCTGACCAGCCAAGGTATTCCGCTGGACTGCTCGTGGCTGTTCGTAAGTGCCGCCCGCCTGGAGCGGGCAGGCGAACTGGTTCCGCTTGGAAAGCTCTGGAGTGAGGAATACGAGGCGCGCCTGAACTTGATCAGCCGCCAACTCGACGCGATCCATCGGGAAAGCGGAGAATTGACGCCCCTGAACTCGTCGCTCCGCCAGTTCGTGGCCATTTTAGTGCCGTACTGTGAATTCATCGAAAAGCGAGCGCTCGTAGATGAGCAGGACGGGCGGGCGTTGGTGCGCATCGAGGCGGAGGGTGGTGAATTGCGTAAGAGGCTGTACGAGGTGGATCCACTTACTCGCAGTGCAGGCTGGTGGTCCGGAGTCCTGGGTGAACTGTGATCGTCGATCCGCCGGCCGGTGGGGTCGATGCCGCTCACGGCATACGGCTCCGGACCGGCAAGTAGTTCTCGGCCGGTATCCCCTTGTTATGGTCGCACCCGTTTCGGTCCTTTCACTGATTGTCGCTACTCGACGCTGACCTGCCAAAATACTCATGGTGACGGCTCTGGCCTTGTCGCAGATTGGCGTCCGTTTGCGGAGTTTTCGGGGTAAACGAGGGGTGCGATCCTGACCGTTGGCGCGGGCCTGGTGGTGTGGGGGTTCTTGCCGGAGGCCCGAGTCGAACCCCAACTACATGATCGTCCTCCGCGAGGAACTGCGATTGGTTTAAGGCGAGGCTCTGTGGGTCGGACGGTCGAGTCAGCCACTCTCCGTAGCGACTCCGGCGAGCAGTGAGCGCGAGTGTTTCGCAAGAAGCCGATGAGCGTGCGTCGACCCCTGCTTGGGGGCGCTGCCACGGCTGCTGCTCCTTGCCGCGTCGATGACGAGCGGCATCCTCGCTCACAACTCGTCGTTACGGAGGCAGGAGAGCTGGGCCGCGTAGATGGCGCTCATCTCGTCGTAGTGTCGTGCGAGCAGTCGGAGTTCATCGGCGCTGTGGAACCTGATGACCTCGGTTATCGTTCTGCCGTACGACGTCCGTGCCGGTCTGAGCCGTATCGCTCGACGAGTGCGTTGCCGATCGAGGCCAGGTGGTCTCGCACACCCGGAGGGCCGGTCACCTCGATCCATGCGACCAGCCCGGCAAGCTCGCCGGCGAGGATGAATTCGTCGTTGCCGCGGATCACGACCTCGATGCGGCCGTCGGTCGTGGAACCTCCCACCTCGAGCCGATCGCCGAACCCGATCCGGAGCACGCCTATCCCGTGGGGCGCGCACATCGCCCGGGCCTCGAGGGGTGTTCGCTTGCGTTCGACCTCGTCCGCGATCGCGCGCCAGCTCTCGGCAAGGTCGAAGTCATCGGGCCGGTGCACGGGATCGCCGGTCGGGTCGACGGACGACACGCGGTCGATCCGGAAGGTCCGCCGACCGGCCTCGGTGCTGGAGACGAGGTACCACGACGGGCCTTTGGCGACGATGCCCAGCGGGTGGACGGTTCGCTCGGTTTCGCTGCGTTCGCGGTCGACATAGCCGAGCCGGACCTGGACGCCGCGGATCACCGCGTCCTGGAGCTCGTCGAGGAAGCGAGGCGGTCGGGGCTCGGCCCGGCTCGACCCCCATCGTTGCGGGTCCATGACGAGCGACGACGCCGCCGCCTCGGCCTGCGCCCGGAACGGCTCCGGCAGGGCATGGACGAGCTTGCGCAGCGCCGCTTTCACGGCCGGCGTGGCAGACGAGGCCGGGCCGGCGACCAGGAACAGGGCGCGGGCCTCACTCGCGGTCAACCCGGACAGGTCGGTGCGGGCGCCGCCCACGAGGCGCCAGCCGCCGCCCCGGCCCTGCACGGAGTACACCGGCACGCCGGCCATGCCCAGGGCGTCGAGGTCGCGGCGGGCGGTGCGTTCGGAGATCTCCAACTCCCGGGCGACCTCCGCTGCGGTCACCTGCTCGCGACGTTGCAGCAGGAGGAGGATGGCCATCAACCGGTCGGCTCGCACCCGGGCAACACTGCCACGGAAACCGGTCAGGAGGTGACCGGTATCGGTCGGCATGATGCCGGCATGACAATCGATTTTCCCGAGCCCACCCGCATTTCGGTCAACGGTGTGGAACTCGAAGTCTTCGAAGCCGGCCGGCAGAACGCGGGGAACCCCATCGTGCTCTGTCACGGCTGGCCGGAGCACGCCTTTTCCTGGCGCTATCAGGTGCCGGCCCTGGCCGCGGCGGGCTACCACGTCATCGTCCCGAACCAGCGGGGTTACGGCAGCTCGTCCCGTCCCGCCGAAGTGACGGACTACGACATCGACCACCTGTCGGGTGACCTCGTCGCCCTCCTCGATCACTACGGCTACGAGGATGCCACCTTCGTCGGCCATGACTGGGGCGCATTCGTCGTCTGGGGCCTGACCCTGCTGCACCCGAACCGGGTCAACGGCGTGGTAGCGCTGAGCCTGCCCTACCAAGAGCGCGGAGAGATGCCCTGGATCGAGGTCATGGAGGCCGTGCTCGGCGCCGACTTCTACTTCGTCCACTTCAACCGGCAGCCGGGCGTCGCCGACGCCGTGTTCGAGGAGAACACGTTCCAATTCCTTCGGAACCTGTACCGGAAGAACGTGCCCCTCGCAGAGCCTCAACCGGGCAATGCGTTGATCAACCTCGCCAGAGCGGAAGCCCCACTCGGTGAGCCCGTCATGAGTGACAGCGAACTGGCCGTCTTCGTCTCCGCGTTCGAATCAACAGGGTTCACGGGCGGAATCAACTGGTACCGAAACCTGGACCGCAACTGGCGCCTGCTGGCGGACGCGGACCCGATCATCCGACAGCCCACCCTCATGCTCTACGGCGACCGCGACACGGTCGCGAGGGCTGCAAGACTGACGGAATTCGTGCCGAATGTGGAAGTGGTCAGTCTGGACTGCGGTCATTGGATCCAGCAGGAGAAGTCGGAGGAAACGACCGAGGCGATTCTGAAGTGGCTGGACCAGCGGGATGCCGCCTAGGGTAGTGGCCGCTGACGAGGTTGACCTCACGATCCTGCCGAGAGTCGAGCGATTCACCGGGGTCGCGTTCGTGCGGAACACCCCCGCGCCCAGGAATCCATCGACGCGGCCTGGTGCGCCGCCACCGCAGCGTCAATGACCGTTGCATCGAGGGCGATGACATCGATCACCTCGGAAGCATACTGGGCGGTCGCGCTCGCCCACGGCACCACACGCGTCCTGCCCGCCGGTACCTACCTGCGGCCAACTCGCCGACATCACAGGCAGGTTGGCAAAGCCTCAGTGCCGTGGGGAAGTGCAGCCCGGTTTGCTGGCCCCGGCGATCGTCTCGCCCTACGACGCCTCGGCCCGCGATGTCCGCCATGGGCACATCATTGCCTGGGAGGGCTCTCGGCTCGTCGTCGACCCGCGGGGCTTGGCGTGAGTGGCCGTCGGGCAGTGGTGCGGCGCGCCCGAGCGGTCGCGTAATCCGGCGATACCTTCGTCCTGGCAGCGGCGCAGCCACTTATAGAACGTCTGCCTGCTGATGCCGTAGTACCGGCAGGTCCGGGCGACGTTGCCGGTCACTTCCTCGGCATGGCGCAAGACCGCCAGACGATGCTGCGCCTGGCGGTCTAGCTTCTGTTCGGGTGCACGGAGTCTCCAGCGATCGGAGACCCAAAGTGTCAACAACGTCCGGCAGTTTTAGACCTAGACGCTACGTCCACCCGATAGCCGAGCACCGTGCCGACGTGGAAGCCCGACCTTCAGGACGGCGCGTGACATCGACAACGGACGGTATCCTGATGCTGCACACCTCGTACCGGAACGGGGGGCCGCCATGCCGGATAGGGTCGACGCACTTACCGATGCGCAGCGCGAGACATTCGCGCCGTACGTGCGGGACTGGATCGAACGGGGCACGGACTGCGCACCGCTGGATGACGCCGGACGGGCCGAGGTGGTGGCCGGCATCCGCCGCTGCTACGAGGCGGCCGGGCTGCCGTGGCACGGCAACGTCGTCTGGGTCGGCTCGCCCGTTGTCGGCGCCGCGGCCGTGACGCAGGCCGTGGTCCGGATCGAGCGATTTCGTAACCCGCCGCCGCCCCTGACGAGGCCCGCGCCCCGCCGGCGCCGTGTGGGCGAGATCGTCCGGATCGGCGCCGCGGTCGGCGTCGTGGCCGGGTTCCTGGCCGCCGCGCTCGCCGGCACCTGGGCGGGGGTCGCCGTCTATGCCGGCCTGGCCGGTGCGCCGGCCGTCGTGGGCGCGATCGTCGGCGGCCTCTTCGCTGTCGCCGCGGTGGTGGGCTCGAACTCGCGCAGCAAGGCTGACCCGAGCGTGCGCGTCGCGCTGCTGGGGCTCGTCGGGACCGTGGTCTTCGCCCTGGAGGGCGCGGCGATCGGCGCCTGGCTCAGCGGCGTGCAGACCGGCTTGGGCAGCTGGTTCGGGCCCGCGGCCGGGGCCGGGCTGCGCTGGGGCCCGGCCGCGGCGGTGGCCGGCGCTGTCGTCGCGGGGGTGGTGGCGGCGTGCACCCGGGTCGTGGTGCCCGAGCCGCCGCGCCCGCAGGCGCCCGAGCCGGCCCTCGACCGGACCGCCGAGCGGATCCGGGACGCGGTGCCGAAGGCGGTCCGCGTCGCGGTCGACACCGCGACTGGCGACGCCGTGCGCGACGAGGTCGCACGCGCGGCCCACGACCCGGTCCGGGTCGCCCTGCGCGGCCTGCACACCACGACTGAGAACGTCGTCAACGCGAGTCTGGATGACTACGACGATGTGCCGCTCAGCGCCGACGAGCGGCTGCTGCGCCAGACCGTCGTCGGCGTCGCTGATCGTCTGGTGACCGCCGTCGCCGGACCGGCCGGTCCGGCCCAGTCCGACACACCGGGCTTCGTGAAGACGCCGCGCCTGGCCGAGGCCGTCAGTCCGCACGTCGGCGGCGCCTACGCGGCCAGCCTGCTCGCCGGCCCGCTCTGGCTCCGCGAGCATGCCGGCCTGCGGTTGCCCGGCAACCTGTGGGAGCTCGCCGACGCCTACGCGGACGCCGGCCGCGCCGGATGGTGGTGGCCGAACGCGGACTTCGTCGTCATCAGCGAACGCCCACGGGAGATGTCCATCGTGGAATCCGACGACCATCTCCCGCAGCTGCACCGCGAGGACGGCCCGGCCCTGCGCTGGTCCGACGGGGTCACCGCCTGGTGCACGCACGGCCGGGCGGCCGACCCGCCGGACCGGATCGACTACGCCAGCGGGGCACTGACCGGGATCTGAAGGTGCCCCGCGGCATCGGGACGACCGTCTGCAGCCGGCGGACGTCCCGGCCGGCCGGCATGCCGAGAACGGCGAGCGCCACCAGTGCCGCCATGATCGAGCTGCCGACGACTACCGGTTGCACGGCCGGCGTCGCCGGTGCCGATCCACCCGCTTGAGACCACATGGGTTCTCGATGGGGCCTCGATTGCAAGATCGTCTCCAGGATCTCTCCCGATCTTGCCGCCGAGGGAATCGGCTCCGCTGCCCCTCGATGCGAACTGCCGGCCCGGCGGTCCCGTGATGGCGGTCTGAGGTCAGCCGGTGTGCGCTCAGTCACTGGTTGCGAGCACTGTCAGCATCTCCGACACGATCGGCAGGACGAACGCGCCCAGGGCCAGCAGGATGATTGCACTCGTCGCCGCGGCGGCGGCGAATGTCCACTTCAACCAGGGCTCGATCGGTTCGTCGCCGCCCCAGAGACGCCACATGCCACCATCGTCCGCAGGTAGCACCGGCCGGTCAACTGCGCCGGGGCGCGATACCGGCCGTCGGCCACTGACCTGGCGTTGCGGTGTCCGCGGCGTTGGCAATACCGGAGGAACGCCACCCGGTATGGACTTTCGGCACGGTGTCCCGGTGGGGTGTCGTCCGAGGTCAGACGGTTCCGCTGAGGTTGATTCCGGTCGCTGCGGTACCTCGCTGCTGTACAGGGGCTGGTCCTGGCGCGGGCAGGTGTGGTCTGGCTGCCTCTGGTGTTGCGGCGGGAGGCCGCGACGGACCTTGGCATCCCGGAGCGTCGGGTCCAGGACGGGTTGCCCTGCCCGCCGGAGGCATCAAGCGGGACACGGCGGCCGCCATGTCCCCACTAACGCGGCCCGGGGAGCGTGCGAGGGGTACGCCAGTGTTGCAAGCGAGGACAGCGTGTCACTTGCTGGCCGTGGTGGTTCTTCTGCTGGTAGATCGTGCGACGCTTTCTGAAACGACAACGCGGATTGGAATTGTGGTGCGCGGTCGGAGGTCCCGGAGTCGGGCAAGCAGGCAGGCAAGCCGCGTCCTGTTGCTGGTCATGGCCGTCGGGTGGACGGTTGCAGGTTTGTTGACCGGCTGGGCTGCCTTGGACGAAGCGCGCGGTGGAGTGGTCGACGCGGAGGTTGTCGGCATCAAATGGAACGATGCTGGGCGACGAATGTATGACGTCAGGTTCGACGTGGCCGGGCGTGCGTGTGAGTCCTATATGGACTCCGGCTCCAAGCCGCTGCCTCGTGACATCCACGTCGGTGGACACTCACGCCTCCAGTATTCTGCGTCGGACCCATGCAAGAAGGTGCGGGAGGCCATCGCTGGGGGTCCTTGGCCATTCCCAATCATCCGCGCGGCCATAGCCGGGGGTTGCCTGATCGGAGTGTGGCGTCTTCGGCCGGATCCGATCCAGCCGGCGACTGCAGGGCCCCCGGGCGAGCGCCGCCAAGCCTCGTGAGTCCGTAGGAGCCCGACGCAGTCTGCGACCGTCCGCATGCCCAGTGTTCACCTACCGGTGAGCGCTGGGCATCGTCGTGTGTGGCAGAGGGTGTGCAGCGGCCCGAAGGGCCGCCTTGAGACGTATGGAAACTCAGCGCCCAGGCAAGGCGGTCACCGTCGGGTGTGGCCTTCGAGGTGGTCCCCAAGGCCGAGTAATGGGGTCTGTGATGTGGGCCCGTCGCGATGTGCTGTTCCGGGCGTGGCTAGGTCATGGGCTTGCTGTTGGTGTGATGAGTTGGGCGAGGTCGTGGGCGGCTTGCTGGCGGCGTTGGGCGTTGATGCGGGTGTAGTAGCGCATGAGGGTTGCGGGGCCGTGGTCGAGGCGTTCGGCGACTTCGGGGATGCCGTAGCCGAGGTTGAGGAGGTTCGAGGAGAGGAGGTGGCGGATCTGGTTAGGTCCGATCGGGCGGACGTGGCTCAATAGTTGCCGAGCGGACAATACGAATGTTCTCCGTAATTCGGGCTTTACAGGACCAAAATGAGCGGGCTACAGTTCCCAGAAGTTGGGCCGCTTCCGTGAGATGCATCGCGGGCCGGCGCCGACTGCCGCCGCGGAGGCCGGGTGCACTGCGCTGTTGATCGCATTGCATGAAGCCGTCGTCCTGCTAGCGCCTCCGCCGCGGCCTCGCGTCCGTGCCCGGTCGACCGGGCCGGCGACGGCCCCCTGGGCCGACCCCCCCGGATTCGGTGACGCGCTCGTCGTGCGGCGATGCCGTGCCCTCATTCCTGCGCATCCGATCCTGCCAGCAGTCCGAACACCTGGAGGAGTTCCGATGCGTACCCGCCGGCCCGCAACGCTGATCGCGCTGATGCTGGGCTGCCTGGCGCTGGTCGCCACGACGGTAAGCGCGTGCGGTTCCGCCACGCCGGGCCAGACGCAGCTCGTGGTCGAGATCTTCGGCGACCTGGGCTACCACGACCTGTACACCAAGTACGAACAGAGCCATCCCGGGGTCAAGATCGTCGAGCACATCGTCTCGTACGACGACCACCACAAGAACCTGCAGGCGCACCTGCTGGGCGGATCGGGAACCGGCGACATCGAGGCCATCGACGGCGGCTACATCTCGCAGTTCAAGGTCATGTCCGACAAGTTCGTCGACTTCAGGGACTACGGCGCCGACCCGGGCCAGTGGCTGCCGTGGAAGTCGCAGCAGGCGACCGGCCCCGACGGCAGCCTGATGGGTCTGGGAGCGGACGTCGGCGGCCTGGCGATGTGCTACCGCCGGGACCTGTTCGCGCAGGCCGGCCTGCCGACCGACCGCGACCAGGTGGCCAAGCTGTGGCCGGACTGGCAGTCGTACATCGCGACCGGCAAGCGGTTCAAGGCCAACACGCCCGGCGGCGTGGCCTGGTTCGACTCCGGTTCCAACATCTTCAACGCCATCATCGGCCAGGCGCCGGTCGGCTACACCGCCCCCGGCAACAAGGTGGTGGTGGCGGACAATCCGGCCGTCAAGAACGCGTTCGACCTCGCGGTCGAGGCCGTGCAGGCCGGCGAGTCGGCGAAGCTGGCGACGTTCAGCCAGCAGTGGAACGCCGGGTTCCAGCGGGGGTCGTTCGCCACGGTGGTCTGCCCGGCGTGGATGACCGACACCATCAAGCAGAACGCGCCGCAGACCAGCGGCAAGTGGGACATCGCCACGATCCCCGGCGGCAGCGGCAACTGGGGCGGCTCGTTCCTGACCGTGCCGAAGCAGAGCAAGCACCGCAAGGAGGCCGCCGAGCTCGCCAGGTTCCTGACCGCACCCGAGCAGGCGAGCTGGATCTTCCGCACCCAGGGCCACCTGCCCAGCCAGGCCGCGCTCTACAACGACCCGGCCGTGCTGGGCAACACCAACGCGTTCTTCAACAACGCGCCCACCGGCCGGATCTTCACCGGGGCGGCGAGGACCCTCCGGCCGCAGTACCAGGGCCCCAAGGACGGCGACATCGGACCGCTGATCGGCCTCGGGATCACCCGGGTCGACAAGGGCAAGCAGCAACCCGGCCAGGCGTGGGACCAGGTCCTCAAAGACGTCGCGAACGCCACCGAGCCGTAAACACCGAGCAGCAGAAAGGAAGGACGAGCCTGATGGCAGTCATCGCACCTCCGCCGGTGCGAACCGAGCGGCGGGAGACCGCGCCGGTCAAGGCCGAGCGGTTGTCCCACCTGCGCCGCACGTTCGACGTGAGCGGCACGCCGTACCTCTACATCGCACCGTTCTTCGTGGTGTTCGCGGCGTTCGGGTTGTTCCCGCTGCTCTACACCGGCTGGATGGCCATCACCCAGTGGAACCGCGACATCCCCGGCAGCGAGCACACCTTCGTCGGGCTGGGCAACTTCGTGCGGCTCATCCACGACGACTACTTCTGGAACGCGCTGCTCAACACCGTCGCGATCGGCGTGCTGAGCACCGTGCCGCAGTTGCTGCTGGCCATGTGGATCGCCCACCTGCTGCATCGCCGGATGCGCGCCCGCACCCTGCTGCGGATGGGCGTCCTGCTGCCGAACATCACCTCGGTGGCCGCGGTCGGGCTGATCTTCGCCCAGCTGTTCGGGCGGGACTTCGGCCTGATCAACTGGGTGCTCAGCCTGGTCGGGCTGGGCAAGGTCGACTGGCAGTCCGGCACCTGGCAGTCGTGGCTGGCGCTGGCCGTCATCCTGACCTGGCGCTGGACCGGCTACAACTCCCTGATCTACCTCGCCGCGCTGCAGGCTGTGTCGGACGACCTCTACGAGGCGGCCGACCTCGACGGCGCCGGGCAGTTCCGCAAGTTCCGGACCATCACCGTCCCGGCGCTGCGCCCGACCATCATCTTCAGCGTGATCATGTCGACCATCGGCACGATCCAGCTGTTCACCGAGCCACTGATGTTCAACCCGGGGATGAGCCCGACCGGCGGTGACTCCCGCGAGTTCCAGACCCTCGCCATGTACGTGTACGAGCAGTTCTGGACCCACGGCAAGTACTCCTACGCCGCCACGGTCTCCTGGGCCATGTTCATGATCATCGTGCTGGCGGTGGGTGTGAACTACCTGCTGTCCCGACGCATCCGGAGCTCCGCATGACGACCCTGATCCCGGTCTCCCGGGCCATGACCGGCCCTCGCCGCGTCCGCGGGCGGTCCGCGGCGCCCAGCCAGCGCCGCGCCGGAGCGCGGACCTACCTGCTGGTGGGGCTCATCGCCGCGGTGTCGGCGTTCCCGCTGTACTGGTCGCTGGTCGCCGCGTCCAACGACAACTCCGCGGCGGGCAGCTGGCCGCCCAGGCTGCTGCCCGGCAGTCACCTGTGGGAGAACCTGCAGCGGGCGTACACCCAGGCGAACTTCGGCCTCGCCCTGGCCAACTCGATGATCGTCTCGATCGTGGTCACGGTCTGCGTCGTGCTCACCAGCACGCTGGCCGGTTTCGCCTTCGCGAAGCTCAGGTTCCGCGGCCGCAACGCCCTGCTCGGGTTCCTGCTCGTGACGATGATGGTGCCGGCCCAGCTGGGCATCATTCCGCTGTACATCATGATGTCGCAGTGGCTGGGCTGGACCGGGCACCTGCAGGCGGTCATCGTCCCAGCGGCCACCTCCGCCTTCGGCGTCTTCCTGATGCGCCAGTACCTCTCCGAGGCGCTGCCCGACGCGCTGCTGGAGGCCGGCCGGATGGACGGATGCTCCACGCACCGGCTGTACTGGCACATCGTGCTGCCGGCGGCGCGGCCCGTCGCCGCGGTGCTCGCGCTGTTCACCTTCATGAACACCTGGAACGACTTCTTCTGGCCGCTGCTGGCCCTGGGCCAGGGCAACCCGACCACCCAGGTCGCGCTGTCCACGCTGGCCGGCGGCTACTACATGGACTACTCGCTCGTGCTCGCCGGAACCCTGATCAGCACGGCGCCCGTGCTGCTGGTGTTCCTCTTCCTCGGCAAGCAGATCATCGGCGGCATCATGCAGGGGGCGGTGAAGGCGTGAGCTGGACGGTCTGGCTCATCCCGCACTTCCACTACGACCCGGTGTGGTGGAACACCCAGTCCGCGTACACCCAGACCTGGGACCAGCCGCAGGCCCCCGACGCGGGCGAGGCGCGCTTCGCCTGGCCCGGGCACAGCGCGTTCAGCCTCGTCAAGGCGCACCTGGCGAAGATCCGCGAGGATCCGCAGTACAGCGTGGTCCTCGCCGAGGTCGACTACCTCAAGCCGTACTGGGACACGTATCCCGAGGACCGCGAGCTCATCCGGCGACTGATCGCGGACGGCCGCCTGGAGCTGGTCGGGGGCACCTACAACGAGCCCAACACCAACCTCACCGGCATCGAGACGACGATCCGCAACGCCGTGCACGGCGCCGGGTTCCAGCGCCACGTCGTCGGCGGCGTCCCGGCCACCGCGTGGCAGCTGGACGTGTTCGGCCACGATCCGCAGTTCGCGCAGGTGATGGCCGGCGCCGGGCTGACCTCGATCGCCTTCGCCCGCGGCCCCTACCACCAGTGGGGGCCGATGCTGAGCAGCTGGAACATCCGCGAGCACCGCAAGCCCTTCGCGCCGACCCAGTTCCCCACCGAGTTCGAGTGGGTGTCGCCCGGCGGGGACGGCCTGCTCACCCACTACATGGCCGGCCACTACTCGGCCGGCTTCAGCCTCGACGCCGCCCAGGACCCGCAGACCGCGGCGGCGGAGCTGCACGAGCTGTTCACCCAGCTGCGCCCGGCCGCCGCGACCCGCAACGTCATGATCCCGATGGGCAGCGACTTCAGCCCTCCCATGCGCTGGGTCACCGAGCTGCGCGCGGCCTGGGAGGAGCGGTACCCGCAGGTGCGGCTGCGCTACGGCCTGCCGCGCGACTTCTTCACCGCCGTGCGGGACGAGCTGGCCGCGCGGGGCGTGCACGCCACGCCGCAGACCCGCGACATGAATCCGATCTACACCGGCAAGGACGTCACCGCGATCGACACCAAGCAGGCCCATCGCCTGGTGGAGACGCTGCTGCTGGACGCCGAGAAGTGGGCCACGTTCGCCGCGCTGCACGGCGCGGCCTACCCCGCCGCGGCCGTCGACAAGGCGTGGCGGCTGCTGCTGTTCGGCGCGCACCACGACGCGGTCACCGGCACCCAGTCCGACCAGGTCTATCTCGACCTGGTCGCCGGCTGGCGCGAGGCGCACGACCTGGCCGCCGACGTGGACCGCTCGGCCCGCCGGCACCTGGCCGGCCACGTCGACACCCGCGGGGAGGGCACCGCGGTCGTCGTGTTCAACCCGCTGTCGCATCCCCGGACGGACACCGTCGGCCTGGAGGTCGACCTCGACCCGGCCGTGGGCCTCACGCTCACCGACGACGGCGGGGCCCCGGTCCCGTACCTCACCGAGGCCCTCGCGCCGGCCGCCGACGGCCGGCCGGGCCGGGTGCTGCTGCGGTGGGTCGCCCGCGACGTGCCGTCGATGGGCTACCGCACCTACCGCCTGCTGCCCGGCACCGCGGAGCCGCCGGAGTCCGCGTGGCAACCCGTCGAGGCGACGAGCATCGCCAACGACCGCTACCGGGTTCGTGCGGACCCCGCGCGGGGCGGCGCCCTGACCGAAATCACCGACCTCGCCGCCGGCCGGGACCTCCTCCCGCCGGGCCGGGTGGGCAACGAGCTGGTCTGCGTGGCCGAGCACCGCGACCATCCCGAGTTCGGTGAGGGCCCGTGGCACCTGCTTCCCCACGCCGTCGCCTGGCGCAGCGCGGACACCGAGGCGGCCGTCACCGTCGAACGCTGCCCGATCGGCGAGCGCATCACGGCCACCGCGGAGGTCGACGGATGCCGCTACACGCAGCAGACGACCCTGTGGCACGGCCTTGATCGGATCGACTTCGCCACCGGCATCGACGGGTTCGCCGCCACCGACCGGCTGCTGCGGGTGCGCATACCCTGCGACGTCCCCGGCGGCATGCCCGTCAGTGAGACCGCGGCCGCCGTCATCGGCCGCGGCTACGCCCTGCTCGACGCCGACGCCGCGGAGCACCCCCGGACCCTGGACAACACGGCGCACCAGTGGTTCGGCCTCGCCGCGGCACTGACCGTCCACCTGCACGATCCACAGGAGCGCGCCGAGCGCTCGCGAGCGGTCTCCATCGCCGAGATCGTCGTTCCCGACGGCGACGAGGGCCTGCCCTCGACCCGCGGGCTCGCCGTCGGGCTGGCCCGGGCGGGTGTCACCGCCACCGTGACGAGCGCGACGGGCAACCGCTACGGCGCGCTGGACACCGACTCCAACCTTCCCGACTGCCGTGTCACGGTCGGCACCCCGCAGCGCAACGGGTTCGTCGCCGAGCTCCTCGACCGGGCGCCAGCACCGTTCGCCGCCGAACTGGCCGCCCGGCTCGCGGCCACCGGCACAGCCCGCCTCTGGATCCCGGCCGAGCGGCCGCTCGGCGAGGTCTGGCAGCCGGGCGCCGACGTGCGCTCGATCCGGGACCTGCCCGTCCTGCTGATCGCCGGCGACGACGCGGACGCCGAGCGGCGGGCCCTGACCGAGCTCCTCGACGACCTCGGCGACGCGAGCGTGCACGTGACGCAGCCGTCCGCGCTGCACCATGGCGAGTCGACCGTCGAGGACTACGCCGTCGCGCTGCTCAACCGCGGCACCCCCGGTTTCGCGGTCGAGCCCGACGGCACGCTGAACATGTCGCTGGCCCGCGCCTGCACCGGCTGGCCCACCGGAACCGCGATCAACTTCCCGGACCGCAACGCGCCGGGCGGGCGCAGCTTCCAGCACCACACCAGCCGGCGCTTCGAGTACCACCTGGTGAGCGGCCCCGGCGGATGGCGTACCGCCGGCTTCGTCGCCGCCGGGCAGTCCGTCAACCATCCGCTCGCCGCGACCGCCGCCCCGTCCGGCGACGGGGCGCTGCCGGCCACCGGATCGCTGTTGAGCGTCGAGCCCGCCGAGGACTTCGTCGTCACCGCGGTCAAGCCGCTGGGGGAGCCGCTCGCCACCGGCTCCGCGGCGCCTGCCGACGCGTGTGACGGCCTGATCGTCCGCGGCTACGAGCCCCACGGCCGCTCCGGCCGCGTCGCGATCCGCCTCGCCGGCGGTATCGCCTCGGCCACGGCCGCCGACCTGCTCGACCGCCCCGGCGCGCCCCTGGAGCACGACGGCGGGGAGGTGCGGCTCGGCGTCGAGGGGTACCGGATCGCGTCGCTGGCCCTGTCACCGGCTCGCGCCGAGCGGGGCGGGACGGCGCTCGCGGCGAGCGCCGAGCCCGTCCAGCCCGTGTTCACCCGGTACTGGCTGCACAACTGCGGCCCCGCGCCCATGGGCAACCTGCCGGTCGCGCTCACCCTCCGGCCGGACGACCGGCCGCGCGACGACGGCGCCGCGGCGGGCGTGCGGCTGTGCGCCCAGGTCGTCTGCGACGACACCGACGCCGGCTACGACGGAGACCTGCTCGTCACGGCGCCGCAGGGCTGGGTCGCCACCCCGCGGTCGAGGCGCGTGACCGTCGCCGCGGGCGGCCACCTCGGCGTGCCCGTCACCGTCACGGCTCCCGACGACGCCGAACCCGGCTGGTACGCGATCGCGGCGAGCATCGCCCACAGGGACCAGGAGTTGCAGGACGCCCTGGTCGTGCCCGTGGGCCGGCCCCTGTCCGGGCCGCTGCTGCACGCGCGGGCCGAGGCCCCGCAGCTGACGCTGGCCCCCGGGGTGCGTGGCCACGTCCGCGTGCGGGTGAGCCACGAGCTGCGCACCCCGCTGCGGGGGCATGCCCAGCTCATCACCCCGCACTACATCTGGCCGCTGACGAGCGAGCCGACCCGGGGCTTCACCATCGAGCCCGGGTCCACGCGCAGCATCGAGTTCCCCGTCGCCGTCCCGGTCGGGACGCCACCCGGGCAGTTCTGGGCCCAGCCCAAGATCTGCGCCCTCGGCCGGATCGCCTACTGCGAACCCGTCCGCATCGTCATCAGACCCGCCGGTGCCTCCGGATAAATCGGACTTATCGGGGATACGCTGGTGGTCAGGCTGATGGAGGGAGCGACCCGTGGTCAGCCGGGAAGGCGCATCCACTGACGAGCAGCAGTGCGCATGGCTGCTCGAAGAGCGGGCCGCCGTGCGGCGCAACGCCGCGCTCGTGATGCGTGGGGCGCCCCTGCCGGAGCTGCTGGCCGCGGTGGCGGAGGAGGTCGGGCGGCTGGTGCACGCCGACGTCGCGCACGTGGTGCGGTACGACGGCGATCATGCCGTCGTTGAGCGGTGTGGAGCGACCACGGCGGATTGGGGATGCCGCTCGGCATCCGGGTCCCGGTGGCCGGGCACAACATCGCGACGTTGGTGAAGCGGACACGTCAGCCCGCGAGGTTCGACACCTACGCCCATGCTTCAGGGCCGATCGCCGAGCGCCTTCGCGACATGGGGGTCTCCGCGTCGGTCGGATTGCCGGTCCTCGTGAACGACCGGTTGTGGGGCACGATCGTCGTGTCGGTGACGCGCCCGGAGCCGCTGCCCAGCGACACCGAGAACAGCGTCGTAGACCTCACCGAACTGACGGGCGCGGCGATCTGGGCCCTGCAGGTGCGGCAGGAAATGAGCCGGTTGGTCGAGGAACAGACCGCGCTGCGGCGCGTCGCGACCCTCGTGGCCAGGGGAGCACCACCGGCGGAGATCCTCACCGCCGTTGCCCGCGAGGTGGGACAGGTGCTCGAGGTCGACGCCACGGCCATCTACCGCATTGAGCCGGGCGGCGATGTGACCATCGTGACCGGCTGGAGCAAGGCGGGTGGCCGGGTGCCGACGGGCGGGCTGGGGACCGTCGACGACGAGGGTGTCGCCGGGAGGATATCCCGCAGCGGGCTGCCGGCCCGGGTCGACGACTTCACAAACGTGCCGGGCCTGGAGGCGGCGCTGGCCCGGCGGATGGGGTACACCGCCGGGGCCGGCGGGCCGATCTTCGTCAACCGGCGGCTGTGGGGAGTGATCGCCGCGGCCGTCCGGACCCTGCCGATGCCCGTGGACGCCGAGCTGCGGATGAGCGAGTTCACCGAACTCATCGCCACCGCCATCTCCAACGCGCAGGCACGCACGGACCTGGCCGCTTCGCGGGCCCGGATCGTGGCCACCAGCGACGAGACGAGGCGGCAGATCGAGCGCGACCTGCACGACGGGACCCAGCAACGGCTGGTGTCGCTGGGACTGGACCTGCGCACCCTGCAGCGTTCCCTGCCACCGCAGCAACGTGACCAGCAGGCGGAGCTGGGGCACATCGTGGACAGTCTCAACGACGCGCTCGACGAACTGCGCGAGATCTCCCGCGGCATCCATCCGGCGATCCTGTCGCAGGGGGGCCTCTCCTGCGCCCTCAAGGCACTCGCCCGCCGTGCCGGGATTCCCGTGGGGCTCGAGGTAGCCATCCAGATCCCCCTGCCGGAGCCGGTCGAGGTGGCGACGTACTACGTCGTCAGCGAGGCGCTCACCAACGCCGTCAAGCACGCCAGGGCGTCGAGGGCACACGTGAACGCCGGCGTCGTGGACGAGTTGCTGCACATCAATGTCCACGACGACGGCGTGGGCGGCGCCGACCGCACCCGAGGCTCCGGGCTCGTCGGCCTCACCGACCGGGTCGAGGCGCTCGGCGGAACCCTGAGCGTGCACAGCCCCGCCGGCCAGGGGACGCTGATCCACGCCGAGCTTCCCATCAGCGGGAGCTGATCACCGTCCCCGCCGCCCTTCGGCTCACAACCAGGTCAGCCGCCGGTCCGTGCGGCCGCTCACCCGTGCACGGCGGCGAGTTCCACGATCTGCCTACGGGCTGACGTGACCACCGTGTCCACTCCCACCAGGGTGAGTGCCGCGACCGCGCCGAACGCGACCAGGCTCGGCGCGTCCGGGTGCAGCACGGACTGGCCCCGCTCGGCCTGCCAGGCCAGAACGGTGAACGCGCCGGCGTAGCCGAACGTACGTGTCGCCGGCGTGTCGTGATCGTCCACAGTGGACCTTGCTCGTGCCCCTTGCGGGACGAGGCGAGTTTTGGGGTCACTCAGCGGCGTGCTGACCGTCGAAACTGTGAAACCGTAGGTCAGCACGGTTCCCGAGTCGGATGGTGCGCGCGCGTGGACGAGCCGGATTCGAACCCACGACCCCTTGACCCCCAGGGGGTCGTCGGAGGCCCCAGCGACGTGCTCAGCAACGTTCTCCCAGGTCGCTGTAAGCATAAACCGGCCGAGTAAAGGCGTCGGTGATTCGGTGCCGCGCGGGCATTGATGTGGTCACTCCGCCAGCGGGTCGGATGCTGCGCTGCCGTGAATCAGGTTGTCGTCGGTGTTACGAGTTCGGCGAGGTCGTGGGCGGCTTGTTGGCGGCGGTGGGCGTTGATGCGGGTGTAGTAGCGCATGAGGGTTGCTGGGTCGTGTCCGAGGCGTTCGGCGACTTCGGTCGAGCAGGGGACGCTGGCCCTGGCCCTGCACCGCGACATCGGCAGCGGCCCGAGCCAGGCGTACGCGCTGGCGTCGCTGTGCGTCAGCAACGCCCATCTGGGCCGCCACGACGCGGCGATCGAGGCGGGCCGGCGGGCGGCCGCGCTCACCGGCGACGCGAGCGAGGCCACGGCGACGGTGCTGAACAGCCTCGGCGAGGCCTACCGACCGGCCGGCCGGCACCGCGACGCGGTCCGGGAGCACCGGTCGGCGCTCGACGTCGCCCGGACCATCGATCTGACCGAAGTGGCCGCGGCACGGCAGGCCGAGGTCGGCCGGTTGGAGAAGGAACGCGACGACGAGGCCGCCCGGGCGCGTCAATGGTCGGCGCGGCGAGGGATGCTGGCCGATCAGGCCGACAAACTCTCCGGCGTCGCGCCGGGAGAGCGCCCGCTCGGTGACATCGATCCCGACGACGAGCGGGTCCGCCAGGACGTGGCGAGGCTCGCGGGACGGCTCGACGGCGTGGACAGCGCGCACCAGAGCGCCATGTCGAGCCGCTCCCAGCGCGCCGACGCGCTGCGCAACTGGGCACTGCAGGACCGCTTCGCCCGTCTCGCCGACGATGAGCACGGTATGGCGGTACGGCAAATGCGCGACCTGCTGCGCGGCGATCAGCTGGTCGACCGGGTCGCGCCGCGCGCGGTGGAGCTCGCCCTCGACCTCGCCACCCGGGAACAGGCGATCACCCAGCAGCTTACGCAGGTGGAGACCCACAAACGCAACGTGGTTGCCCGCCTCGGCGACCTGGTGGCCGAGGCGATAGCCGATCTGAGCCGCGCATCCACACTCTCCGAGCTGCCGGACGGTATCGGTCCCTGGGCCGGTCAGCCGTTCCTGTTGGTCGGTCCGCGCACGCGCCCGACACCCGAGCAGGTCCAGGTCCGCATCGGGGAACTCGTCGACCAGATGGTCGCGGCCGGCAAGGTGGACGTCGATCCAGTGGAGCTGCTCTGGCGCGCGACCAGCGCCGCCGTCGTGGACGGCTTCCGTGCCAGCATCCTCAAGCCTGCCCCCGATCAGCCCCCCGGCCGCACGCCGGTCGAGCACATCCACAAGTGGTCAGGTGGCGAGAACCTCACCGCAAGTCTCGTGCTGTTCTGCGTACTTGCGAAGCTGCGTACGGAGAATCGAACCGGCGCCCGAGCCGGAGCTGCTGGAGGTGTGGTGCCGCTGGACAACCCGCTGGGCAAGGCCAACTATCTGCCGTTTCTGGAACTGCAGCGGAAGGTGGCGGCCGCCAACGGTGTCCAGCTGCTGTTCTGGACCGGCATCGGCGACCTGGCCGCCGTCGGCGCGTTCCCACGCATCACCGCCATGCGCAAGAAGCCTGCAGCTGGCCGGCCTGGGGTGGCCTATGTCGTCGCGGACGATGAGGCATCGCGCAACGCGACCCAAGTCAACGTCGTTGAGCGCGTCAGCTCGGCCAGAGCCGAGCCGCTGGCATGAACGCGCTGGCGATCGCCATGGCCCAGGCGATCTCGAATGCCACCGGGCAGCGGGTGCCGCTGCCGACGTTGCTCGCCGCGGCGGCAGCGATCGACCGCACCGGAGCCACCGCCGTGGGCTGGCGCGGCCGAATCGCCGCCGGCCTCGACGAGCTCGTCTTGGCTGGCGTCGTCACCGTGCCCCGGACCCGGTGGGACACCGCCGCCGAACCGCATCTGCCGGCGTACGTCACCAAGGTCTCGGCCACCGGTCCCGCGGCCGCGCGCCGGTCGTCGACGATCTGGAACGCCGAACTCGGCTGGGCCGCCGGCCTGGAGGCATCCGGCCAACTCGGCGACGCGGACCGACGGTTTCTGGCAACCGTCAACGCCTGGCTCGGCCGCCGCGGCGACACGGTCGTACCGCTGCGGGAACGGTCGTTGGATATCTGTGGTGACGAAAAGGCGCTCGATGCCGTGGTGTTCGGACCGCTGTTCCGAGCCGACCGGCTTTCGTACGAGATGCTGCGATGTGAGCCCTGCTGGCCGCCGGTGCATCAAGAGGTTCTCGGCGACGGGCCCTGGCTCGTCGTGGAGAACTGGACGACATTCCGCACCTTGGCCGGCACGGCCCGCCGTCATGGGTGGAATGGCCGCATCATCTGGGGCTCCGACAACCAGGTCAGCACCCGGCTGACGAGCCTGGCGGCGACCGAGCCGCCTCCGGCTCGCCTGATGTACTTCGGGGATATCGACACACACGGTCTCCGTACCGCTCGCATGGCCGCTGGTAAAGCGGCGACGTTGGGGCTCGGCGATCTGCAGCCTGCGCGTGACCTGTACCGTTTGTGCTTCGCCGGGGGCAAGCCACGCAACACGCCGTACCTGGCAGACGACGTCTTGTGCCGGTGGGTCCGCGAATGGCTTTCGGGACCGCGGGGTGAAGACATTGCCCAATTGCTGGCGGTGGGCCAGCGAATAGTCCAGGAGACGGTAGGGGCCGAGTTGCTTGCCAAAACAGAGCCTCGCGTCGTGTTCGGTACGCGATAGGTCGCCGAGCCTCGTTGTGTTGCAGCCACCCGGTCGGGGGACGGCGCAGCCGATGCGGTGCGGCCCTCGGCGACCACGTGCCCGAGATCGTGTTCTTAGCACTGCTAAGGCGTTCAGCTGCCGTGTAGTCAGCCGAGCCGAGGAGTCCACGGCAGACGAGCCGCGCCGCCGAACCTATGCAGCCTCGGCCTGGCTGCCGAACCGTCCGGCGACCACCTTCCGCAGCACCTCGAGCGCCTGTTGCGCGTCATCGGGCCCGACCGGCGCCGTTCGTTCCTTAATGTATGACGCCAGTGCGTCTCGGATGATGTCAGAACGTCGGGTGCGCTCTATGTCCGCGAGGCTCTCCAACTCGTCTACCATCGCGACCGGCAACCGGATACTGATCAGCGCCATCGGCCCGTCCACCGCCGGTGAGGCCACTTCATCAGACACCGGCGTCACCGCAGACAGCAGCGGCGAGACATCCTCCGAGGTGTTGAACCACGCGACGACCTCGTCCTTCGACATCCGCTCGAAGTCAGGACCACTCACAGAACTCGCCTCCTCCACTCATCCAGCTCCGCACCGGCCAACGCCTTCACACTCAAGATCCGATACTTGGTGGTTCGGTGCAATTGCTCGCAGATCACCGCGACGACCCGCGCGCTACCAGCCATCCCCATCACCACGAGCAGTAGATCCCCGATCCGTCGCTCGAACCGTAACCCCGGCGGGGCATGCAGCGCCTGTTCTACCTCCTCGAGGGCAACCTTGCGGCGACGGGCGACGGTAAGGCCCTCATCCGTCCACAGGTACTCCCGTTCCACCACCGCCCGACCGTATCACAACGTCATACGGCGAAGATGCACGTTGCCAATCACTGCGGGAGCGTGACTGGCGGTAATGGTCGCGCGAGATTCAGCCGGCCATACCAGACGGCAGTGAGGCGGTATGGGAATCGAGGTGCGACGTGCCGATGGAGCGCGTAGCCGTTCATGAGGAGGAGGCGACCAGGCGTACGTGACCACCCCGGCGCACCCGCAGAGCCCGACCCAACCGGTCGGGTACCGAGCAGGCGAAGTACCACGAGCCGCGCCTCTCCTCGTCCCGCCGGGGACACGCCCGGTCCCATCTCCTGCCGGTAGTTGGGTTCACGCACCCGCACCGCTGAAACACGGCGTCGCCGCCCATAGCCGCCTCCGCTGCTCGATGAGACGCCTACGCTGCCGTTCTCCTAACAGAAGCGATGTCGGGTCGTAAGGCGTGAGGGGCATCTTCCCGGCCAAGGATGCTTATTCGTCCGACCTGTACCGCTTTGATGAGGACTAGGAAATCCTGTCCTGTTGCGTTACTGGGGCACAGTTCGGCAGTCCGTCAACCGACTACGCTGCCCTGCCGAGGAGGGGATCCAGGCAGGGCCCCGGCAAAGTCGGCTCGATGACGCCCGGAGTGTTGATCACTGTCACTAACTGCTGCCGTTCCGCCCAACGTGAGTGCGCGGCTCGTGCGCGAGTTGCGTCGCGTACGTGTCTGTCTGGTCGATGTCGGCAACCGCCTGGCGAGCTGCTCTTTCGTCGCCCCGATCACGGAGCAGGCGCACAATCATGTAGAACGCGGTCTTGTCGCCGCGTTCGGCGCGATGCCGGAGGTCGCTGCCGCGCCCCTGCTCGTACAGCAGGCGGTCCAGCCGTCGGCGTGCACACTGATCGCTCTCGCCCCGGCGGGCGAGTTCATCGAGCCGCCCCGCCTTCGCGAGTAGGTCCATGTGCCACAGGTGTGCGTTGTGAAGGTAGGGGTCCGGGCTGAGACACTCGGCAACGGAGCCGACAACCGCGATTGCTTCATCCCAGTCACCACGCTCCTGTGCAGCCCGCGCCACCGAATCCCAGTCGTCCATGGCGCTGAGTATGACCCTGGAACGTCGTTAGGTGATGCTGTCAATCCCCTAGAAACGTGGAGGACTCCGTTATGCGGCCTGGGCCTCCAGTGCACGAGCCGTTGATCGTTCGTAGTCGATAGGTGAGCGTCCGTCGCAGACGGAGTGGCGGCGTCGGCGGTTGTAGAAGTCGGTGGTCCAGGTGGCGATCTTGATTCGTGTGCGCGGAAGCCGGAAGGCTGGACGGCGTGGACGACAGGACGTTCGCGGAGCAGGCCGGGCTGGCCAAAAGAGGAGGCGCTGGACCTCATCCGGGCCGCGCTGGAGCAGCTCAGCGGTGGGGAGAGCCGGGAGCTGGCGCTCGACCTGCCCATCGAGCTGGCCGGGCACGTGACCCAGCACGACGGGCAGGCCCACCCGCAGCCGCTGCGGGACTTCACCCGGCACCCGCGCGAGCGCACCGGGCTCAACCAGGACGAGGTCACCCGCGGGCTGCGGGTCGTCCTCGCGACACTCAGCGGGCTGCCGGACAGCGCGCGGGTGCGGCACGCGCTGGGCCGGCTTCCCGCCGAGTACCGCGAACTGGCCGGAACGGGCGCTTAGGGAAGCAGCGCCTGGTTGGTCGAGAACAGGTTCGTCGGGTCGTAGGAGCGCTTGACCCGCAGCAGGCGGTCGCGATCGGGCTGCGACCAGTTGGCCAGCAGCGCCTCGTGGACCGCGCTGCCCGAGAAGTTCACCAGCCCGCCCGGCACCGTGTCGGCGGCCACCGCGGCCAGGATGTCGGCGCTCACCGCGTCGACAGCCGGGGCCAGATCGGGGACGCCGAGGCCGATGACGAACAGCGAGAACGCGGCGTTGCGGCCGCTCACCGCGTTGGGAACGGCGGCCGGGCGGGACAGGGCGCCGCCCATCAGCCGGAGCTCGACCATGACGACCGGGAGGTCGGCGATCTGCGGGCCGGCGACCTCCAGCAGGCGGTCGACCGACTCGGCGGACAGGCCGCCGAGCAGGGCGCCCCGCTCGCGGGACGGCATCGGGTCGACCGGGTCCTCGTGGACGGCGTCGATGGCCCGGTACGGCAGCTCGCCGACGCCGTCGATGACGGCCGGGGCCACCGCCCGCATCGGGGCCAGCAGCTCGGCGCCCTCCTCGGCCGGGCCGAGGTGGGCGAAGCGCAGGTGCACCACGAACGCGCCGCGCAGCGGCTCGGGCAGCTGTGGCAGCGGGGGCAGGCGCAGCGCCGCGATCGACGTGCTCGTGCGCTCGGGCAGGGTGGGGGCCCACTCGCGGTACGCGTGCAGGACCTCGGTGGCGTGGGTCGACGCGAAGTAAATCCCGCCGGCGTACAGCGACGCCACCTCGACCAGGCCGAACTCCATGGCGGTGACGATGCCGAAGTTGCCCTTGCCGCCGCGGACGGCCCAGAAGAGGTCGCTCTCGCGGTCGGCGTCGATCGTGCGGAGCGCGCCGTCGGCGGTGACGATCTCGATCGAGCGGACGTGGTCGGCGGCGAAGCCGTACGCGCGGCCGAGCGGGCCCATGCCGCCGCCCAGCGTGTAGCCGACCACGCCGACGTTCGAGGACGAGCCGTTGAGGGGAGCCAGGCCGTGCGGGGTGACCGCCTCGATCACCTGCGCCCAGCACACGCCGGCGCCGACGCGGGCGGTGCGGGCGGCCGGGTCGACGCTCAGGTGCTGCATGCGGGTGGTGGAGACGAGCACGCAGCTCTCGGCCGGGCGTACCGCGCCGTGGCCGGTCGCCTGGACCGCGACGGCGAGCCCGTGCTGGCCGGCCCAGCGGACCGCGGCGGCCACGTCGGCGGCGCTGGTCGCGCCGACGGCGACGTGCGGCTTGTGCTGGTGGGCGGCGTTCCAGGCGAAGATCTCGGCGGGGTACCCCTCGTCGCCCGGCACGAACACCGGGCCGGCGACGGCGGCGGTCAGGTCATCTATCGAAATGTCAGAAAGCGTCATCGAAGAACTGCCCTAGAACAGAGGCTCCCGGGGCGGGGGCCGTGCAGGAGTCACTCTGCGGGGCACCAATTGTGGGCAACTAGGCCGTGACTTGCGCCGCCACCCGCGCGACTTGCGCCTCGCTCGCGGCCACCAGGTGGGCGATGCCGGCCCGGCGGTGCTCGGTCAGGGCCGCCGTCGCGTGCTCGAGCGCCGCGGGAGCGCCGAGCCGGGCGGCCAACTCGGCCAGCACGAAGTGCAGCGTGCCCCACGTCGCGCAGCCGCTCCCGACCGAGGACCACTGGTCGGCGAAGGGCAGGATCTCGTCGTACAACTCCCGCGGGTCCGGCGTTCCCAGCCGCGCCGCCACCAGGCCCCACTGGAACGCGATGAAGGTCCAGGACCAGAGGTGTTCCCGGGTGGTACCCCAGCGGTCGACCAACTCGCGGGCCAGGTCCTCGTCACCGGACTCACAGGCCGCCAGCACCGCGATCGGGCGCAGGAGCTCCAGGAGCGGCTCGTCGGCCGTGCGCACCAGTTCGTCGCGCAGGTCCCCCGGCCGGCCCTGGAAGCGCCGGCTGGTGTGCAGCATGGCGAGGCGGATCCACTGGGTGCCCCAGAGGCTGGTGTGCTGCTGCATCGCGAACGCCTCGTCGACCAGCCGCTCCGCGGTGGCCCAGTCGCCGGCGCCGAGGGCCCGCCCGGCCCGCGCGTACCTGACCTGCGCGCCCAGCACCGGCGTGCGGATCTCCTCGACCAGCCGGACGCACCGGGCGAGATCGGCGTCGAACCCGGCGAGGTCGCCGGCGATCGTCTCCGACATCATGCGGTGGACGCGGGCGGTCACCTCGACGGTCGGCGCGAGCGCCTCGACGGCGAGCAGCTCGTCGACGACCGCGCGGCGCTGCGCCTCCCGCTGCGGCACCCAGGCGGCGACCCAGTAGTTGTTCAGCGTGCGGACCAGCAGGTCGGGGTCGCCGCTCCCGCGGGCCAGGGCGACGGCCCGCGCCGCGTGCTCCTCGCCTTCGGCGCGGTCGGCGCTGTAGTACAACTCGACCGCGAGCGTGCCGAGCAGCATCGCGCGCCGCCGGTCGTCCGCCGGGTCGAGCCGGCTGAGCTGGGCGCGCAGGATGCCGATCATGCGTTCGTCGACGCCGAGGTACGGGCGCCAGTTCCACAGGGTGACGCCGCCGAACAGGGTGGCCGCGTCGATCGCCAGCTCGTCGTCGCCGAGCTGGGTGGCCATGGTGAGCGCCTCGTCGAGGACGGCCCGCGTGCCGGCCACGTCGCCGGCGGCGCGGCGGGCGACGCCGAGCTGGACGAGCAGCCGGCCGCGGTCCTGGCTGGCGCCGGGCCGGGTCGCGCCGAGCGCCGTCTCCAGGTAGCGCGCGGCCTCGTCGTAGGCGAGCTGGGCCATCGCCAGCTCGGCGGCGCGGCGGGCGTGCCGCACGGCCCGGTCGGCGACGCCGAGCGGCGCGGCCATCGTGAAGTGGTGGACGAGCAGCGGCAGCAGGGCTGGGTCCTCGGTGCGTTCGAGGGCCTCGCCGACCTGCTTGTGCAGCCGGGCGCGCTGCAGCCGGCTGAGCCCGCCGTAGACGGTGTCGCGCACGATCGCGTGCGAGAAGCGGTAGTCCCAGGTCCCCGGCACCTCGGTGAGCAGCCCGGCGGCGACGGCCGGCTCCAGGGCCTCCAGCACCGCCTCGTTGGGCCGGTCGGTGCTCGCCTCCAGCACGAGCAGGCTCACGTCGCGGCCGATCACGGCGGCGGCGTGCAGCAGGACCTGGGTGTCGTCGGGCAGCCGGGACACCCGGCGGGAGATGACGTCCCGGACGCTCTCGGGCACGCCGGTGTCCACGACGGCCTGCGCCGAGCCCCAGCCGCCGGGGTGCTCGCTGGCCAGCAGCCGCAGGAGTTCCTTGAGATAGAACGGGTTTCCGCCGGTACGTTCGAGCAGGGCTTCGACCACGTCGGCGCTCGGCCGTCCGCCGAGGTAGTCGGCGACGTCGGCGGCCGTGAACGACCCGAGCCGCAGCCGCTCCGCCCCGCGCTCGTTGGCGAGCAGCGCGAGCGCCTCGCGCAGCGCCGGGTCGGCGTCGCCGGCCTCCGGCCGCAGCGTGGCGAGCAGCAGGATCGGCAGCCGGTGCAGGGCCGGCGCGAGGTGCGCGAGCAGCTGCAGCGACGAGGCGTCGGCGACGTGCAGGTCGTCGACCACGAGGAGCAGCGGCCGCTCGCGGGCGGCCTCCCGCAGCGTCTCGGCCACGGCCTCGTGCAGGTGGAACAGCGCGGCGTCGGGGTCCTGCCGGCGCCACTCGCTCTCGCCCCGCCCGGCGAGCACGTCGCGGAGATGCCGGCGCTCCGGGGTGTCGGGCAGCGCGCGCAGCACCTGCGCCCACGGCCAGAACGCGGGCGTGGCCCCGGACTCGACGCACCGGCTCCAGGCGGTGGCGAGCCCGTGCCGTTCGGCGGTGGCGGCGGCCCACTCGGCCAGCAGGCTCTTCCCGACGCCGGCTTCGCCGACGACGAGCAGGACGCCGCCGCGCCCGGCGCCGGCCTGGTTGATGCGCTCGGCGACGCGCTGCTCCTCGGCCGCCCGCCCGACGAGCGGCTCGACGTCACCGGCCGGCGGCCCTCCAGCGAACGCTGCCCCGCGGCCAGCCGACGGCCCTCGTTCCTCACCCGTGGCCACGCGCCGCGCCTGACCCCCCGCCGCTCCGAAAGCTCGGCTACCTTGGCCTGACATTACCGATTTTTCGGAAATATCCGGTGTGACGAGCGCCCTGCCGGCGGGGTGGAGGTCGGGATCCTGGCGCAGGATGGCCGCCTCCAGCGCCTGGAGGTCGGGGCCCGGTGGGAGGCCCAGCTCGGCGTCCAGCACCTCGCGGGCCCGGCGGTAGGCGGCCAGCGCGTCCGCCTGCCGGCCGTTACGGTACAGCGCGATCATGAGCTGACCCCAGGCCCGTTCGCGGAACGGGTGGCGCTCCAGCAGGCCCTGGGCCGAGGCCGCGGCGCCGGCGAGGCGACCCGTGGCCAGTTGGACCTCGATGAGCTCCTCGACCGCGCTGTCACGCAGCTCGGTCAGCTGCGCCGCCGGCGCGACCGCGAACTCCTCGTCGGCGAAGTCGGCGAACGGCGCGCCGCGCCACTCCCCCAGCGCCTCGGTCAGGGAACGTTCCGCGCGGTCGTAGGCGCCGGAGCGCAGGTCGGCCCGGGCCGCCTCGACGGCCGTCGCGAAGCGTGCGGCGTCGACCTGGGACGGCTCCACGGCGAGCGCGTAGCCCGGGTCGCGGGTGATGAGCACGGCGGGCGGGGTGCGCGGCGGCCGGTCGGGTTCGAGCACCCGGCGCAGCTGGGAGACGTACGCCTGCAGGGTGCCCGTCGCGCTCGACGGCGCCTCGCCGGCCCACAGCCCGTGGACGATCCGGTCCAGCGACACCACCCGGCCGGGATCCACCAGGAGCAGCGCCAGGACGGCGCGCTGCTTGCGGGCGCCGAAATCGAGCGGCTCGCCGGCCGGCGTCCGCACCTCAAGCGGTCCGAGGATCCGGAAGTCGAGCCGCGTCACGCCGCAACCATAACGGCGGTTCAGCGTGATCTCTGTCAGGTATGAGCGGGACCTGCCGGGGCGCCTGTTGACGGGCGTCCCCGGCACGCCCGCTACGGGGTGACGTCGGCGCTGTCGATCGCCACGTTCCAGCCGAACGAACAAGGCGACGTCTGGGCAGAAACCCTGGAACACCGTGCGCAATACGCCGACCGACCCGCCATCGTCGATCAGGTCACCTGGGAACGCTTCACCAGCGACACGCGCCGGCTCCTGCTCGGCAAAACCCGCGCCCGCGGCGACTGGCACACCGCCTTTGCCGACGCCGGCACGAACCTGCGACGCCTACGTGAAACGGGCCAGCTCACCCGCGGTGTATAGGTGATGGCTGAGTTGCACAGGGTTACCGTCCAGGGCTGGGTGGGCGACCCGGAGGACTGAGACTTGGCGGGCGGTGATCAGGCTGACGCCAGCGAGGGGTGGTGACGGCGTCGTTGGCATTCCGGTGGCGGTGCTGAGCTCGGATGCCCGGCTCGGGGGATCGCGCGAGGCGCACGAATGTGGGCCGCTCCGTCCGACTGATCCCGTCGCCCGTTGGGCTGTGGCGCCGGGCTGTCGTGGAGACTGAAAGTGGGGGGGTTTACGGGGAGTGTTCATCTTGATCATCTATAAACACTGATGGCTTGAGCCTGTTTTCCCAGCTCAAGCCATCTTCCGTGTCGGGACAGCGGGATTTGAACCCACGACCCCTTGACCCCCAGTCGTAGGAGGCCCCAGCGACGTGCTCGTGCACGTTCTCCCAGGTCGCCTCGAGCATAAACCGGCCGAGTAAAGGGGTCTATGACGTGGGCCCGTCGCGATGCGGTGTTTCGGGCGTGGCTAGTGCGGTGACCAGATACGTTCGCCGGGTTCTCTAGCCTCTTGGCATGGTCATGCAAGAGGGACTCGCGATCATCGACGGCCTGCTCGTGCTTCCTTTTCCAGGTGGGAACACACGAGAGGGCCGCCAGTCGAGCGGGCCTGGCTTCCACGTGTATGTCCTGCAGGCCAGCCGGAGTTTCTGGGATGACCGCAGCGAGGAGATCGTCGAGACAGCGCAGGCGGAGATCGACGCCGGTTTCCGGACGCTGGCGACCGTGCTGACGGCCCGCTGGGGCGAGCCCCGGACTGTTGATCTCGAGCCGTATCTGTGGGGTGAGGACCACGCGCCGGAACCGATGAACCAGCTTTGCCAGCTCAGTGGTGAGATGTTCGTCTGGCGGCCGCTGGATGGTGGTCGGTGGGTTGCGCTCGCCGTTGGCCAGGGAGATCCGGAGTTGCCGATTGAGTTGCTCGTGGCGGTCGGTGAGGCCGATGCACTGCGTTGATCAGCCGCCGCCAACGGTTCGAGTAGGTCAAGCGGCCTTGGAGCGTGGACGACCCCAGGATTGTTGACGTTCGCTGCGGATGCGGGCGCGTTCGCGGCGTTGGGCTGCTAGGACGTCGGGGTGGCGGGCGTTGGCGTTGCGCCAGCGTCGGTAGTCATGCAGATCGCGGGCCAGGACGGTGTGGTTGGGGTAGTTGGAGTTGGCCATGGTGAAGCGGCGCAGCGGCCCGAACTGGGCCTCGATCGGGTTCGCCCAGGACGCGCTGGTCGGAGTCAGGCACAGCTCGACCTTGTTGCGGGCAGCCCACGCCCGGATCGCTGGGGTCTTGTTGGCCGAGAGGTTGTCCAGAATGACGTAGATCGGGGCGCCATCCGGCCGGGCCGCACGAATCGACTTGAGCGCGGTCAAGGTGTGATCGGCACGCAGCACACCCCAGAGCTGGTCATCGCCGAGGCTGTAGCAGCCGTGGAAGTAGCGGATCCCGTGCGTGCGCTTGTAAGTGGCCGGCAACCGGTCCGGCCGCGTCTTCGGAGCCCAGCCGGTGCCATGGTGCGGGCGGATCGACAGCGGCCCGAACTGGTCGAAGGCGAAGCACCGGTCCGGAAACGCGGTGGTGACCTCCTCGATTCGGTCGAGCTTGGCATCCTTGTCCGGGTCGGTGGACTCCTTCCAGGTGCGAGTGCGCTGGAAGGAGATGCCGTTGCGGTGCAGCAGCTGCCGTAACGATTCCCGGCCCAGGTACACCCGCCGGACCTTGTTGGTGGCCAGGTAGTCGGCGAGTTTGCGGATGCTCCACTGAGTGAACGGGCGGCCCAGCTGCTTGGGCCGCGCCATGGCCGTCGCGACGATGTATGCCTCGTCGTCTTCGCTGATCCGGCGGGGACGGCCACCCGCCCAGTTAGGGTCCAGTGCACGCAGCCCAATCTCGTTGAACCGGTGGATCACATCCCGAACGGTGTCCTCGTGCGCCGCGACCAGACGAGCAATCGCCGGCACCGGCGTCCCGGACGCCGACGCCATGATGATCAACGCCCGGCGAACCCGGATCGACTCGTGCTTGCCCCGCCGCACAATCTGCTGCAACCGGCGGCCCTCCTCATCGCTCAACCGCCGCGCCCGGACAGGCTCAGCCATCCACCCACCTCACCCTCGACAGCGAACATGAGCGCTATCGAGCGTGCGACAGGTGGCCCGCAACCGGGTGGATCCAGCCCGGCGTGTCACCGACCCGGTGAACGTTCATGGCCACCGCACTAGGTCATGAGCTTTGCAGTTGGTGTGACGAGATCGGCGAGGTCGTGAGCGGCCTGCCGGCGGCGTGTGGCGTTGATGCGCGAGTAGTCGCGCATGAGGGTGGCGGGGTCGTGGCCGAGACGTTCGGCGACTTCGGCTATGCCATAGCCCAGATCGTGGAGGTTCGAGGCCAGAAGGTGTCGGATTTGGTGAGGTCCGATCGGGCGGACGTGGGCGGCGCGGGCGAGTTGGTTGGACCGGTTGCTGAGGTTGTCCGGCCGGAGTGGTTGGCCGCGTCGGCCGAGGAACATGTGGCCGGTGACGAGTGCCGTCTTGGTGGTTGGTCTGATGGTGGTCAGTGTCGCGAGGGTGGCCGGGTCGAGGATCAGGGTGCGGGTGCCGTTGTGGGACTTGGGTGGCTTCTCCCGGACGTGGCTGGTGGGTTCTTCCACGACGTGTTGTCGGCGGACGGTGAGTGCGGCGAGGTCGGGTTCGAGGTCGGACGACTTGAGGCCGCAGAGTTCGCCGCGGCGTAGGCCGGTGGTGAGCAGGAGTCGCCAGAGCGGGTAGAGCCGGTCGCCGGTGGTGTGTTCGAGGAAGGTGTGGGCTTCGGCGATGGTCCAGACGGGTCGGAGGTCGTCGGTCTCGCGTGGCTTGTGCGCGCCGAGGGGGCGGCCGGTCTGTTCGACGAAGGCTTTGGCGAGGACGAGGTGGAGGGTTCGTAGGGTGGTGCGTGAGTAGCCGGCGGTCTCGAGGTGCTGGTAGGCGTGTTCGGTCATCCGGGCGCTGAGCCGGGAAGCGCGAACTCGGCCGATGTAGGGGTAGATCAGTGTGAGCAGGCGGGCGTAGTTGTAGACAGTGTTCGGCTGCAACTCCTGAGTTCGGGACGTCAGCCAGTCGTCGCATAGCGTCTGCACCGTGTCGGACAGTCGGGGTCGGGGGGGGGTGTGCGTCCCGCTGGCGGCTCAGTCGTCGGTACTCGGCGAGGGCGGCCTGTGGTGTCACGAACCCTGTGCGTCGGGCCTGCATTCGTGTACCGGTGCGGTCGCGGCCGAGTTCCAGCCGGCATGGACAATGACGACCTGAAGATCGTGGTCGAGGAGGGGCGTCGGCAGTTGGACCGGCAGCTGGCGGATCTTGAGCGCACGCGGACAAGGGCCGGGACGCTGCTCACGCTCAGCCTCGCCGAGATCGCGGTACTGTCCGCGGGCGCCCGGCGTGTTTTCGACCACGGCGTCGTGTTGACCTGTGTCTGGGCGACCAGCGCCCTGCTCGCCGTGCTCGCTGCCGGCGGCGCCATCTCGCTACTCACCTCCCAGGCGGTGTTTCAGCGTATCGACACCAGTTACCTCGTATTAGGTCGGCGGCCGGTCCTGCGTGAGGCGGCGCTAGGCTATGCAGAGTCCGTCGGGGTTGGCGAGCAGACGATCCGGGCTCGGATAACCGTGCTGCGCGACGGCGTTCTGCTCGCGGCGCTCGCCGCGATGTTGTACGCGGTCGTTTGGCCGTTCACGTCTGGAGCGGACAAGCCCGCGAGCACACCGCAGTTCACACCACCATCGAACGGAGTTGTTGTCCTATGCGTGCCGACCTGTACACCGTCCTCGCCCAGCCAGTCGCCGGGGACGATCACAACGACGAGTCAGACGACGACAGGACCCGGCGCCAACCGAGGCCCAACACCAGCTTCACCCACGCCGTAGAGACTATCGACGCCGACTTCGCCGCATCACTGCTTCAAGCGACCGGCATCTGACAGCGTCGATGGTCGGTCCGCTGACCGGCCGACAACCTGCACCGCGGTCAAGGTATCGAGGATGCTGGAACTGGAGTTGCAGGTCTGACGGGAGCGCATGGCTGCCCCGCCAGGCCCGCAGGTGTAGCGACGATCCAGCCCCGTGGCCGGTGATCCAGCGGTTGGGTGATTAGAACCCGCTGCCCGAGGAAATCGAGGCCCCGCCAGTCGCCGGTGCCGGTGTCTAGGACCGCGTCCCATTTGGGCCTGACACCGGCTTGAGCGTGATGTTCAATTTTCCGTGTGTCCGATGTGGAGCGTTGGTGTCCTGATGCTCTGTGGGAGATCGCAGGCCCGTTGATCCCGCTCGTGCCGGTGCGGCCGCAGGGTGGTGGCCGGCGGCGGGTGGACGACCGGGCGGTGCTGGCCGCGATCTGCTACCTGACCCAGGCCGGGTGCTCGTGGTGGAAGCTGCGGGAGGCGATGTTCGGCGTCACCCGCGCCACCGTGCACCGCCGCTTCACCGAGTGGACGAAGGCCGGGCTGTGGCCCGCGCTGCGCTTGGCGGTGCTGCAGCGGCTGCAGGCCCACAGCGACCTGGACTGGTCCCGGGCGGTGATCGACTCGATCCAGGTCCGGGCTGAAAAGGGGGCGATCTGACCGGGCCGAGCCCGGTCGACCGCGGCCAACCTGGCAGCAAGATCCATGTCATGGTCGAGCGTGGCGGCCTACCGCTGACCACCACCATCTCCGCAGCGGACACCCCGGACGCGGCGGTGCTGCTGCCGCTGCTGGACGGCATGCCCGCGGTCTCCGGCCGGGTCGGGCGCCCTCGCCGCCGGCCCGACAAGCTGCACGCCGACAAGGCCTACGACCACAAAGCACTGCGGGCTGAGCTCCGTCGGCGCAGCATCACCGTGCGGATCGCCCGCAAGAAGATCGAGTCCTCACAACGCCTCGGCCCGGCACCGCTGGGTCATCGACCGCACCGTGGCATGGCTGACGCGCTACCGGCGCCTGGTCCGCCGCTACGCCGAGCACTTCGCCGCGTTTACCACGATCGCCTGTGCCCTCATCTGCTATCGCAAACTGGTTAAACATCCCAAATGAGACATGGTTTTAGACGCTGTGCTCCGCTATCCACGCACGATCGCGGTTATCGTTGTGTCCTTACCTTCCTGCTCTTGTGAGAGGAGCCTGGAACGTCGGGCGCCAACGGAGCTGTCCCTCCTTGTCGGCATGCGCCAGGTACCCGTCCACTGGTGTCCCGTTTGAGAGTCCGGCTGCGATGTCGGCGAGCATGGATCGCACGCTGGGCCAGTGGATCCGTTCGCCGGCTCCGCCGTCGTGGGAGAACGACCGTACCGCTCCTCGCAGCGGCCCGTCGCGCAAATCGGCGAACAGCAGTCCGCCCATGACGTCCATGCCGAGCGGCAGCCATGATGGCAGCCAGGCCAGCCGCTGTGGCGACCCGGCCGGCTCTCGGTCCCAGATCTGCACCGCGTCGGGCGACGGCAGCACATCGCGTAGTACCTCGTTGCGTGTCCGAGATAGCAGTGCCCCCTGGGCGTGCGCATCCTGCGGGGACAGCGGCGCGTAGCCTGGTGGCAGCAGCCCGATCCGGTCCATGCCACCGACGAGTTCGGCCGTGCAGCGCCACCACGCCTGAATGTCGGCCATGGGCATCAGTGGGGAGGCGAGTGTCGATGGTTCCATCGAGGTGTCGGGTGCCTGGGTGAGCGAGCCGGGCAACGACCGTTCCAGCCACGCCCGGATCATGGCCCAGCTCCGCTCGATTTCTGTCACCACCAGGTCATTCTGGCAGGCCTTGAGCCACCCCCGTTTTCATGGAGCTTCTTGATCATGGTCTGATGGCCGTGGGGAGGAAGATCCGTGGCACCACCGAAGAAGTACCCCGATGAGCTGCGGCAGCGTGCTGTGCGGCTGTATCGGGAGTCGGACCCGAAGCCGGTGATCCGGCGGCTGGCCGCGCAGCTGGGCGTGCATCACGAGGCGTTGCGCAACTGGATCCGCCAAGCCGAGGCCGACGCCGGGGAGCGTACCGACCGGCCGTCCAGCGACCTGGTGGAGGAGAATCGCAGGTTGCTGCGGGAGAACGCTGAGCTGCGGCGGGCGAACGAGATCCTGAAGGCGGCGAGTGCGTATTTCGCCTCGGAGCTCGACCCGACCCGGCGACGGTCATGACGTTCATCGACGAACATTCGGACCGCTTCGCGGTCGCGCTCCTGTTACGGGTTCTGCAGATCAGCTCTTCGACCTACTACGCGTGGCTGCGCCAAGCCGCCCAGCCCTGCGACCGTGATGAGGTCGACCGGGGGCTTCTATCCAACATCTACGACATCTGGACCGCGTCGGGCTGCACCTACGGTGCGGACCGGGTCCACCGCCAGCTGCGCCGTGACGGCATCCGGGTCGGCCGCAAGCGCGTGGAGCGGCTGATGGCCGGGCAGGGCTGGCAGGGCGCGTTCCTGCGCCGCGGCTGGCGCGGCGGCTCAACCGTGCAGGACCCGCGGGCGACGCCGGCCCCGGACCTGGTCAACCGACGGTTCACCGCGACCGGCCCGAACCGGTTGTGGGTCGCTGACGCCACCCGCATCCGCTGCGGCGAGGGCGTGTTCTGGCTCGCCGCGGTCCGGGACGCGTTCTCCAACCGCATCGTCGGGTGGAAGGCCGGCGACCGCTGCGACACCGACCTGATCCTCGGCGCCCTCGAGTACGGCATCTGGACCCGCGACGTCCGCGACGGCCAGTTGATTCACCACAGCGACAGAGGCTCGAACTACACGTCGTTCCGGTTCACGCAACGCTTGTCCGACAACGGGATCCTGCCCTCGATGGGTTCCGTCGGCGACTCGTACGACACTCAACGCGCTGATGGAGAACTTCTGGTCGACGCTGAAGATCGAGCTCGTCTACCGCACCTCGTGGCGGACCCGGGACGAGGCCGAGAACGCGATCTTCGAATACATCGACGGGTGGTACAACACCCGCCGCATCCAACGCGACCTCGGCTACCGCAGCCCAGACGAATACGAGACCGCCTGGCACGCCCAGACCGAGCCAGATAACCTCACCCCTGCCCCGACCGGAGGCAGGTAACCACCGCTCCATCAAAGCGGGGGAAGCTCAAACGAGCCGCGTTACGCCGCGCTGGCCGCGGCAGTCGGACCGGCCTATGACCGCGAGTCCAGCCACGCGCGGCGGATGGCGCACCGGGCGGAACTGAATGCGGTGCTGGAGCCGACACCTGGCATCGTCGGCTGGCTCGACCGGGCCGTGCAGCTGGGGCTCCGGCTGGCGGTGGCGAGCAGCTCCCCGATCACCCACGTGGGCGCGATGCTGGATCAGGCCAGGCTGCGAGCCCGGTTCGAGGTACTGGCGACCGGCGAGGAGGTGGCCGCGCACAAGCCGCATCCGGCTGTCTACCTGCTGGCGCTGGACCGGCTCGGGCTGCCGGCGAAAGAGGCGGTCGCTTTCGAGGACACCGCGCACGGCGTCGCGGCGGCGCACGCGGCCGGGCTGCGATGCGTGGCAGTGCCGAACCCGCATGCTCACGACGCCCACTTCAAGGCAGCGGACCTGCTGCTTCCCAGCGCCACAGACCTCTCCCTCGACGCTGTTCTGGCCCGGCTGGCCCGGTGCGTGGGCGGTCCGCGGTAAGTGGAGCCGGCGCACGTCGGTGGCGTTTTCCCTGATCAGCCGTAGCGAGGTAGGCCAGCAGGGCGACAGCAAGTTACGCGTGCGGACTGGGCCTACCAGGTTGGCCGTCCCGGGCAACCTGGTTCCACGGGGCGGTCATAACCGGCCCCGCCCCTAACGCCGCCGCCATCGACATAACTATGAGTAGTCGCAACCTGGCGGCAATCGAGCGGACGCGCGTCATCGGCGGCATGTGCGTGCACCGGCGCTGGTGCGCGCGGACAATGCTGGAGTGGATGGAACCTCTGGCGACGCGATCGCTGCAACGCAGGCGTTCCTCGCCGCTTACAGCGAGGTCAGGACGCTGTTGCTCGGTGACCTTCCCGGCGTCGACGGGATCGCGGGCCTTATGCACGCCGTCCGATCCGGGCGGGTCATCGAGCGCGAAGGAACCACTGCTTCCGGGATCGCGTACCTCGTACATGGGGCGGGTTGTCTGATGACCGATCGGCGCGGCCGAGTGGTGGACGTCGACCTGCGGCGAGATCCGGCGACCGGATCGGTGGTCGAAGCCGCCGACGTGTGGCGCATTCAGCAATTCCTGGCGAGCTGCGATGCACCCTCCGTGCCGGACGAGGACCTGGAGGCGACCTGCCAGCACCTATCGTCCCTCGGCCGGCTACGAATGCTGGATGGCACGGGGTGGTTCGCCGTCGACCATTCCGCCCATCCGTAGCAGCATCGCGTCGGCCCAGGCCATTCACCACCGGGGCGGCGAATGCTGGTTCGCAACTGCCCTCCCACAGCGCCAGATGAGTGCGCGCCATTGGGTTATAGGGGACTCGGATAACCCGTCGGCCGCACCCCGATCCCGCAGAGCGTCACTGGAGCGGGCCGGTGCCATTCTCCCGGCGCAGTCGCCTCTCACGACGCGCCATGAAGACCCCGCCCGCGACGATGACGGCGAGACCGGTGAGCAGCAGGATCGGAACCGCGCCGCGCATCTCATCGTCGGTCTGCAGGTACACGCCGCCGGGTATCCAAACGACGGCGAACCCGAACGTCAGCACCGCGAAGGGCAATTCGAATCCGCGAAGTCTTGGCGGCGTCCAGATACGCGTGACCGCGAGGACAGACAACACCAACATCCCGGCGCCCATCAACGTGAAGAGCCAGCCGACCCAGCCGAGCACCGCGGCCGCCACGAGCACTGCACCGGTTCCCGCCGTGATCGCCGCGTATCGGCGCTCACGGCCGCGCCATCTCTCCGGAACTCGGTGTCGCGTGATCGCGAGAATCGAGAGCGCGAACATGAAGATCGCGTACGCCCAGGGCACCAACATAATCTATCGTTCTGTGGCCCAGTGTCCCCCTGCTGGAACCGGGACCGTCCGCTCCTCGCAGCGTCAGGTCGCGGCGCGGCGGCCTGCCGGCACCCGGCTCCGCCGGAGCCGTCGCCCGCACCGGCAGCAAGCGCACTCATCGCCAGGACAGGAAGCCTAGGCTTCACCGTGCTGGTTACTCGCTGTGACGTGCACGAACAGGCCGCCGCGCACCGTCGGCGGCAGATCCGGTAATGTGATCTTGGCTGTTCACCTTGTGCGGTCGCGGGGGAGGCCGCCGTTTGGCCTGTCGAGGGGGTTAGCCTCGCTGGCGTGCTTGACGGGGACTTCGAGATCCATCTGACGTTGCTGGCCGATCCGCGGCTCGCCGGTTTCGCCCTGGCGCAGGGGCTGAAATACACCCGTATCGTGCTCGACCGCGGTGTGACTCCCGACCAGCCAATGCTGACGTTACGCACCTGCGGTCGGCTCGCCGCCGTGGCCGCCGAGGCGCACGGCTGGGAGGAGCGGCTGGCCGGGGACGGATTCACGGTCGTGCGGGTGAAGGTGGAGGCATCGCCGTTCAACGGTGGTGTGCCACAGCTCGATGCGGAAGCCCCACCGGACCAGTACTTCGAGCACCACGTCAAGCTGGTCGTCGATAATGCCGGCATCGTTCTGGCCCGGCGAATCAGCCTGCGGCACACCGCGCATGTGTCCCGCAACGCCCGCCGGGGTGACCCCGACGGGCGCCATGAGCGGTTCGTCACCCAGCGTTGCCGCGGCTGTGGCCGCCCGGAAGCACGCCGCCGCCTCGACGCACTGCTCGCGGAACTCACCTCGGCGAGGCTCACGATCGTCGAGGTCGAACAGGAGTACGTCGTGCTGGACAGCAACCCGGCTGTGGACGCCGGCTGGATTTCCGCATGAATCCGCACCGCTTGGCGATCGATCACATCCTCGCCCTCGTCGGTGACTCGCCGCTGGCGGATGTGCTGGTCCTGCGCGGCAGCGTCACGATGCTGGCGTGGGCGGGACCGCACGCGCGCGAACCTGCCGACATCGACTGGATCGTCCGGCCGATAGCCGTCCAGCCCCAGGATCGCTGGTGGCCGTATCCGTATGTCGACGGGCTCCACCGCGTGCGTAGCGCGCCGGAGACCGTGCACCGCAGGCCACGAGACGAGCTGTGGGCGGCACAGGAATACGACGCCGAGGGCCACCGGCCACGCCTCCCGCCGGACGGGTTGCGCTGGCTGCGCGCCGACGATATCGAGCCCGACCGGCCGCATATGGATCTGCTCGAACTGCTGGAAGCCCATCCGCTGACACCCGACGGGGTGCGGCTCGACCCCGCACGAGCCGAGTTCGACGCCGCCTTCGGCTGCAGCTACGAGACGACGGGATACGACGGGGCGGGCGTACGCGTCATGGTGCCGTTCGACGGCGGTGCGGTACAGATCGATTTCGCGTACGACGAGACGCTGCCCGAGTCCGCGGTGCTGACCGCGATCCCGCGCATCGATGGCACCCCCACCGCACTCTGGACCGCGAGCGCGGCGCTGTCACTGGCCTGGAAACTTCAATGGCTCGTCGCCGACCACGCCGATCGAGGCAACGGCGACGGCAAGGACCTCCACGACGCCGTGCTCCTGGCCGAACTGCCCGGGATCCGGCTGTCGCCACGGCTACGCCGGATGTCAGGCGTTGCAGAACTCGACCCGGCGACGGTTAGGACCTGGACCGTCACGAACCACCCCTCCATGCACGATGGCACCACAGACTGGCTCGACCGCCTCGTCTGCGCCCTCGAACCGCTCTTACCCGGTCGCCACGACCCCGACGCCAACCGCCCCTAGTGCCCCTGACTGCCCTCCAGCCCGCAGGAGGACGCGCTACTTTCGGCAGATCAGCAAGCCGGACGATCCTCAAGTCATGACGTTGCGTAGCGAGCGGATCGCGGCAGATCCGGTAACCACGGTCGAGCCACGTCGCCCCGAGCATGACTTCCGCATCAGGTTCCGCGAGTTTGGCGTGCCGGATGGTTTCGGTGACCGCGTCGTGTGCAGCGGCAGGTTTCTGTCGTACCCAGTCGGTATCTTGCCGACAAGGTCGGCAAGCGGAGGTTACATGCAAGCGCAGGATTCACCTTTTCGTCCTTACTGGTGGGCGTTTGGCCTGGAGGCGGCCGGGGTGCCGGCCCGGCCTGCGGTGGGCACGTACGGCCGGTACGAGTTCGAGGCGCTTCCACCGGTCGCGCGTGAGCTGACCGGTGACCTGGCGTGGCTGGCCGACCTGCCCACGCCCGAGGAGTGGAGCATCGGCACCGAGCCGGTCACCAAACTTCCCGAACTGGAGGCCGCCTGCGACAGACTGGGCCTGGCCTTACCGCCGGTCTTCCTGCGGTTCATGCGCTCGCCCGCGTTGCAAAGCAAGATTCGCTCCTGTACGGCCTGCTACATCAGCGTAGATCCGGTGCCTGTAGAGGCGCCGGGTTCCGATGGCTATCTGATTCGGTTCCTCGCCGATCAGCAGGGCTGCCTTTACTGGTACCTGTACCTCACGGCGACCGACCATGCGGTCGTGTCCTCGTCGGACTTCTACGGCGGCCCGGAGTCCGACGATACCGAGCGCGGCGAGATCGACTTTTGCGCCGAATCCTTCGAGTCGTTCCTCTACCGCTTCTGGCTGGAGAACGAGATCTGGTGGGCCGCCAACGAAGGCGACTCAATGCCGACCGACGCCCACGAGTACATCAGCGGTTACCAAGCCGTCGACGGCCGCTGATCCGGGGCAGCTGCTTTCAGATCAGGACGGTCAAGCGGCCTTCGATCGCTCGGCCCGCCTACAAAAGCCACAAGCGACGGTTGACGGTGCGCGGCCGGATGGGTCGACTCGGCAGCGCGCCGTCATCGACAGAACAGGGCACCTTCGCGCCGCTTGGGCCCGTCACCGACCGCACCCGCCTTGAAAGTCGCCGCGCACGATCGGCGGCATGAGTGTGCGCCGTACTCGGTTGGTTCTAGCGTGACCAAGCACCATATGAACGGCATGGAAGTCGTTTTGAGCGGAGGCGATGTTGGACGTGTTGCACTGGTCGGGTGGCCGGAACGTGCGGGACCTGGGTGGTCGGGCGTTGCGCGTCGGCGGCTGCACGGCGTTCGGGAAGGTGTTCCGTTCGGCGGCGCCGGAGCACCTGACCGATGAAGGGTGGGCTGCATCGAAGGCGGCGGGCGTGCGCACTGTGGTAGACCTGCGGAACGCACCGGCTGAGACGCAGCGTCGAGCAGAACATCCGATCATCAGCGCCGAGTCGCTGCAGGGCCTGGTCTTCGTGCCGGCGCCGACCGAAGACCCTGATGACACCGAGTTCCTCCGGGTCTGCGGGCCGTTCCTGGATCATCCGCGCTGCTGGGCCGACAATGCCCGGCTTGCCCCCGACCGCATCTCCGCCGCTCTGCGCGCGGTCGCCCGGGCAGACGGGGCAGTGCTCGTGCACTGCGCGGGAGGCCGGGACCGCACCGGCATGATCTCTGCGATGCTGTTGCACATCGCCGGTGCGACGGACCACGCCATCATCGATGACTACGCGGCCGGGTGGCGTGGCGCAGCGGCGTATGCCGGGCACGCCTGGGTCTATGACCCCGACCAGGGCAACTGGCGCGAGCACCAGCAGGAGCCGACCCTCGCAGAGGACGTGGAACGTCAGTTGGCGGACAGGACGCCCGCTCTCCGCGAGTGGATCGCAACGTTCGACGCGACCGACCTACTGGCCCCCGCCGACCTGCGCGCGATCAGAGCGCTGCTGACTCCTGCTGCTCCGTAGGCCGCGCACGGCATACAAGCATGATTGCCACCCATGTACCGTACGATCGCTACGCGGCCAGCAACAGCGCGCAAGTGCAAAGATCGGATGCCCGCTCATCGGCTAGATCCGCGCGCCGAGCCGCCAGCCGGGCCATCACGGTCTGTAGCGCGCGGATCGCGGCAGATGCGCGCACCCGAGGCGGGTCGGCGAATGGTTCGGGTCCGGTCGCGATCGTAGGGTGACGGGCATGGTCGAACCGGCGCCGCTCCCGCATCGGGGCTTCCCCTGCGATGAGTGCCCGTTCCGTGTAGATAATGCCGATAACGCAGCTGCAAAGTTCCCGGCCGAGCGATGGGCTGACCTCGCTGTCACCGTTCGTGATCCGGCGACAGGACGGCAGCCTATGCTCGGCGACGACCTGTTCGGCTGCCACAAAGGCACTCCGGGAACCAACGCGGACCTTGCTTGTGCTGGCTGGCTTGCTCGATTCGGCGGCGATCATGTCGGCGTGCGTGTCGCCATCGTCGGTGGACGGCTTCCGGAAAGCGCGCTCGAGCCCGGAGCCAACTGGCCGGCGTTGTACAACACCTGGGAAGACGTCCTTGACGCCCAGACGATGCCGGAGCAATAAGCTGCACCACGCTCGGGTCCGCACGGCCGCCGTCGCGCCGCGCGAAGACAGCGGCTATGAGCGCACCGTCGGCGGTTGCCCAGCACGTCGACATGGCCGTGGTCGCCGCGATTAGGTCACACGAGCATGAAGTACTTCCGGGTGTGGTCTACGCTAACCGCGTGGTTGAACGTGTTCAAGTAGCGCTGACACCGGTCGCCTGGGATCGGCTCACCGTGGGGGCCGGGGCCGGCTACGCCACGCTCGTGTCGGTGCCACTGGCGGTTGGGTATCCGGAGTCGACGCCGCTGTACGTCATCTGTGTGCTGCTGACGGTGGTTCCGCTGGCGTGCCGGGACCATCTGGACTTCCGGGCCGCGTGCCTGCTGGTCACCGTCGTGCTGGTGCCGATGGCGCTGTGCGGGATGTTCTTCGGCCTGTTCGTGTACATGCCGGCCGCGCTGCCGTTGGCCCTGGCCGCGCTGCCGACGCCGAAGCGGTACCAGCGTCAAAAGCTTGTCGCGGTCGGGGTCGTGCTCGCCGCGGTCCTCGTGCTGTTCGCCATCCAGTTCGCCCGATTCTAAACGATTCTTGATGCCAGCCGGTCAGGCCTCGCCTCATCCTGTCGGGTTCTGCGGCCCATCGCAGCCGGCCTTGATCGTCAACCACGGAGGCTACATCTGCGCCAAGGCTGCCGATGGCCATAGCACCCCTGGCCGCAGGCGGGATCACGTGCGCGCTCATCGGCATGGTCGGACGCGGCCGACCATGCCGAAATCCGCTCACGGTCGGTGAAAATCTTTGGGCGACTGTCGAGCGCCAGCAGCGGCATGAGCGCACAGGCCGTGCTCGGTATGGTGTGGCGATGTCCGTTGCCCAGGAAGCCGGCAGGTTGATCGCGGCAGCGGCAGGACCACGTTTAGCGCCACTTGGCCTTGTGCGCTCTGGGCGCTCGAGACTGTGGTACGCCGACCACCAGTGGTGGTTGACCGTTGTGGAGTTCCAGCCCGGACGCAGCCCTGGCACGTACCTCAATGTTGGTGCGATGTGGCTGTGGGCCGGTCGCGACCGGTGGGCGTTCGACGAGGGCGCTCGGCTGCGCTGGCGTCCGGACGGCTCCTGGGCGTCCGAACCGCCGATCGGTGAACGAGGGTGGACCGAGCACGTCGGCTTCCTGAATCCCGATCAGTTCGCGCGGGACGTCGCCGTGGTGGCTGACATCGCGGCGGGCCAGGCCGCCGAGCTTCGGCGGCAATTTCCCGATATCCATGCCGTCGCGTCCGGCCTGATCTCGCGCCCGGCGCGCCGCGACGAATCACCGCTCTGGCACGCCTTCCATGCGGGTGTTGCCGCAGCCCTGGCCGGAAAGACCACGATCGCCGAGCAAAATCTCGCCCGGGTTGCCGCAACGAACTCGTCGACCGGCTGGGAGCACGCCTTGGCCGCCGAGGCATCGGAGATCCGTGATCTGGTAGGCGATCCTGCGGTGCTGCGCGAACACATTGCTCGCGTGGTCAACGACAGCAGGCACCGGCTGAATCTTCCACCCGTGCGGCTGGAGCTCGGTCCTCGGCCTTGACGCAAAACTTCCGCTCATCGGCATGGTCGTGCTCCAAGGTCAGGTGCCGGAGGCCATGTAGGCGGCGAGGATGTAGTGGGGGTGGCGGTCGAGGTTGTTGCGGGCCCGGTCGTAGCGCATCGTCGTTCGCGGGTCGGCGTGGCGGGCGGCGATCTGGACGTCGCGGAGGCTGA